>WQXG01000040.1 GCA_009784975.1 Treponema sp.
AGATCATAATTGTTAATTAAGACGTTAATAAATCTATCTGCTCTTGGAGAGCCGCGGTAGAACCCGTCATGAGTAATGGTGAGCCAGTCGCCGTCAATTTGAGAAATAGCCTGTGTTGCTTCTGCGGAAAGAACTGCGCCTTTAGCGGTTGCCATTCTGTCTTCGCCGGAAAAATAAGCAAAACACGCAATTTCGCTGAGATCATCGATGTTGAAGAGACGGGCAGTGCCGTCGCTGAGACCGGCGAGTAATCGTTTGCCGCAGGGGGTAGGGGAGAGGGACATTGGTACGCCTAAGAGGTTTTCTTTTCTTGAAATTAATTTAACTGAATCGTCTTCAGAGACTTCCCATTTGAATATTCTTTGACTGTTGGAACCCGCTAAAATGTATTTATCGTTACTAAATATAACAGACCAAATTTGATTTAAAAAAATGTCGTTTCCAAGTACGGCAATTTGCCGGCCTGTATCTGCGTCCCAATAGCGGACTGTATAATCTCTTGAACCTGATATGATTCTCTTGTTGTCAGAGCTGATATCAACTGAAAACACTATATCATTGTGTCCGCTAAGAGTATTCTGTAAAATAAATCTTCCTTCTCCTGTGTTTTTCCAGATCCGCGCGGTTCCGTCCCGTGAACCGGAAACTAAAATGTTGCCGTCTTTGTTGAATTTAAGCGTTTGTACAGTATCAAAATGTCCAAAGAGCGTATCTATTTCAATACCTGTATCTAAATTCCAGATTCGGATTGTTCCGTCGCCGGAAGCTGACGCGAGGTATTTACCGTCTGGATGGAAAGCGAGAGCGAATACTGGATTTCTGTGTCCTCTTAGAGGCCATATTTCATTTCCGTTTAAGATGTCAAATATATGTATATCATTGTGTGCTCCTCCAACAGCGATTGTTTTGCTGTGAGGATGAATAGCTACAGTATAGATTTCAGCGATAAAATCTATACTATGCTCAAGAATACCAGTTTTGGCGTTCCAGATATTTATTTTTTTTCCGATTGAACCCGAAACAAGCCAATTTTCATCTTTGCTTAACGCTGCCTGATTGAGAGGATCGACGTTTTCTGTAAAGGTTGTAAGTTGTCTGCCGGTTTCGGCATTGTATATCCCGGCGGTCGTATCATAGGAAGCAGTCAGTATACGTTTGCCTTCTTTGTCCCAGTTAACTGATACTACTGTATTGGAATGATTGGAAAAACGGGATAATAATGAACCTGTTTCAGAATCCCAGATTGTAATTCCGGGAGTAGCTACTGTTAAATTTCCTCCCGCTGTTAATATTTTTGAGCCGTCAGGGCTGAATTTAGCGTCTAAAACTTGATTGTCAAAAATATCTCTTCCAATAATTCTGATAGTTTCACCTGTCCGAGCATCCCATATCCTGACAGTCTTATTATCGGAGGCGGATACTAATTTGCTTCCGTCGGGACTCCATGAAACAGAATAAACCATATCTTCATGCCCGGTTAAAGTATGTCTTTCTTCGCTACTAATGTTCCAGATAATAATAGTTCCGTCTCTTGAAGCGGAAGCGATTATATCGCCTTTTGGATTGAATGTTACTGAAAATACTGTATCTTTATATCCTTTTAAAATATTTAATTCTTTACCGTTTGATATATCCCAGATACGGACAGTATCATCAGCAGAGCCGGAAACCAATAAACGGCTGTTTGGACAGAAAGCTACAGAAAAAACACTTCCTTCATGTTTTAAGGTATAAAGCTCTTGTGGGCTGGAAGAAAAATCAGCATTCCATATTTTTATTGAATTATCCCGTGAACCGGAAGCGATAAGCTTTCCATCAGGGCTCCATGTTACGGACATAACAGATGCTACATGACCGTAAAAAGACCTTACAAGAATGCCTGTTTCGGCTTCCCATATTTTGACAGTTCCGTTGGAATCCCCCGTAAGTACATAACGTTCGCATGGGCTGAACACAGCGGAATTAACAGCTCCCGACACCTGCGGAAACACTTGTACATCGGAAGTTATATGCGCATCCCGCATCTTAGGCACAGTGCTGCAAGTACAAATCAAAACCGCAGCAAGTAACAGCAAACATTTCTTCAAAACTCTTCCCCCTCTTCTCTTCTCTTCCCTCTTCCTCCGCGTCCTCTGCGCCTCCGCGCCTCTGCGAGAGTCTTAGCAAATCTGCGTCTCTGCGTGAGTCCTAGCAAATCTTCATACAATTTATATCCGAAAAACCACTCCCATTTTTTCCAGTATACCCTAAAATTATACTAAAAAAACACCTATTTGTGAATTATCCTCCCGTTCGTGCGGTTCGTGGAAAAAATTCTTAAAAATTTTCAAAAAACTTTGATTCTCGGTCAAGCGCCACGCATCTGCGCGCCATATATATGTATAACTTTTTTCAAAGTTAAATCTATTTTTTACACAGAGCTTCTTTTATCGCTCTGTGAGGAGGCTTTATGAAACCAAACAAAAAACACAAAGACAGTGTTTTCACCACCCTCTTCAATAACCCGGAAGCTATAAGGGAGCTATACTCGGCTATTGAAGGCGTCCCAATCCCGCAGGATGTGCAGATCGACATTAATACCCTCTCTAATGTACTTGTTAGAGGACAAATTAATGACTTGTCATTTACTATCGACAATCGGCTTGTAGTGCTTATTGAGCATCAGAGCACTATCAGCGAAAATTTACCCCTGCGACTGCTCGAAAAAACGGTAAAATACGAAAGACGGTTTCAGAAAAATCTTGCTAAAATCCCAAAACCAGAATTTATCGTTTTATACAATGGTAATGAGTCATTTCCTGACCATAAAGAACTTCGACTTTCCGATGCTTTCATGGACGTACAAGGATTGAAACTTTCTGATAATGAAGAACTACCGCTGGAACTGATTGTACAGGTTTACAATATTAATCAGGGGCACAATCCTGAAATGCTTATGAAAAGCATAATTCTTGACAGTTACAGTATACTAATAAGCAAGATATGGGAATACCGGAACAGCAAAATTTCGCTTGAAAAATCCTTAAGAAATGCGATACAATACTGTATAGATAATAACGTATTGAGAGATTTTCTTAGAAAACATGGTTCGGAGGTGTTTAATATGCTTTACGGTGAATATAGGATAGAAGATGAGATTGCTGTTGTAAAAGAAGAAGCTAGGGAAGAAGGCAGTGCTGAAAAACAAAAATATGTTCTTGATTTAATATCGCAAGGTTTCTCTGCAGATGAAATAAAAACACGATTACTTCAAGACTCCAGGTAGAATTTTTTATGAATAAATCTCTATTGATTATTATCCAGCAGAGCCTGCCTGATTATCGATATCTGATTCCGTAAATTGGCAATTTCCTGTTCAAACGCGCTGTTTGATGTGCGCAGTTCCGCAGCGGCGGAAGTAAGGCTTGCGTTTTCTGCCTGAAGCGCTGATATGGCTGCGTCTTTTTGCGACGATGCTTGTTCAAGAGATGTAATTGTGTTTCTAAGACCGGCGGCAGAGGTTTCCAGTTCGCTGATGCGCGAAGCCTGACCGGAACTGCCGCTGGCAGAAGCAGAGATTGTTCTTTGCAATTCGCTGATTGTATCTTCGAGCTGGGCGATTTTAGCGAGGAGCTCAAGCTGCTCCAAAGGATTGGGCGTGCCGCTGTTTCTGCGCGCTTCATTAAGGAGCGTCTCCATCAAGTTAAGTGATTGATTATAATATTCTCTTTTGGAAACAGAGGCGGAGTTTATAAAATCACGCAAATTTATAATTGACTGTGCAGCCTGATCATATTGCCTGTTTTGAACCAAAGAGGCGATAGAAGTTATTCCGCCCGTAAAATGCGCTTCAATGGCAGATGCTTTTTCCTGTTCGGCTGTTAATTTTTCCATTTCCGATCTGGCAGAATCAAGTTCTCCTGAAACAAGCATCTGATCCCTTGTTCTTTCTTCCAGCAAAGAGCGAAGACGCGCTTCCCTTGCTCGGGATGTTTCCAGAATCTGAGACCTTTCCTCCTGTAAAATATTCAGCTCTCCGCGGTAAGCCGCCTGCATCGCAAGAAGATTTTCCCTTGACGCAAGCTGAACCGCCGTAAGGCTTACATTGCTGGAGTATAATTTTAAAAGCTCTTCATCTACTTCTTCCATTCGCAGGGCAATTATTTCTATTTCTCTTTCTTTGGCTGCAATTAATTCTGCGGTGTCTTTGCGGATTTCTTCGATAAGGGCGCGTTCTGTAATGCTGTAAACAGCATTTCCTGTTCTGTATAACGCATCGGTTCTTTTGCTGAATAAAACAATTAATAATACCCCGGCAAGAAGAAGTATTACAGCGGCAATATTTACGATTACGGGAAAGACAAATCCTTTTTTTGCGCCGGGTGTTATGGCTTGGGAAAGTTTTTGCCTGTTTTTTTCGGAGATCCCGTTTATTTGAGACAATATTTCTTTTTGTTCTTCGACAGATATTCCGAACTTTTCATCAAATACTATGTCTTTGCGAGACTCATCCTTTTCATCTTTCATTTTACATTTACCTTTTCTGCTTCCTTGTTAGAAAGCCGCAAACCTCCGGCTTTAATGCCGCGAACATTATAATCCTGCGCTTTAAAATCTTCCGAAAGAACTTTAAGCCGCGGTTTAGGCTTATATTTTACGGTAAAAGAAAATTTCGTTCTTGTGTCTATGTGTAAAATTGCAGCGCCGTCGGGAATCGGAAAATAATCTTTGTTCATTATCCAGCCTTCGATAATAAAACGTTTAATGTAGGGCAAGCCGTCTTCTTTATCTTTATAGATAATAGAAAATATTGTTTTCGCGAGAGCATCCTTGTCGGCTACTCCTATCCACCATGCCTCTGCTCCTACAAACGCTTTTTCTGGAAGTTCCATAACCGTGTACATACCGTTTTTGCGCACGGCAAGTATTCTGTCAAAAGGAGATACTTCCGCGATTTTGGAGCCGGAAACATTTGTTCCAAGATAGCCTGTTTTTGCGTCGTATTTAAGATCAACATCGCGCTTTACAACTTCTTTCGCGATAACTTTGTCAAAGGTGCCTACAATTGTTTTTCTTTTTCCGCCGGCGATTTCTTCGTTTGCCTTAATTTTGGCGATAATTCCCTTTAGATACGAAACCGAGTACGCGACAATGTTTTTAAGGTGCGCATTAATTTCTTTGATACGCGCATTAATCTGATCCATTTCGTCACGGGCTTTATTGATGTCGTATAACGAAATTCTGCGGATGGGGATTTTTAAAAGATGTTCAACATCATCGGCGGATACGCCTCTTGTGCCTATTTCCTTTAGGAAGGGTTTAAAACCCGCGACAACAGCATCAGAAACGCCTTTTGCCGTTTTCATTTTCTCGATGCCTTTGTAGATTCTCTCTTCTATAAATATTCTTTCCAGAGTGCGAAGATGCAGTTTATTTAAAAGTTCCTTTTTTTCAAGTTCAAGTTCGCTTGTTAAAATTTTTACAAGTTGTTTAGCATGATACTTGATAACTTCGTTTACGGTCATTACTGTAGGAAGACCTTTTTTTATTACAAGCAGATTGATCGAAATTGACTGTTCGCATTCTGTAAACGCAAAAAGCGCGTCGATTGTTTCCTGAGCGTAAACGCCTCTTGCAAGTTTAATTTCTATTTCTACCTTGTCGGTTGTAAAATCATTGATACCCTGTATCTTGATTCTGCCTGCCCTTGCTGCGGTTTCAATGCTGCTAATGATACTTTCGGTTGTAGAGCCGAAAGGAAGTTCCGTAATAAGAATACGCTTTGGGTCGGAAGTATCAAGTTTGGCGCGAACCAGAACTTTGCCGTTGCCTCCCTCATAATTTGAAACATCAACATAACCGCCTGTCGGGAAATCCGGGTAAATCTCAAACTTTTTCCCGGTAAGGCAGGCAATTTCCGCTTCAAGCACCTCTATTACATTGTGGGGCAGAATCTTGGTGGACATACCGACCGCGATCCCTTCCACACCCAGAACAATTACTACGGGGATTTTCGCGGGGAAAAGCACAGGTTCCCTGTTGCGCCCGTCGTATGAGGAAGCCCAGGTTGTCAGCTTTGGGTTGTAAAAAATATCCTTTGCAAGAGGTGTAACACGGCATTCGATGTAGCGGGGAGCGGAAGCGTTATCCCCCGTAAAAAGGTTGCCGAAATTCCCCTGTCTGTCGATAAACAATTCCTTATTTGCAAGCACCACAAGGGCAGGGTTAATCGAGGCTTCGCCGTGGGGGTGATATTTCATACAGTGCCCGGTAACATTGGCAACTTTATGGAATTTCCCGTCGTCCATCTCAAAAAGCGAATGAAGAATACGCCTTTGAACGGGTTTTAAGCCGTCCTCCAGGTCGGGGATTGCCCTATCCTTAATAACATAGGACGCATATTCCAGAAAATTACGGTCAAAAAGAGTCTTAATGTAAGCCATTGTTTTACTCTATATCACAGACAAAAAGGGGTCAAGGTCGCCGGCGACCTTGTCGTACCCCTATTGAAAAATTCCTGCAAATGTATTATTATAAATATAATATGAGGAAATTTACCCTCAAAAACGTATTTTACACTATTTTTCTCACCGCGATACTGGCAGGCTGTATAGAGCCGGTAGATCTGGATGATTTTCTGGATGATGATGATGTAAAGGACTATATCGAAAGAAACAGGGTAAACCTGATAGACAATACCGGCGATAACTTGTTGGCAGAAAACACCAGAATCTTCGGGCTTATCGAAAGCAAATATTACAGAATTGAAGCAAAGAACGAAGACGGTGTTCAAATTAGCGGACAAACCGGATATATTACAGCAGATGGCGTGATTTCGCAAATATTTGCAGATATCGGCAGGGTAAAAGACAGAATCATTCCCAACCTTAACAATACTTATACTTACACGATATGGGCGGCGGAACCTGTTATAAAAACCCTGCCCTTATACGACTGTTCCCAGTCGCAGCTTTCAGTTACTGTTCCCCAGTCTGTCACATCAACCAATAACGGATTAATCCTTGAAGCGCAGGTGAGAAATTATTATCTTGATATAGCATCTGTTTATGATTCTTTTGGCACCTTGACCAATACTCTAAGATACAGCGTTTCTCCGACCGCAGCGTCTGTGGAGATTAGCTGCGAAGCGGCTCCGCATAACACTAAAACAAGGCTGCGGGGAGCAAATACTCTTACAGACTATCTTTTTTACGGAACAGATGAAGACGGCGAAAAAAAACTCAGCGTTTTAAGAATATTGATTCACGAAGCTCCTCCCTCCGAAGGTTCACGAATAATATTAACATTACTGTTAACAGACGGATTACACAATTTTAATCCGCAAGAAGTATCGATAACTCAGGCAGCTCTCTTTGACGGCAATGTTATATCACTGCCTGAAATAACAATTAACGATCCATCCGAATATGATTCAATCAGATGGTTATATAGTAATTATGAAATTGAAACAGGAGGTACACTTGATTTAAAAGAAGTATTTGCCAATACAACAGAAGGCGGGGATCCGCGGCAAAAAGGACATATAAATTATTTGGCAATTGGAAGGCATCTTTTTACTGTGGAAGCAGTATTGAAAGAAAACGGCAGACCTTATTCCGCAAGTTTTGCGGTGGTCGTCGAATAAGAGTATTAAGAACAAAAAAATAATGAAGGAGACAAGAATGAAAACAAAAAAATGCGGCAGTTATGCTGCAGCAGCGGTAGTGGTGCTGATTACAGCATTACTGGTAACAGGTTGTTTGGATATCATTGATCCGTCCGGGTTATCTCTGAACAACCAAAACAATTCCAACAAGGGAATTCTTATAATTAACCTTGGCGGCGGCGGACGTACAATTATGCCGACAGGCGGCCTTGAAATGTTCGATGAGTTCAAAGTAACAGTCCTTGATGAGGAAAACGGCGATGCAATCGTGGACGACTATGATGAAGAAGTTGTTACTTTTATCGCATCATCTGGTATAGGAACAATAAATCTGGAAGCCGGTGAATACACAGTCATTGTAGAAGCTTTTATTAACAATGTGCTTGCGGCAACAGGAGAAGCTACCGGCGTAACCGTAACCACAACCGGAACTGCCGATATCACCCTTAAAGAAATTGATAATGCCGGTAACGGAACTTTTGCCTGGACATTCAACCTTACACAGCTTGAAGAATACACCACCGCCACAATTACTATCGCAAACCATGGCGGCGGCTCACAAGCTATCCCTACCATTCAAAACAACTTATTGGCAGTTGAGGGAGATGACCCGCCAGAACCCATAGGTTTTGAAGGTTCTGCAACGCTTATATCCGGTTATTACCGTGTAACGGTAACTCTTGCAAAAGCAAGGCATCAGACCAGGACATTAACAGAAATTCTTCATATTTACGCGGGAATGACATCATCTTACGCGCCAACCCTTCCTGCTCTTGTACAAAACAATTTTGATGTTACATTTAATCCTAACGGCGGAGCTAATACAGGAGCATTGCTTACCAATAATATACTTGAGATTAACTGGAATACTACTATAACAGCACAGCCTGTACCTGCCAATTCCGGCAAAATCTTCGACGGCTGGTGGGATGCGGCAACCGGCGGCAATGAATGGACTTTTGGAGTCGGAGGCGACAGAGTTTACAACACCACTATTCTGTATGCAAGATGGTCAGATCTCCCGCCTGTAACAGTTACACTTGAATTTGATCTTGCGAACTTGGGCGAACTTATTACTTTAGATTTGGGTACTACAATCATTCACCTGGATGAACTTGATGCCGGTGGTATCAGAGTTGATTTGCTTGATGAAAGCGCAACACCTCTAGATACTCTCTGGACAGCATCTACATGGAGTTATTTTAATGGTACTGCTTGGATAACAGTTGGAACTGACCTTGATTACCTTGAAATTGATGATAGCATCATTAATCCGGAAACCGGAAACTTGATACACGAATTCGAAGTTTTACTTAGAATTGACGGAAAAGACTACAACATAAGTTTCATAATCGAACTTGATCCTACTCCATCTCCGTAACACCTAATTACTGAAAAAGCAAAAGCCTGTCCGGTCACCGGGCAGGCTTTTTTTTTAAACCGTTCGTGCTGCATCGAAGATGCAGGTTCGTTTGGTTCGTGGTAAAATGTCTTCGTGGTTCGTGGTAAAAATTCTTTCGCGATTAAATCAGAAACTAAAGAAATGATTATCAGGGTCGCTGTCCGGGTTGTAAGGTTCTCTTGAAGGACGGTTAAAGACGCCTATTTTATATCCTATTCCAAGTCCTACTACAAAGCGCTTATAGTGAATTACTTCCGGTTTTCTGTATAATTCCCCGAACGGATTATGCATCGCGGCTTCGGTTAAACTGTACATTCCGCTAATATCAATAAAAAAGGAACCGCTCTTACCGCCCCTAATTCCAATCTGAATGCCGCCGCCAACTGAATAAATAGGAAAATCGCGGAAAACATCAGAAACAAGAAGCGGATATGTAAATGCCGCATAAGGCGTTAAAACTACATTTTGAAAAAACTTAAGAGGGAACTTTAATTCGGCTCCCGCCGCCAGATTTATAAAAGTATTGCTTCTTGTATCTCCCATGCTCGCCTGTACATTCAATTCCAGACTCATAAAATTGAAAAACTGAAACTCCATTCCTACAGTCGCACCGGGCATGGCTAAAATTTTATGATCTATGGGAGAAAAACGGTCAGGGCTTTCGAAAAGACCGTCATAAACCGCTATCCCATTATACAAACCTTCGCTTTGCAGTACGTAAAATGTAATGGGATAATCAAAAGATGCCCTGAAATAAAGCCATTTGTTTTTCCAGCGGTTATCTATCTGAGATGTGGTTTGTACAACACGCACTTCCTGGACAACTACTTCCTGAACTTCCTGAACTACAACCAAATCGCTTTCGGAAAGAGGAGGAATTACGCTTACGGCTCTGAAAAACAAAAATTGGTTATATTCGTACATTTCAAAAAGACTGGAAAAGAAAAAATCAAAGGTTAAAATCTCAAAATTATCGGAATTTCTAATAAGGCTTATTTTAATGACAAATTCATTTGTATTTGCCGGATTGGGCTGGACATTAAACCTGAAAATATAACCGGCATCCCTTCTGTTTGCGGCTACACTGTAACCTATACCGAATGCTTCTGCCCGGAAATTGCTGTAAAAGAACTCTAAATGATCCTGCCTGCTTGCCGTCCCTTCAATGAAAACCCGCCTGTTAGGCAGCTCGCCGGCAAATGAGGATATTGCCAGGGAAAGGAAAACTGTTAAAAACAATGCTTTTTTGAACAACTTTTCGATCATGTTATCCTGAATTCTAATGAAAATTTGTAAAATTTGCAAGGCAGCTGATAGATTATCGGTAAAAAATCGGCTTTTAATAATATGTTATCCGGTAGTCTCCCCTTACCTTAAAGCCAATGGAGGCATACAGCTTTTTTGCCGCAATATTGGTCTTTTTAACAAAAAGGGTTATCCCTTTACCCTCGCTTAAAAGTGATGATATAAAAGCAGATGCCATATAGCGCCCTATGCCCTTTCCGCGGAAATCAGGGTGAACATAGACACCCCCTACCTGATATTTAGTATAAGATATGCCATTTACATTGATTTTCCCTACAATTTTGCCGTTTATTTCCGCTGCCAGGATTTTGCCGTTCGCGACAATATTGGAAAGATTTATCCTGCTGGCAGCCGGGCTGAAAACAGAGCCTCTGCCCAGGACTTCCTCCTTTTCATAAGCCGCCTGTAAAGGCGCTAAAGCGTCCATATCTACAAGCTGCGGTTTCCTGAGTATAACGGAAGGTAGCGGACAGTGCCGGCTGCCTGCTCCATTCTGCCCACTATCCACTGCCCACTGCCCACTATTAATCTCCATCAAATCATAGTCGAATATATCAGAAACGATCTTTCCCAACCGGCTCATTATTTTTTCAAGAATTATAACTTCTTCTTTTAACCCCTGAACAGAATATATTTTTTTTAACAGAAAATAACCGCCCAAAAATTTAGGAAAAGGTATTTCTTTTAAATCGCGGAAAACAGGTATTATCGTGCTCCTGGAATTTACAATTAACGCATGGATTTCATCGTTTTTTCCCTTTAATGCCCATGCAGGATATTTTGCGGGCTCGAATCTTGAACAAGCGCTTACATAATCATCTTCCAAACCTGCGAGTATTTCCAAAACAGGAATTATATCCCTGCTGTTGTTTTTTATTCTTTGCCACTCACCATTCATAGGGCAGGATTCCCAGAGCCGGAATTTTGCCGATCATCACGGAAAAAGCCGCCGCAAATGATTCCGCTGCGTAACTGTACACTGCAACCGCTCCTGTTACCCAGGGGACGCTTTCAATGTGAACAGGGCTTAAAATAGAAAGCACATAAATTTGCTTGTTTAAATTCTGCAGATTACGCAAAAGACGTAAATCGATGTTGTCGGATAGACAGAATATTATTGTGTCCGCATGGCGGGATGCTTCAATTATGTTTGCAGGCTGCGTATTCGCAGAAAAGCGGAACGTTGACGCATTTGGGTACGCAAGTCTGCCGTAATTGAAAAAATCCGCGTATCTGCCAGCCAAAAGGACACGGCCTGCTTTTTCTGTTGTAAGAGGAAAGCTAAGGGAAGGATTATCCGGCTTTACGATTGTTACGCTTCTTGCAGCAAGCTCAAGGAAAAAAGACGCGCCTTGCGGGTCTGGAATTCCAGCTTGAGCTTTCGCGATATCTGGAATATAGGGAACTTTTTTATCACCTCTAAGATATGTCAATTTTGTTTCAAGTATCCTGCGCGCTGAATCTCTTACAATCCGGCGGAAATCATTTTCTGTTCTCATTGATTCCAAAAGGTATGTCCATATAGCGTCATTAAGAAACGGAGTATTGGAAAACATAATAATATCGTTGCCCGCAATGATAGCTTGTTTTGCTGTGCGCGAGAGCAACCGTAAATAAGAAGTGGCGCCTATCATCATTAAATCGTCTGTTATAACTATTCCCTTAAAGCCCATTCTGTTTCTTAGCACATCACGTAAAAACCATGAAGACAGGGAAGCCGGTGTTAATCCGCCTTCTGTTAACGGAAAGGAAAGATGCCCGCTCATTATGGCAGGAATCCCTTCTGATACAAGCATCCTGTACGGAATTAATTCCCTTTCCCAAAGCGTGTCGTAAGTTATTTGGATCCTGGGAAGTATTCCGTGTGAATCAAGCTCAGTATCTCCATGACCCGGATAATGTTTTGCTGTTGGGATAACACCTGCCGCCAATTGACCCCTTGCGAAAGCGCTGCCCATAATTCCTGCCATTACAGGATCGCTTCCAAAAGCTCTTGGTCCTATCAAAACAGAATTGCGGTTTGTAAAAAGATCTACTGTAGGAGCAAAATTCATATTGATGCCAAGAAGGGCTAGCTCTCTGCCAATGTAGTAACCGGAAAGATACGCGTCGCGGGGATAGCCGGATGCTCCTATTGCCATATTTCCCGGTGTTTCACTTGTCGCCCCTTTAACATGGCGTATCCAGCCGCCTTCCTGATCTGTTGCGACAAAGAGCGGAATCTTAAAAGCGCCGTCTAAACTTGCCGACTGCAATTCTCCTACAGACCTTGCAAGACGCAGTGTATTGGAAGTGTTCCACCCGAATATTTTAACCCCGCCGATATTTCTTTGGCGTATCCACTGCATAATTAAAGGCGAAGGATCTTCCCCTACCCAGCCGAGCATAAACAACTGCGCAAGCGCCTGCTCATCAGTCATGGCATTTTCAATCTCAAAAGCCAACTGCCCGGGAGAAACATCATCATTAAAACTAAGAGAAAACACCGGAGCGGATAATAAAATCATTGCGAAGAAGATTAGCAAAAGACTCTCGCGGACCGCAAACCGAAGGTTTGAAGGAGATCGCAGAGATCGCGGAGGACGCAGAGGATGAAGAGCAGTAGCTTGAATTCTTCTCCTTCTTCCCCTCTTCCTCCGCGTCCTCTGCGCCTCTGCGTCTCTGCGTGAGTCCATCCCAATAAAATTATTTTTCATCGATATATTTTGCTGCATTGTGGGCGGCTGTTGCGCCGTCGGCGGCGGCTGTTATTACCTGACGGAAGGCTTCCGCGCGGACATCGCCTGCGGCATATAAACCTTTTATGTTTGTAGACATTTTATTGTCGGTAATGATATATCCTTCTTCATCAAGAGCCGCATTTAAAGATAGTACCAATGCGGATTGAGGAACAGTTCCCGCGAAGATAAAAACAGCGTCCGCTGCCTCTTCGTTAATTTCGCCTGTAATTGTATCAGATAAAACAACCGATTTTACCTTTTGATCTCCTTTAATTTCCTTTATTGTTTTGTTAAAACGCACCTGTATATTCGGGTTTTCAAGAGTTCTTTTGGCTAATGCTTTCTGCGCGCGCAGACTGTCTCTTCTGTGAACAAGAATTACATTGGGAGAAAGATTTGAAAGATAGCGCGCTTCATCGCAGGCGGCATCCCCTCCGCCTACTACAAATATTTTTTTACCTTTAAAAAAATTACCGTCGCAGGTTGCGCAGTAGGAAACTCCCCTTCCGCTAAACTCGCTTTCTCCGGGTATGCCAAGAAGCTTTGGCTTTGCGCCGGTTGCAATGATCAGGGCACAGGCTTCTTTGGAGCCATCCGGCATTTCAACAATAAAACGGTTATTTTCTTTTTTTACAGATAAAACAGGACTAAACAAAAAAGACGCGCCGAACGCTTCTGCCTGTTTCTGCATATCCATGGCAAACTCATAGCCGGATCTGGGAGAGACATCTCCCGGGTAATTTTCCAGCACATCAATAACTAAAGCCTGCCCTCCCGCGGAAAGCTGCTCTATAACAAGAACTTTTAAATTAGCCCTAGCGCCGTATTGAGCGGCTGCAAGCCCTGCAGGCCCCGCGCCGATTATGATTAAATCCAGCATTATTTCTCCTGCGCGTAATAATTAATAAGACAGCCGTCTATCAATATCTGCCTCTCTGAATCTGTAAGTTCGCCCAAAGTCGCTTTTATCTCCGTTACCGTATCTCCCAATACATAACCTGTAATAGTTTCAGTTTTTTCCATAACAGCTTTTTTAATTTGCGGAAAGAAAATATAGCTGCCAAGAGAAAACGCGCTTTCATCTGTAATTATAAACGGCAGAATACCCCAGTTAATAAGATTGGAACGATACCGCTTTGTAGCATACTCAAGCGCAAAGTTTGCGGATGCTCCGAGTACGCGCTGGCAGGAAGCCGCCTGTTCCCTCGCGGAACCATCGCCCGGTTTACGCGCATAAATCGCGCTGCCGCAGCTGTAGCGGACAGCGGGCAGTGTACAGCGGGCAGCGAATTTATTAATTAAAGGTTTTATATCTTCACTGGTCATTTTCATTACGTCTTTCGCGCGCTGCACGTAGCCGGGGTCTTTTCTGCTAAGCGTAAACTCGGCTAATTTTAGCGGATTTGAACGGTACGAAGATGTTTCCCCGGACGGAATAAGCTCATCTGTGGTGGTAACAGGATCTGTAATGAAACTTACTATTTTTAACAAGAGGTTTTCAGGAAGAGCGGGCATTTTAGGCCAGTCTTTGATATTGGGTCCAAATGTCAATTCCGTATCCGCACTCGGTTTGCCCGTACCATCGTACACACGATTGTCATATATGCTTTTGTCAAAGAAAAAATTATATTTGCCGTATTTAACATCCATATCCAAAGCGGATGTAATTTGCCCGCCATTAACAGCAGAGGCTGCAATGGAACGCGCGTCCATAAGCGCGACAGACGCTATCTGACCTTCGTTCGGCTTTGAACCTTCGCGGTTCATAAAATTGCGCGTAACATGGCGGATGGAAAGTTCATTGTTGGCAGGCGTATCCCCTGCTCCAAAACACGGACCGCAGAAAGCTTCCCGCACAAGAACACCGGCTTTCATGAAAGTTTCCGCGGCGCCGTTTTTTACAAGTTCAAGAAATGTCGGCTGGCTTTCGGGGTATATGCTCATTGTAAAATTGCCGCTTCCGATATTTTTTCCTTTCATGATATCCGCTGCCGCCATGATATTTTCGAATATTCCGCCCGCGCAGCCCGCAATTACCGCCTGCTCTGCCCAGATTTTACCGTTTCGGTATTTTAATCCAAGGTTTAAGTTCAAACCTGTTTTTTTATTTTCTTCTTCTGTCTTTGCCAAAATATCCTTGGCATTCGCCTGCAATTCTTTTATCGTGTATACATTGCTTGGATGAAAAGGAAGCGCGATACACGGTTCTATCTTTGATAAATCAATTTTTATAAAACTGTCGTAGTACGCGGCATCGGCCGGTTTTAGCTCCCTGTAATCGCCTCCCCTGCCCCGCTGAGTTAAATATGTTTTAACTTTATCATCTGTTACCCAGATAGAAGACCAGCAGGCGGTTTCTGTTGTCATAACATCGATACCGTTACGGAAATCAACAGATAAACCGGCAATGCCGGGACCAACAAATTCCATCACCTTATTTTTAACATAACCATTGTTAAAAGTTGCCCCGATAATCGCAAGGGCGACATCCTGAGGACCTACGCCATTCGCGATTTCGCCTTCAAGATAAACACCAACAACATGGGGATTCGGCATATCGTAAGTTCTGCCAACAAGCTGTTTAGCGAGTTCTCCGCCGCCTTCACCGACTGCCATTGTACCAAGCGCCCCGTAACGGGTATGGCTGTCAGAGCCAAGTATCATTTTGCCGCAGCCTGCCATCATTTCACGGTTGTAACTGTGAATAACCGCTATATGCGGCGGCACATACACACCGCCGTATTTTCGCGCGGCAGATAAAGCAAACACATGATCATCCTGATTTATAGTGCCGCCGACCGCGCAAAGACTGTTGTGGCAATTTGTAAGCACATAGGGAACGGGGAATTTTTCCATTCCGCTGGCGCGCGCTGTCTGAATTATTCCCACATAGGTAATGTCATGGGAAGTAAGAGAATCGAACTTTAACATCAGATTACGCTCATCGCCGCTTTGGTTATGAGCCGAAATAATACCGCTGGAAATCGTCCCCTTTTTAGCCTGCTCTTTGGAGACACTAACACTCGCAGACCCATCATCCGCGGCAATCTCCTTCCCATTCAACAAATAAACACCAGAACTATACAGCTTAATCATAAACTCTCCCTTTCTTCTCTTCCTCCGCGTCCTCTTTCAAACCTTCGGTTTGCAGTCAGCGCCTCCGCGAGAGGTCTTGCAAATAATATCATAATGAAAACATTTTTTCTATTCCCTTGTACAAACCCTTTATTCCCGCTATAGTGTGGTAGATGGCACATATAAAAAACATACGTAATTTTTGCATTATCGCGCATATTGATCACGGCAAATCTACCCTTGCGGACAGGCTCATTCAGAAAACCAAAATCGTAGATGACCGTAATTTTAAAGACCAGATACTTGACAATATGGACATTGAAAGGGAACGGGGTATCACAATAAAGAGCCAGGCGGTTACCATCCCCTATAAGGAATATACCCTTAATCTTGTTGACACACCAGGACACGTTGATTTTAGTTACGAAGTAAGCCGCGCGATAAACTCCTGCGAAGGCGCTCTGCTTTTGGTAGACGCTACCCAGGGAGTTCAGGCGCAGACATTATCCAATATGTACCTAGCTCTTGAACATAACCTGGAAATTGTGCCGGTTATCAATAAAATAGATATGCAGGCAGCCGATATACCGCGGGTAAAAAAACAGATTGATAAAGACTTAGGTCTTGATTCAGATACTGCCATTGCGGTTTCCGCGAGGCAGGGTATCGGCATAGACGAACTTTTTGAAGCAATAATAAACCAGATACCGGCTCCCACAGGAGACCCCGCCTCTCCTTTGCGCGCGCTGATTTTTGACTGCCACTACGACGCCTACCGCGGCGTTGTAGTGCATCTTCGTCTTTTTGACGGAAAAATAAAAAAGGGGATGAAAATTTCCTTTATGTCCAACAGTTCTGTTTACGAAGTTGAAACTGTCGGTATTTTTAAACTAGCGCTTGTTGAAACAAACGAGCTTTCCGCGGGGGACGTTGGTTATATAATTGCAGGGATCAAAACGGTAAGCGATGTTCGTGTCGGCGACACGGTAACGGGCGCGGATAACCCATGCGCTATTGCCCTGCCGGGTTTTCGCGAAGTAAAGCCGGTTGTATTCTCATCGATTTATCCTGTAGACTCCAACGACTATGAAGAATTACGCACAAGCATGGACAAATTAAAACTAAACGATGCAAGTCTTATCTTTGAAAAAGATTCTTCTGCCGCTTTGGGATTTGGTTTCCGCTGCGGATTCTTGGGGCTTTTGCATCTGGAAGTTATTCAGGAACGCCTTGAACGTGAATTCGATCAATCGGTAATTTTTACAGCTCCTTCTGTAAAATACAAAGTGCGCATAAGGGGCGGCGAAGAACTTTTCATAGATAACCCCATGGAATACCCGGACGAAGGACGCATCGAAGGCGCGCAGGAACCGTATATCCGCGCCGCAATTATAACTCCTACAGATTATCTTGGAAATGTAATGACTCTTTGCATGGAAAAACGCGGCGTACAAACCAACATGACCTATCTTGACGAAAAACGCGTTGAACTTGTATACGACATGCCGCTTTCCGAAGTTTTATTTGATTTTTACGATCGTTTAAAAAGCCTAAGCCGCGGCTATGCGTCATTTGATTATGACATATCCGAATACAAACCGACAGAACTTGCAAAACTGGACATTCTGCTTAACGGAAAACCTGTTGACGCGCTTTCCCAGCTTGTTTTTAAAGGCAATGCCTATGACCGCGCCCGGAAAGTCTGCGAACGTCTTCGCGATGAAATCCCGCGCCAGCAATTTAAAATCCCGATACAGGGTTCAATCGGCAGCCACATTATCGCCCGCGAAACGGTCAACGCTCTGCGCAAAGACGTACTTGCAAAGTGTTACGGCGGAGACATCACGCGTAAACGCAAACTTCTGGAAAAGCAAAAAGAAGGCAAAAAGCGCATGAAAATGGTAGGAGATGTGGAACTGCCCCAGAGCGCATTCCTTGCGGTGCTTAAATCGCGCGATGAATAAGGGAAAGCATCGGATCAATCTCCGCGCGGATACGTTTTAAAAACGAAACATCTTCAAAATCGGGTCTATCCGGAAAATGCGCCCAAAGATAATCACATTCGCTAATGAGAGTTTTAAGCCGCTCTTTGTCAAAACCCAATTCCCCCGCTAGAATCCCCCTTAATTCTTGCAGACGTTTTAATTCACCTTGGAAAAAAGTTTGCGAAGAGCTCTCACGGAGGCACGGACCGCAAACCGTAGGTTTGAAGGAGGACACGGAGGAAGAGGGGGAAGAGGGTTGGGAGGAACTCTCGCGGAGGCGCAGGCCGCAAACCGTAGGTTTGAAGGAGGACGCGGAGGAAGAGGAGGAAAGGGGGGAAGAGGAAGAGGGGTGCGAAGAGCTCTCGCGGAGGCGCGGACTGCAAACCGAAGGTTTGAAAGAGGACGCGGAGGAAGAGGAGGAAGAGGGTTGGGATGAAGGAGATTGGGATGAACTCTCGCGGGGGCGCAGGGGCGCAGAGGACGCGGAGGAAGAGGAGGAAGGAGTAGAAGAAGAGAAAGAAGTGATTCCCTCTTCTCTTCTATCTTTTTCTTTTTCTTCCTCTTCTCTTTCCTCCTCCCCTCTTCCCTCTGCGTCCTCTGCGTCTCTGCGCCTCTGCGAGATCTCCTCGCAATCTTCTCCCTCCTCCCCTCTTCTCTCTGCGTCCTCCGCGTCTCCGCGCCTCTGCGAGATCTCCTCGCAATCTTCTCCCTCTTCTCCCTCTTTTCTTCCCTCTGCGTCCTCTGCGTCTCCGCGCCTCTGCGAGATCTCTTCGCAAACTTGCGCAACTTCTTCCAGAGAAAGTGTCTTCACTCCCAGCGGGAGTCCTGTTCCCTCGATATCGAATATTCTTTCGTCGGCGGCGAATTCCTGCTCAAAGAGATTACGGTAATTTTTCATGATGGGGTTTGTAAGAACGTTGTCTCCATTTTTGGATACGGCAGCGCCGGAAGAAGAGGCATAAGCTGTATTGTTTAGCACTCCTTTAAGGCGGGTATTTAAAAACAACTGGCTGCGGTGCCCCGGTGTGCTTTTGGCATGGTACATATCATGGGTAAAGGAAAAATCAAGGCCGGCGCAGATAATTTTTCCGCTTGTAAGCCTGCGTGCAAGTTCTACAGCGGTGATGCCGACAGAGCCAAGAGGAGGAATCTCTGCGGGAAGAAGCTTTGAGTCTTTTAATCTTTTAAAAATATTAAGATGAGTCCATGGAGTAAAAAAAAGATAATGCTGTCCTTTAAGAATAGACGCAGATAAAGGAAGAGCGGAAAGATCAAAGGCAGCCGGTACTGTCCATCCCTGGCAGCCGAAAAAACCGCGGATATTCCAGTGCTGGCTTTCCAGGATTACAACAAGATCGGGCGTTATGTTTCTTTCCCTTAACGCGCCAAGGCAGGTATCGACACAGATAATTTTAAAAGAACGGTCTGTAAATTTGTTTTTAAGAGCATCCAGTGTTTTATCCATTGAAGGACCCGCGCCAAGCACAAGGACGGGACTTGAACCAAAAGACAGATTTGAAACAGAAGGAAAACCGGATGTTAAATTGCGAAAAGCGTTACGGATATAAAGCCGCCCGAGTTTTATCAAAGTAAGGGCATTGCTCCAGTCTACAGATAATTCCCTGCGAAGCGTATCGCAAAGATCATCATAAACTTTTGGGAATAATTGCCAGCCCCCTGAGAAACGGATTGTTTCTATACGTTTAAATACCCTTGTGCCCCATTTATTAAAAACCAAAGAAACAAGTTCAGATTTGTCACATATATTTGTTAAAAGCAATTTTTTATTTTGCGCGATACTTTTTACAGAAAGTTCATATAATTCCGGATCGGCTTCTATGCAGAGTACCGCGGAGGTTGTGTTTTCAAGGCGGGATAAAAGCCGATCTAACCCGTAACCGTAAATGGGAGAAGGGCAAAAGTACAGGGTATTATCGCTTAAGGAAATAGCATCCGCCGCGCGCTCGGCACGACGGATTGGCTCTAGCCCTGAAAGAAGGGTCTTCCCGTTTTTTATCACATTATGTCACGGAAAAAGACTTCCCAAAAATTATCTTCCATCTTTGGGTGTTTTAGGAAATAAGAAGACAGGGATTGTTCAATTGTATTATTCAGCCAGTAGGCGGAATAAAGCGAAGCGATATTTTCTGTTACTGATGCTTCCGCTTCAATTTCCTGTGTTGGATAGAATACAAAAACATTGCTTCCCTGCACAAACGGCTGCGAAGGAGTTCTTAATTCTGTAGAAAACGCGACCTGCCAGAAATTTTCATTGTTTGCAATGTTTCCAAGATCCGGTACGTTAAATGAATCCAAAGTTGTAAAAAGATCAAGGCTTCCATGATTTATGGGAACAGGACCAAAACTTTGTCTTTGAAGATTTCTCCTGCGTACAGCAGTGTCAAAACCGGCTCTGTTTACTTCTTCTATAAAAACATCAGCTTGAATTATCGCCCAGTCTTCCATGAGACCTCTTTGATAATTTCTTACATAGGAGCGCACTCTTTCCGCGGTAACTTCATTATTCATATTGACAGGTACAGCGTCTTCCTCGATCCTGAAAATAGCCCAGCCATCGCTTGTGGGAACAACACCGCTAAGCTCTCCCTTGCCAAGGCTAAAAATCAATTGCCTGTCCGTTACATTGGGTATTTCCGTATCAAGTTCATAAAAGAATTGATTCCCCATATCTCCGCCCCTGTCGGCATAACCGTCCTGGGACTGGGATCTGGCTGCGTCTTCAAAAAGTATAGTTCCGCTGTTAATGGTTTCCAGAATTCTTCTTGCTTCCCTTTCATTGTTCACGGTGATAATTGATAAATTGATGGAACTGAAAAGTTCAGGGTTTTCCTGTGCATATTTAGCAAACTCACTTGCCGGGTAATCTTCTACATCAAAAGATACCATATCGAATCTTCTCATTTTTGATGCCATATTGGCGATAAAAGCGGCTTCCGCTTCGGGAATCATAATGCCGAAAAGAGCGTCAAAATACTTCATTTTGGTTAGCTCTTCCTGAATCTGGCGCCAAAGAGCGTTTTTGCGGGAATCGGACATTTGATTGTACAATGTGCGGGAAAAAACCCCGTTTTCCTGGAATTGCGGCAATTGGGCAACATTGCGATTTACTGTTTTTTCCGGTATGACATAGTTCGATTTGTTCATTATCTGTAAAACAGCGGTATGAATCACTGCCATTTCATAAGACTGCCGCCAAATTTGAGCCTGAACCTGAAAATCATCCAGAGGTATCCCCTGAGACTGGTAATACCTGTAGGCTCTTTCATAATATTCGGCAAACATATTGCCGGGAACCCAATTAATCGGGATTTTATCGTAAACACCAAAGGTAAGGTCGCCGGGACCCCTTCCCATACCGCCGGAAAGCGCGTCACCAAGTACAAAAGTTACCGTTACAAGAACAAGTATGAAAACAGACCCTATATAAAGGGCGGGATTTTGCTTAAATTTCTGAGCAACCGCCGAAGAGTGGGATTCTTTCTTCTGAATTTCCTTTTTTGCCATAATTTACCTCTAAAAATATTTTGCATTTTTTTTCAATTTCGGTCAAGCACCACGCATCTGTGTGCCATATATAGCTGGAGGTTTTTATGAAAAAAAACTACTTATTGTTGTTGGGAGCCTGTACACTTATTAAGTGTATAACACTCGGCTCCTGTTCAACAGGGGACTCAAGTGTCTCCATGATGTTGGGAAGCAGCTCACAGGCGCTGCTTTATCTTGGCTGCCGGACAGTATCGGAAAACGAGATCGAATTTGAGTTCTCTCAGCCGGTCACACTCAAGGATTTGGTCTTTGAGCCGATTTTACAGGTAGCCGAAGTGGAGGACGGCAAAATCGTAAGGGTTACACTGGAGGTAAACGCACAACCCGGAATACTGATTACAGCCGACCTTTTAGCCGAGGATGAAAAGAGGAATTCTATCAATGTACTTGTCTCTTTCCGTTCCCGGAACAACCGGATGCCGGAGCTTATAATCAATGAATTATGCACCGAGTATTCCAACCCCAGAACAGAATTCATCGAATTTAAAATGAAAACACCCGGCAATTTGGGCGCCATGCGGGTTTTCATACTGGGGAATTCCAACGCAAGCAAAGAGACTGTCTTTGAATTCAAGCCTGTAGAAGTAAAAAAAGACGAGTTTGTTGTGCTTCATCTGCGCACCGTGGAAGATAACTGCCGGGATGAGTACGGTCCCAACCTGGACGAATCCGGCGGCAGAAACGCAACGCCCAATGCCCGTGATTTCTGGATACCCGGCAACGCAAAAAGGATGCACAAGGAAGCGACCGCGGTTTATGTACTGGATCAGGACGATAATGTGCTGGCGGCGGCAATGATATCAACCGATAACGCGCCGTGGTGGGGAAAAGATTATTTCGCGGAAGCGGCAACTTTCCTGTTCAGCCAGGGCGCGTGGCAATCAGCGGACGGAAAGCTGCCGGGACCGGCAGACGCGGCGAGGAGCACAGGTACTACCAATACCCGCACCATTAACCGGGACGAAACAAAGGCAAACACCAACACTGCCGCGGACTGGTATGTAACGGTTACGAGCGGGGCTACACCGGGAAGACCAAATAATACAGGCAGGTATTCAAATTAGTTTTTTGAACATCGCTTCGATATCATATTTGGAGGCAGCTCCGTTTTTCTGGGCTGCCATTTCCCCGTCCTTGTAAACGATCAGCGTGGGAATAGAAATAATCCCATGCTTTTCGGCAAGGGCGCTGTTTTCGTCAATATTGATTTTGCCTACTTTTACCTGCCCTGAGTATTCTTCGGCTATTTTATCAATTACGGGACTTATCATTTTACACGGTCCGCACCACGGTGCCCAGAAATCAAGAAGCACCGGAACCGGCGCCTGGATTACCTCTTTCTGAAAATTGGCTGTTGTTATTTCTATACTACTCACAAAAATCCTCCCAAAGGCTATTTTCTTATATAACTGAGTTTTTAGCAAGTAGGAAATTAGCAAGGATTCTCGCGGAGGCGCTGAGGCGCGGAGGACGCAGGGGGAAGAGGGGGGAGAATTTTTTACCACGAACCGCACGAACCGGTGATAAGATAGCGAAGTGAGGGTTAAAATGAGAAGTTAAACAGCAATTGCCAATTCTTTTGCTACTAACTCATCGATGATCTGAACAGGGCTTTTATTGGCATTTTTTGCTTTAGTTAACAGATATTGAATGGTCATGTTTTGCAACCCCGAAATACGGAGCTCTCGCTGGCTAAGCCAGTCACTGCCATTAGGACCAATTGTATATTCGTTATTAGTAAAATAATCGCTAAGTGCCCACGCTTCTTCTTCTGTCATTCTTGCCATAATTTCCTCCTAAAGACCAAGTAATTTAATAGTGCTTTTACGAACTTTCATTGCGTGAAAAACATTAATACTGTTATCATCAATTGGATTATACATTACTTCGATTGGGTTTTTAGCGCGATTAAGACCAATTACAACATATTTTTCGGGGAACCCTTCAATTGCGCCTGCTCTTATTTTACACTTAAGCGCATGAAGGATGTCCTCTTTGCTGATTTTGTGCCTAAATGCTGCCTCATTAAACTCAACGATAACATCCATAGAAGTCAAATATAGCATAAAAAAAGCAAATAGTCAATGAACGATTATTGCCTCCAGATTAGCAAGGATCCATACAGAGGCACGGGGGGAAGAGGGGGAGAGTTTTTTACCACGAACCGCACGAACGGAGACGAACGGGAGATTTGCCAAGACTCACGCGGAGGCGCTGAGGCGCGGAGGACGCGGGGGGAAGAGGAATTAGGAGTTTGGAGGAGTTGGGAATTTATATGTCCCTTTAAATTCCCAATTATCTGATGATTTTTTGAGGAAAACCTTATGCTTGGTGCGGGCAGAAAAACGTTGTTATCTTCTTTAAAACGAACATTTTTTATAGGCAACTTGACTATTTTTAATAAAATAATGCTATAATAAAATAGAAATAATTCCCGCTGAGCGCGGGCTATTTTCTGGCTAAAATCGGGAATTTAAAGGGACGTTTAAATTCCCAGGTCGTTATTAAAAAGGAGAGACAACAATGAAAAAAGAACAAAGAGCAAAGAACAAGGAACAATCAGAAATAAAAAAAACCAGGAAAAAGCCGGTATTTCCACTTCTCTCTGCTCTTTGTTCTTTGTTCTCTGTTCATTGCTCTTTGTACATTGTTCTCTGCTCTTTGTTAATTAGTTGCGAAGGTGACCCGGATTTTCTTAAAAAGATTGATGAGGAGATTGCCTGGGCTAATGCGGACAGATTGACGGTTGCCGTTACTTTTCCGCCGGAATGGGGGTCCAGTAATCCGCAGCAGGGAACTCTTTCGCCGGGTATCAGAGATATACGTAAATGGACAGAAGGGCAAAACAGTGAAAGATACGAATTCAGCGTAGAATTTTCGCCGATGGCGGGATTCGGGTTTGAAAGATGGCTCGCGTTTCCCACCAGTGAATATGAAGATTTAGATAAAACAAAAAGCGCTGCTGATATGATGGGTCATGATGAACTTCTAAACGGCAAAGGCGTTATAATAAGAACAGAGCCGGACAGCACCGGCAAAGATACATTTATTTTTTTAATCAGCACCGATGTTCCTGTTACGCTTGTGCCGTGGTGCACAGATCGTCCAAGGATAACTCATTCAAATCCTCCGTTAATTTCCAGCGGGTTTAGTTTTACACGAGGTCAGCAGATAACGATGAAATTTTCCATGCAGTTAGATTTCGAAGACAAGGAACCAATTGAATTCGGCACAGACACAATAACGATAAGCGGACAAGGCTTAAACGGCGTTGCATGGAATAAAACAGGAGAGGAGGATTTCCATGATGTTTATTTTGATACACCCTATTACGATAAAGGGGAGCAATCAATAATTATAATGCCGAAAAAAAACAGCGAGCCGCCGGAACTCTACAACATTACGGTAACTGTTATTGGAAAAGAAATACTTGGCATAAACGGCAAAGGGTTTTCCGCTCCGGTACAATTTTCTTACATTACCAGCAAAGAATTAGTCACACTGGCATACAAGGCAAGCAATATTTGGGCTTCGCATGATCCGCAGAATGACCGCCGTGTTGAAAGTTTCTTTTACCAGACAGCGCCGTCGGAAAGAGACAGAAGACTAAGACCCGGAGAAAATAGTTATACCGTATCGCTGTTTTTTAGTGTTTCTCGCAGCATGGGAGAGATAAATAATCCCGAACCCAACGCTCTGACCATTGTTCCGGTTTATTACGCTGATCTTGATGGCACCGTGAATATTGATATACTTAAGGATAGAATCGTTAATTATGAAATTGATAGAAGCGGAAATGCCTCTGTAGCCGGCACTCATGAAGAAACCGGCACATTTATCCCTATGAATACCAACGAAAACAGCGCAGGCGGCGTTTATCGGCAGATGAATAATATATCCCATCCTCTTGATGTAAATTATTATGAAGTGATATATACCTTTACTGATACCGATACTGATACTGATACTGATACCGATACTGATACCGATAACGATACTGATGACCAATCTACTCGTATTCCATCCGGGATATACAGGCTTGTTTTATTACCGTATCAGGCTGATGGTGATATTGCATCTTACAAAGATGTATTGGAAAAAGCCATTGAAGAAAGCCGCTATGTTACGGTTGTAATCGATAAGGATCCGCCAAATACGGATGGCGCATTGTTCTTTTCAGGATATGCAATGATTTCGCCAAACAACACTTTCCGTTATACCGAATTATCATCGTTACTAACTATAACGCCAAGCTTTAAAAATGTTAGTGATAATAGAAATGGCGGAATAATGCCTTCTCAGGCTACACCGAATATTCCATGGACAATGGATGAAAACAAAAACCTTTTATGGCGCTGGAAAATAGAAAATAGCCCAGAATATAGCCCTTGGTATTCTGTTGATTATACGCCGCCGCCTTATGATGTAGCGCATTTGCCGCCAAGTACAATCTCAAATGAAACCACTTTTTTACCAGCTCCTACTATCTATAATATCAATGTTCAATTCAGAGATAGTTTAAATAATATTAGCTCAGAGCAGGTAATGGGTAGGATTATATACACAAATCAACCGCCTGCTGTTCCTCCTCAAGACTGGAATGCTGTTTACAATTCGAGCGCAAATACAATTACAATAAATTGGACAACACCTAATACAATGCAAAGCGTTTCTATAACCGGAGGACCGCAAAGTGTTACATCAATAACAGGTACTGGGGCGAAACAGCATGTATTCCGTAATATACCTACTGGTCATCAAATATATGAAATAACACTAACCGCGCACGGTTCTAATAATAGCGAAGCAAGCGTTTCATTCACAATATTTAACGCTGCAAGCGGTATAACGGTGAACGACAACAATCCCGTAATTAAAGTAACAAACGCAAACATTGCTACAATGAGCCGTACAGACGCAACCGGAGCCTTGGGTCCATTGAATGCCAGTAAACGATGGGTTCTTTCAGAACCAATTACTAACTTAAACAACTGGATACCGCTAGGAACCGCTACAGATCAATTCCAAGGTGAGTTCTACGGGATGGGACGCACAATTACGATTAATGGCTTTGCGAATAATCTTACTCGTTATGGATTTTTCGGAACTGTAAATGGCGCAAAAATCTATGATCTTAATGTAATGTATAGTTCTCCAATAGTTATTACCGGCACCGAAAGAAATTATATAGGTGGTATCGCAGCTTATGTCAACGGAATAACGACTATTAATAATTCAACAGTACAAAGCAGTTCTGGTAATATTCAAGTTAATATTCCGGTTAACACAGTAATTAATGCAGGCAGTCTAATTGGTTTTAGAAATGGCACCCTCAATACAACTGGCTGCAGCGGCGCAGGCTTGAGTATTACCGGTATTTCTTCCAGACAGGCATTGCTTCGTCATTGGGAGATTGGCACAAGCACAACGCAAACAACTAATCCGTTATTATTACAATTTTCTAGATTAACAAACGATACAATAAAAGCTGTAATGAATATTTTTATTATTGATGATTTTACAGATAATAACAACGCGCAGAACAGAGCAGGAACCTTACGCCATGCTCTGAGAAATCAGTTGCCTGATGATACTATTCGCTTTGTGGTGCCTTTTGGAAGTATAGGAACACCCACTGCCACAATTAATCTTACAAGTGCATTAGATGCAATAAGAAATACTACGACTATAGAAGGAAATGGTATAACCATTTCACGCACTTACTCTTCAGGTGCAAATACTCAATTGTTTAATATTGATAACACCGCTGCTGATGTTACTATAAGCCGGGTTCATTTTAAAGACGGCAGGTCAAATAACCAAGGAGCGGCTATCCGGAACACTGGAAGCCTGACTCTTATTTCATGTATTTTCTCCGGGAATCAAACCTCCGCCTCTAATGCTACTGGCGGCGCTATTTACAATAGTAGTGCAATGACAATCCAAGGCTGTACATTCTTTAATAACGGTTTTACAGGTACCGCTGCTTCAAATGGCAGTGGAGGAGCGATTTTTACTACAGGGGCAAATGCTTCACTTAAATTAAGCGGAAACTTGTTCTTCGAAAACAGAGCAGGAGACATAAATAGTGGTTTTATAGTACATTTAGCCAGCGGAACGGCAACATCAGACGGATACAATGTTGTTGATGTACCATTAGGCACACAGAGTGGCCGCAGCGGTTTTACTGCTCATGCCTCTAGACTTGACAGAAGTATACCTTCTGTTCCTTTAATTGCAACAGATGAATTAATTACATCAACTTATTTAAGACCTCTTAACATTACCGACGCAGCAGTGAACGCTGTTCTATCGTCAAGACCTGTTGGTTATCCAACCGTTGATTTTTACGGCAATCAAATTCCCACCGGAACAGCTCACGCAGGCGCGGTACAAGGATTAGCGCCGGTACCAACAGGCACCAGGTATGTGATTATTACTAATTTAGGAAACGGAACAGGAACAGGAACATTGCGTAACGCTGTCAGTAATGCGCAAGACGGAGATATTATTGTATTAAGCGGAGTAAGACCGGGTATAGATACTATAGATGCAACGCATGTAAGTAGTTGGATTTCATTTAGTAGAAACATAACCCTAACCATAGAAGGAAACGGTATAACTTTTTTCTGTGATCGGAAATTTTTAAATAAATCTAACGGTAATATTACAATAAGACGTGTTCATTTTAATGGTAATAATATTAATGGTGGTTCTGTTGGAAGACTTATAACTAATAATGGCGGGCTTTTAACCCTGGAATCCTGTATTTTTAGCAATGGCTTTAATGGCAATTATGATGGAGCTATTTATAATACCGGCAGTGGTAGTTTGATAGTTAAGGGTTGTACATTTTATAACAACAGAGGATCGGACGCTGGAACAATATATAATGGTGTTTCAACTGCAGATTCAGTTATCCTCGCAGGGAATTTATTTTATGGAAATACTAGTAGTGGTAATCCTGTAATGAGAAATACTGATACTGGAACAACAAGATCTCTGGGTTACAATGTTGTAGATTATGCTATTGGTTTTAGTACGAATGCCACAGAGCGACAAAGCTTGAGCGGTTTTGCCGCTACAACAGGTGATAAACATCTAGCTACAAATCCATTTTTAAACGGGACGCCTTTTTTACCGGATACTACAACGGGAGCAAATGCTGTGCGCATTATTCCGGCAACCTCAACCTTTAATTTAAATAATATGCCGTTAGTGGATTTTTACGGTAATTCAAGGCGAGATACAGGCACGTGGGCAGCGGGCGCGGTGAGGTAGACAGCCGTAGCGAGGACGCGGAGGGAGTCAAGAGAATTTTTTACCACGAACTACACGAACAAGCGCTTTGCAGCGCCTTCACGAACTGGTGATAAGATAGCGGAGTGAGGGTTCGTGGGTGTTCGTTTGGTTCGTGGTTGAAATAAAGGGAAAAGCGTTAGGTGAAAGTTTTATGCAGAGGCAGCAATTTTTTCCTGTACTAAATCGTCAATAATTTGTATAGGAGTTTTTTGAACATCTTTTGCTTTAGTTAAAAGGTATTGGACAGTCATATTCTGTAGTCCCAAATTGCGTATTTCCCTCTGGCTAAGCCAGCCGCTGCCATTTGGACCAAGAGTAATTTCATTATTTGTAGCAAAGTCGCTAAGCGCCCACGCTTCTTCGTCAGTTAGCCTTGCCATAAAATCCTCCTAAAGACCATACTTTTTAATAAAACTATCACGCGCATTCATTGCGTGATAAACACAAATACTGCTATCGTCAATCTCATTATAGATAAGTTCAATTTGGTTCCCGGCGCGATCAGGACCAATAACAGCCCATTTTTCCGGAAGCTCGCCAATCCAAGCATCCTGCTTTTTGTGATTTAGAGCATGAACGATGTCCTCTCTGCTGATACCATGCCTAAATGCTGCTTCATGAAACTCAACAATAACGTCCATAATTAAGTATATCATAAAAAATAAAGATTAGCAAGGTAAAAATAAGAAGATGTGTAATCCCGGCAGCGTGGACGCGGAGGACTGGCAAGAGGGGTTTTTACCAGGATTTGGTAGCTGCTACCCTACCCAGCTACTACCGGTTTGGAAAATTGTTAGCTGCTAACCTGCGTACAGGCGCGGCGGGCTGCGGGGCTGCGGGCGTGGAAAACAATTTTTGCAGCTCCCTGCGGAAGAGACTTCGCAGAAGGCTCTGTAGCAGATTCCGGCAAATGTTTTCCACGCACGCAGACCCGCAGACCGACGTGTCTGTACAGAGAGGAAGAAG
>WQXG01000041.1 GCA_009784975.1 Treponema sp.
ACGCCCTTGTGTTCTCAATGTTCTGCTGCTCTCCGAAGATTTGTTTAAAAACATAGTCTTCCAGCGGAGAAGCAAAATCATTATTTTTCATAAAAAACCTCTGCCTATATATGGCACACAGGTGCGTGGTGCTTGACCGAGAATCAAAATATTTTCAAGATTTTTTAATTTTTTTGAAAAAATCACTATACAAGTGTTTTTTGAAGAGATTTTACTGGCATTAGACTCACACAAACCGCAAACCGAAGGTTTGAAGGGTGAAAAGGTAGCAGCTACCAAAATCCCAAAGATTCGGGAAGACGGGACAGCCTGCGTGCGCAGAAAAACCCCAAGCATCCATTGGATGCAGGAGCCTGCTTACGAGCCTCTCGCTGCGCTCGGTCTCTTCGGCGAGGAATTTCGGAAGATGTTTTTCTGCGCCCGCAGTCTGCCCCGCCTTCCCGTTGTTTGTTATTAGGCTAAATGGTAACAGCTGCCAGTTTTCACTTGAAAAAGATGTAACATAATGCTAAGATAGTAATTAATATATATTAAAAGGAGTTTTTAATGAAGAAGTTTGCTGTTTTAGTTATAATGACATGTTTTATCGTATCCGGTCTTGCCGCGCAGCAAAACACCATGGTGCGCATAAACGGCGGAACATTTACCATGGGCAGCCCGGCAAATGAAGAGGGACGATTTGATAATGAAATTCAACGGCAAGTTACGGTAAGTTCATTTCAAATGAGCAGATTCCCTGTAACTCAGAGAGAATATCAAGAAATTATGGGAACGAATCCCATCCATTTTAAAGGAGATAATCTTCCTGTAGAAAGTGTAAGCTGGTGGGATGCTGTAGAATACTGCAACAGAAGAAGCCATAGAGAAAGATTAACACTTGCATATACGATTGACAGAGAAAGGGGAACTGTAACATGGAACAGAAATGCAACCGGCTACCGTTTGCCAACAGAAGCTGAATGGGAATATGCCTGTCGCGCAGGAACAAGAACAGCATATAATACAGGAAATAATATAACAACAACACAGGCAAATTTTGGCGGTGTAAAAGAGAGAGTGGAAGAAGTAACTAATGAATTTGGCTTGGTGAGCCGTACTACAATTAGAGAATTCACAACACGAGTAGGAAGTTTTCCTGCAAACGCATGGGGTCTACATGATATGCATGGAAATGTATGGGAATGGTGCTGGGACTGGTATGGAGATTATCCGGCAGGAGCGCAAACAAATCCAACAGGAGCGGTCTCCGGCGAGGACCGCGTGTTACGCGGCGGGTCGTGGCTCGATGACGGTCGGGACCTTCGTTCGGCGTATCGGAGCTACGGCGATCCCGACGGCAGGGACAGCTATATCGGCTTTCGTGTTGTCCGCCCCTGAGTTCTGCGAAAATCGAAGGGCAAGAAACGGAGCGTTCGTAGTCCGCCACAGCGGACGGAGAGCGCGCAGTGCGTGCCCTTCGTTGGGAATAAAATAAAAATTTGTCGAAAAAATAATTAACAAATTTACCCGCCGCAGGCGGGCAAATTTTTGTATATGAATTTTTGTATATTGTTAAAATTTAAATAATTGGTTAAAATAAATGTGGAGAGCGGTCTCCGGCGAGAACCGCGTGATACGCGGCGGGTCGTGGAACAATGACGGTCAGAACCTTCGTTCGGCGTATCGGAACAACAACAATCCCGACAACAGGAACAACAATATCGGCTTTCGTGTTGTCCGCCCCTGAATCCTGCGAAGTGCTAGTCAATCGCAGAACAAACCGCTTTCCTGTCTGACCACTTGGTTCAAGTAGTCAGACGAATTTGAGTTTCGCTTTCCTGTTAGTATTAGGACATGTTTTCCAAAGAAAGCCGGAAAGCGCTTTTTTAACTTTTAAGTGTAACGTAACTATTACACAATGTAACGCAACTATTACAATCACTTTTGAGGAGATATAGTCAGACATCAAATGGTGGTGGGTTTCAGAGGTGGCAGTGAGGTTGCTGCTATCATTTAGCCTAATAACAAACAACGGGAAGGCGGGGCAGACTGCGGGCGCAGAAAAACATCTTCCGAAATTCCTCGCCGAAGAGACCGAGCGTAGCGAGAGGCTCGTAGGCGAATTCCTGAGGGGTTTTTCTGCGCACGCAGGCTGTCACGCCTTCCCGAATCTTTGTAATTGTAATATAAGCGTAACAGTAACTGCTTTTTTTTGCCGACGGGTCCCCAAGTAAAATTTTTAGGCATACATTTCTGAATAGCAAAGCGAGTTGATTATTTTTCAATATTCCCCTAAAATACCCCCATGCTATCAAAAATGCGAAACATAGGCATAATGGCGCACATTGATGCCGGCAAGACCACAACCACAGAGAGGATACTTTTTTACACCGGAAAAAGCCACCGGATCGGGGAAGTTGACGACGGGGAAGCCATCATGGACTGGATGGAACAGGAGCAGCAGCGCGGCATCACAATTCAGAGCGCGGCAACAACTACTTACTGGAAAGACCATCAGATCAATATAATTGATACTCCGGGTCATGTTGATTTTACTGCCGAAGTAGAAAGATCTTTGCGTGTACTGGACGGAGCCGTTGCGATTTTTGACGCGGTTCGGGGAGTGGAGCCGCAGACAGAAACAGTTTGGCGGCAGGCACAGAGGTACAATGTTCCCTGCGTGGGTTATGTAAATAAAATGGACAGGCTGGGCGCTGATTTTTTCTTTGTTATAGAAGATGTTAAAAAGAAATTAAAAATAAATACTGCGGCATTGCAAATCCCTATCGGAAAAGAAAGTACATTTGAAGGCGTAATCGACTTAATCGAAATGAAAGAAATTCGATGGGAAAACGAAGATATGACTGTTTCGCAGATAAAACCGGAACATGAAGATATTGCCAAAAAATGGCGGGAAAAATTGATTGATACGCTGTCGGGAACATCTGATATTTTAACCGAGAAATATCTTGCGGGAGAAGAAATTGATTCTGCTTTGATACGAAGTGAAATTCGGAAAGCGGTCATTAACCGAGAGGTACTGCCTTTGTTTGCGGGCGCTTCCCGGCGCAATATCGGCGTACAGCCTGTAATTGACGCGATAGTAAATTATCTGCCCGCTCCCGATGAGAGAGCGAGCGCAATAGGACACAGAATTAAAAAAGACGAAATCGAAGATATCGCTATACCTTGCGATATAAAACAGGAACCTTTAGGGCTTGTTTTTAAGATTCAAAATGACCGTGAAGCGGGAAGCCTTTGTTATGTAAGAATGTACTCAGGTTCATTCAAATCAGGCAGCGCTGTTTACAATGTGGGAAAGAAAAAGCGCGAAAGAGCAAACAGAATATTACGGATGCACTCAAATAAATCTGATGCGATGGATAGTTTGAGCGCCGGGGATATCGGCGTAATTATCGGGATGAAGCTGGCTCAAACCGGCGATACAATCGGCAGCGAAGGCTGGCCTGTTCTGCTGGAAAAAATGCAGTTTCCGGAGCCCGTAATATCAATATCTATTGAATCGCAGACAGTATCGGATCAGGATAAATTAAAAGAGATATTGGCTCTTCTTTCCAAAGAAGACCCTACATTTACAATCAAGGAAAACGATGAAACAGGTCAGCTTATAATCTCCGGCATGGGCGAACTTCATCTTGAAGTTCTTGTAACAAGAATTATAAAAGATTACAAGCTCAAGGCAAAAGTCGGCAATCCGCAGGTAACATACCGTGAATCAATCAGCAAGATTATGGAGCACACGGAAAGTTTCTCCAAAATAATTGCCGCAAAAGAAAATGCCGCAAAGTTAACTTTAAAAGTTGAACCTGCAAAAAGAGGCAGCGGCAACAAATATATTTATGCTGCAAAAAACTCCGGCAAGACCGATGTTCCCTGCGAAATACTTGAAGCAATCGAACGCGGCATAAACGCCTCTTTTTCATCCGGCATTGTGATGGGCTACCCCTGCATCGATATAACCGCAACTATTACAGACATTCACTATTCAGAACTTACAGGCAGCGAGTTTGCTTTTGAAGCCTGCGCCAGCATGGCGTTTGACGAAGCCTGCCGCGGGGCAAATCCCATCCTTCTTGAACCCATCATGGCGGTTGATTTAACATCTCCCCATGAATTTGTAGGAGAGGTAATGAGCCTTGTTACCCAGCGCGGAGGGCATATCATGAGCATGAACGCAAAATCCGATGAAGATGAAATTAAAGCGCAGGCGCCAATGGAAAAAATGTTCGGCTTCATGACCAGTTTACGAAGCGTCTCTCAGGGAAGAGCAAATTTCAGCCTTGCGTTTTCTCACTTTGAGAAAAAGAACTAAAGGTAAAAAATTCTTCCCCCTCCTATTTAAGCGGCAGATACTCAATAATGATTATTTCCACACAGCGGTTGAGACTTCCATGACTGCCATCCCCGTAAATCCTGTCATTGTAACCCGCATTGATCATTGACGCCGGTTTTATCCCTCTGGAAATAAATTCATCCAGAACGGATTGCGATCTCGCTGTACTAATGACTTCAAGTTGAGCATATTCTTCAGGAGTATTTTCGGTGGGGTTTGCGTGCCCGGAAAGTTGAATAATAAATTCCGGGTGCTGGAGCATGATGTTTACCACACTCTGAACAGCGGAAAGGTTGTTACTTACCTGAGTCGATGTAAGAGCTGTTGAGGCTCCCGCGCCGGGACGCGGGTTATTGAATTCCGTTTGGTTTCCCGCGAAGTCAACATAGTAAATCCCGTAGATCCTTACGCGCTGGACTATTTCTATTGGAGGAACATCATTATGGATCCACCGGGCGTAAAGCGTAAGCTCTTGTGTATTTACAAAACCATTGACAAAATCCCATGGCAAACCTTCAAAACGCTGATTCGCGTACCAGCCCGCAAAATAATGGTTAGACCTTTCCATTGCCACAGGTTGTGTGACTCTTGTGCCGCGCGCAATTATTTGTTCAGCGGGTTCTTCTCTTCCTTCATTTGCCTGGAAAAAAATGCGGCTGGTTATTTTATCCCACCTTGCGTGAAGGCTCATGTTTTCAGTTACCGGTATGCCAAAATGCCAGCGGTAATAATCATCCCAGTCGCCATCAGGATCAAGATAACCTTCAGGTGTCTTTGGGTAATCAGTATACCAGCCGCCGAAACCAAACCCTAACGGATCTTCCGGGTTACCTTCACGAACCGGGGTTGGGGGTTCCCCAGCCGTTGCGCCGCTAACTATGTATTGCCATTGCGGATCTGTTGTTCCGTCGTTGAAGACGAAGTTTACAGTATAAATAGTCGGGATAGATATCCATTTGGCGTGCAAGGTCATGTCTGAAGTTACCGGTGAGGAAAAATCCCATTCGCGGATAGAAGTATCGTTTGTAAACCAACCGTCAAAACTGTAACCGGGTTTTACCATTGGGAGAGGCCTTTGTGCTTTGGATTCAGAGAGAACATATTGAAAACCGGGATCTGGTTCACCGCCAATCGGGTTGAATAAAACTACATACCTGACCTTTTCCCATCTGGCGTACAGGATCATATCTGAATTAACCGGTTTAGAGAAAACCCAGCGGTTATCTTCATCCCATATACCGTCAGGATCTAAAACACCAGACGTCATCGGTTGAACAGTATACCATCCGATAAAATTTTTGCCTTCCTGGATCATTGGCCTAGGCATTACCGCACAGGTACCCTGGGCGACAATCTGGGGAAGTACCATATAGATCGGCCCTAAGGTGTCAAAGGTGTTGGAAACAAATTCTACGGTATAATATTCATTTTCATCCCACCTTGCGTACAAGGTTATATCTTCGTCAACAGTATCTGAGGCAAAATGCCAGCGTTTTCCTTCATCCCAGCCGCCGGGTGTTATCGGCTTTTCAGTATACCAGCCGCCGAAACCATAGTCGTTATCCTTAAACATGGGCAGAGGTTCCTGTACTTTTCCCCCGTCTGCTGCAAATTGATCGGCAGGTGCGGGTGATCCGCCGTCCGCTTCGAACTTGACCGTAAATCCTTCTTCTTCCCATTTTGCGTACAGGAACATACTTTGGTTCACTAATTCATTTGCAAAGTCCCAGATTTCACCGGTATTTTTATACCATCCGGCAAAGGCGTATCCTGCGCGGGATATTTGCCTCGGTTCTCGTACCGGTGCTCCTGTAAGAACAGCCTGTGCTTGCGGAATGGGAGTTCCGCCGTTTGTTATGAATGTCACAGAAACCGGGACAGGGATCCACAGGGCATGCAGAGAAAGAGTGGCGTTTGAAACTGCATCAGGAATGGCGCCTGGAACTGTCGTACCGTTAACCACTGTATCAAAATCCCACAGTGTATTCGTGTTGCCCGGATCTGTTAGCCATCCGCCGAAAACAAAACCGTTGAAATTGCTGTCATCTTTTGGAGTGATTGGCGGGGGCGGCAGGACTTTTTGTCCGTAAATAATATGCTGATCCGATACTTCCGGTTCGCCGCCATTTTCGTAGAATATAACGGTAACGCTGCTGGCAGCCCACCTGGCGTACAAATTTAAAACTCCTTCGGCTGTTGTGTTATCATTTGTTACCGGTGTTTCAAAGTTCCAGCGGTTGCTTTCCAGCCATGGCGTTCCGTTTACGGTATACCAGCCGCCGAAACCCTGACTCGAATTTTCCATTGGGGGAGGTTCTTTGACTTTTGTTCCATGGATCAAAACTTGATTGGGCGGCTGCGGGTTTCCGCCTGACGAGTTAAATACTACAGTGTAAGGAACCGGAACCCATTTTGCAAATAAGGTAAAATCTCTTACAACAATGTCATTGTCAAAGTCCCAGGCATTTCCCGAACGGCTTGAGTTGGGAAACCATCCGCCAAAAACAAAACCAGGCTGGGTTATCGCGGGAACTCTTTCTACTTTTCCGTCACGGATAATCGATTGAGGACCTACCCAGTCCTTACAGTCAGGACCCGGGTTGAAACTTACAATAAAGAATTCCCGGTTGGTATTTGTTGTACCTGAATTATCATTTAGAGCCCACCATGTTTCTACGATGGGATTGCTGCATGACAAAAAGAGAACTGCTATGGAAACCGCGCTTGCAAGTACATTAAATATTTTTTTCATTTTTTTTCCTCTTAATTAATGTCAACCTGGGTAATTATCATTTCTACCCTGCGGTTTCTGTTTCTGATGTCCCATTCATTTGTTACGGTTCTTGAACCGCCATAGGAGATCGTGACAATTTGCTTTTCGTCCACTCCCCTTTTTTTGAGCTCTCCCGCGACAACTTCCGCTCTCATAACACTCAGCGCCATAAGGTCTTCAATTTCACTGTGATTAATTGTATGGGGATTGGCATGGCCTTCTATCCTGACGCGGTAATTAGGATTATCCTTTAAAGTTTGCGCAGTATAATTTAAAACCATTTCATTTAACTGTTGGGCATCCCTGTCAATTCCAATATTGTATCTATCGATATCAGGACCAAACAGGACAAATTCAACCGAGGAAATAGAAATGCGTCTTACAATTTCTTCGGGCGGAATGGTCTTTATAATTTCTACATATTCGGTTGTTTCTTTGGTAATTGTTTTTTGCGGCAGGGGGAATTTATAACCGGCTGTAAGTGAAGCGCCGGCGATAAACGGATACCCGCCGCGTATCATGAATTCAAGATGCCATCTTGCGGATAGTGGGATAGTTACCCCTGCTGCCGCTTCAAATAGCAGGGAACCGCGTGTCATTGTTACATCATTTAACGGATTTTCCGAAGTTCCCCTGTATGCGCTGATAAGTCCAAAACCGCCCTGAATAAAAATATTCCATGGGTTAAGTTCCTTGCCAAACTTAAGAAAATTCCATCTTAAATAAACCTGACCTTCAAAAGCCAATATATGGCGTTTATCTTCTTCTGCGCTGAAGTTGACGCCGAGCCTGCTTCCAATCATTAGTTTTGGCGACAACCATAATTTGGGATCTACTATTGCCTGAAAGGACGTTCCTGAAATCAGAAACCCGCTCATTCCAAGACCGCCGTCCAGTGACCAGAAATCTCCTGCCGGAAAATCGTATATTGTTTGAGCGCTTCCCCAGGATACAATCAGCAAAAAAAGCAATAACATTAAAATTATTTTATTTAACATTTTTACCTCAATTTTCAAAATTATAATAAATTATGTTAACTAAATAATATTCCGTTAAAAAAACAGATCAATAGTTTTTTAATTTATTTATTAATAAAGCTGTTAAGATTTAAATAAAAACCAAAATCCAGCCGGTGCCTGACACCATTTTGTGGTGTCAGGCACCGCTAAATTCTTCTTCCCTCTTCCTCCGCGTCCCCTGCGCCTCTGCGCCTCCGCGAGAGTCTTGGCAAACTTGGCGGTGTCAGGCACCGCTAATCTTTGGGCAAATTTACGGCGATAATATAAATATGAAACAAATTCTAGTATTATTGCTTTTAATTACGTTCATTCAGTGTACAGGTAACCCCAAAACCCAGGAAAAACTGGAAAATCAGGCTGAAATTGCGGCTTTTATCCGCGAACCGCCGGGGGATTTGCCTGTTACATCATTTCCCGAAATTTGGGGATATGTTATCGCGGGGCAGGAAGCGGCTCTTAGAAGGGGGCTTCCCATAACAGATGTTGGGTATTTCGGCGCGGAAGTTGACACTTACGGTAAACTTTCCAAAGTGCCTAACCGCAACAATCTTTCCTCTTTTCCGGGAAGAGTTCATTTAACTGTAACATGTTTCAGCTACCCTCTCACTTATTTTGTGCTTTTACCGGGTTCACAGCAAAGACGCGAGTTAATAGCGGACCTTGTAGCTGCGAGCGCTAACTTTGACGGTTTAAATATCGATTTTGAAAATATCCCCGTAAGGGCAGAAGCATCTTTTATATCATTTATACGCGAATTGCAAAGAGAACTTCCCAAAGATAAAATATTTTCTATTTGCCTTTACGGCAGAATAAGGGCGAATCCAAACGATGTTTATGATTATATAAAATATGTGCCCTATGTAGATAAAGTATTTGTAATGGCTTACGATGAACATTGGAGTACATCAAGAGCGGGTCCTGTTTCGTCAATTGGCTGGAGCAGAAATGTAGCCGAATATTCATTGCGTGTTGTTGGTCACGAAAAACTTGTTATGGGTATCCCGTTTTACGGGCGCGCATGGGTTGATCATAATCATCATAGGGCGCTTGTATATTCCAGCACAGAAAGATTGATAAATACCCACAATGTAAAAGATATAAGACGCGATAACGGTATCCCTACCTTTGATTATACTGCAAGTGTAAATGTTAAAGTTTTTTATGAGGATGAATATTCGCTTTCCACAAGATTTGAAATGTATAAATCTATGGGAGTAAGAGCAATCGGTTTTTGGCGCGTAGGTCAGGAAACGCCAAGAGCTTGGAATATACTGGAAATAGAATAATTAAAACAGCTCTCCCTGCAAAGGTGCGAATGTTTCCGCGGCGGATGTTTTTTTCGAGGCGGATGTTTCTATCAATGCCAGGAAATCCTCTTCGCCAATGACAGGGATACCCAGTTCCTGCGCTTTTTTGTTTTTGGAAGAACCTGAGCCGGGATCATTTGTAACAAGGTATGAAAGCCCCTTTATTATAGATGCTTTTACCTGAGCGCCAAGTGATTTTATTTTTTCTTCGGCTTGTCCGCGCTTCATTGATTTTAACTCACCTGTAAAACAGAAAGTTTTTCCGGCAAGAGGCTGTGATTCCTGTGAAGCAGGAGCTGCAATGGAAATAATATTTGTTTTTAAAACTTCGTCCATTTCAAATTTACATTCTTTTAGACCTTCTGCAATTACCAATGCTGTAATTTCTCCAAGACCGTGTATTGCCGCTAAATCAGAAACAGATGCACCGCGAAGTTTTTCCAGCGTGTCAAAACCCGCATCTGTTATTTTTTCCATTGTTGTTTTAGCGACGTTTTCTAAATCAAAACCCGCGGCAAATTCGGCAAGGGATAATTCTCGTTTTGTCTGAATATGACGGATCACTTTGGCGGCAGACAGCTCTCCCATTCTTTCATATTCAGAAAGCTCTTGTGCCTTTAAAGAATACAGTTCATGTATATGTCTTATGTTTTTTTCAAATAATTGTTTTAGTAATTTATCTCCTAGCTCTCTTATGTCCAGTACAGAAACCCATTTTTCAAGGCGGTGCAGCAGGCGTTTTGGACATTGAGGGTTAGGACAATAAAGCCTTGTGCCTGAATCTGTCAGCTTTGTGCTGCACGTAACGCATGTATCCGGAAAAATAATATCCTGTGTTTCATTATTATTGTTAATTGGCGCAAGCCCTTCTATTTTGGGGATTATTTCTCCGCGTTTTGTGACAGTTACAGACGAGCCTATTTTTAAATTCATGCTGCGTATCATATCGGGATTATTAAGATTTGCGCGTTTTACGATTGTTCCCGCAAGACGCACAGGTTCAAAAATTCCAATCGGGGTATAAGTAGCTCCGGATTCGCTCCAGATAACTTCTTTTAAAGTGCTAAAAGCCGTCTCCAGCTCAAATTTAAAAGCGATTTGTTTTTCCGGGCAGGTTTTACGAAGGTCCGCCATATCTGTTTCGTTGTCTTTTACCACAAGTCCGTCAATATCAAAAAGAAGCGTCTCTCTTTTTTTTGAAATCATGTCCCGGTAGTCGATAATTTCCTGCACTGTTGAAAAAGTTTTTGCTTCTGTGACATTAAATCCGCGTTGTTTTAACCAATCGATTTTTTGCAATTCGTCTTTAAAATAGTTATCGTCTCCCGTTGCGGCTGCGTCATAAACAATCAAATTTAAATCTTCACAGCCTTCGCCGTCTTTGCGGCGCATAATACCGACAGCGGCATTGCGGCAGTTTGCGCTTGTTTGATACTTGGTTTTCCATACCTCGTGCGTCATGATAACTTCGCTTCTAACGCCGCCTGTAAAAGGTATATCAAGTTTTAAAACAGCGCCTTTCATTTTACGCGCGTTTACAAAAATATCCTCGCCGACACCGCGTGTAACAGCGCGCACCAGATTTCCTTTTTCGTATTGCAGCTCAAGGCTTGCGCCGTCCATTTTAAACTGAACAACAAAGATTTTTGTTAACCTGCTGTTTACGTCGGTTAACGTATTGTCGATTTTCTTAATCCATGCCAGAAAAGCCTGCGGATTTGATGCTTTATTCTGGCTTCCCATGGGGATCAGGTGTTTAGCCTTTGGAAACCCGTCAACACCGGCAGCAGCGCCGACTTTTTTAAACAATTCGCTCTGCGGCGCCAGTGTTTTTAACTCGTCCCAAAGCAGGTCAAATTGATCGTCAGAAATTTCAGGCTCCCCTGAGTAATAGGAGCCCTGGTATTTTTGAATTAATTGTTCCAGTTCCGCTATTCGTTCGTTTTTAGAGACCATGTCATATTCTACCACGAACAAATATTAAAATTCTACCACGAACCACACGAACGTGGTAGAATCTCCTCATTGTTTTTGATACAATTAACCATGAGTGTTTACGAAATATATGTAGAAAAGAAACCGGAGTTTGCAGATGAAACTTTGGCGTCGGATTTGCGTCTTGGGCTGCAAATGGATAATATTAAATCGGTAAGAATTATAAACCGTTATTTTACGGAAGGCATATCCGCCGAAGATTTTGAAGCGGCAAAAAATACGGTTTTTTCTGAACCTGTTGTAGATAATATTTACGAAAAGCTCCCCTCTTTTAATGATGCGCGGGTTTTTGCCATGGAATACCTGCCGGGTCAGTTTGATCAAAAAGCGGAAATATGCGCCCAGTGTATATCACTTGCGGCAGCAATAGAAAAACCCGTAGTAAATACTGCCAGAATAATCGCCGTTTACGGAGATTTAACAGATAACGATTTTTCACGGATTAAATCATGGCTTATAAATCCTGTAGAAAGCCGGGAAATATCGCTGGAAAAACCATCAACATTAATACAAAAATATCCAAAGCCAGGTGATGTAGAAATAATGGATGGCTTTATTTCTCTTTGCGCAGACGGCCTTAAAGATTTCCTTGCAAATATGAACCTTGCTATGGATTTATCTGACCTGCAATTCTGTCAGAAATATTTCAGAGACGAAGAAAAACGAGACCCAACCTTTACGGAGATTCGTGTTTTGGATACTTATTGGTCGGATCACTGCCGTCATACTACATTTTTAACGGAACTAAACGAGATTCAAATTGAAGATGATATTATTCGTGAAAGTTATAATAACTACCTTGCGCTTCGCGCGGAACTAAAACGAAGTGATAAACCTGTTACCATGATGGATATGGCGACAATCGGGGCAAGAGCGCTAAAAGAACGCGGTTTATTAAATAACCTGGATGAATCAGAAGAAATTAATGCCTGTTCTGTAAAAATAAAAGTAGAAGTAAACGGTAAAGACACCGACTGGTATTTAATGTTTAAAAATGAAACGCATAATCATCCTACAGAGATAGAACCTTTCGGAGGAGCCGCTACCTGTCTTGGAGGCGCTATAAGAGATCCGCTTTCAGGGAGGGCTCATGTTTATCAGGCAATGCGTATAACGGGCGCAGGTGATCCTCTTTTGTCCTCTACCCTGCCCGGGAAACTGCCGCAGAGAAAATTATGCCGTACTGCCGCAGCAGGTTATAGTTCTTACGGAAATCAGATAGGACTAACTGCAGGTCTTGTTCAGGAAATTTATCATCCTGGTTTTACCGCGAAAAGAATGGAACTTGGCGCTTTAATAGCCGCAGTTCCCTGTGAAAATGTAGTTCGCCAAAGACCTGACGCGGGCGACGTTGTTATTCTTCTTGGAGGCAGAACAGGCCGTGATGGAATTGGAGGCGCGACAGGCTCATCAAAGTCACATAATGAAAGTTCATTTATTACATGCAGCGCGGATGTTCAAAAAGGCAATGCCATAGAAGAGAGAAAAATTGTAAGGCTTTTCCGTAACCCGAGTGCCTCCAGGCTAATTAAAAAATGCAATGATTTCGGCGCTGGCGGGGTGAGCGTTTCTGTAGGAGAGCTTGCGGACGGACTTTTAATAGATTTGAATAAAGTATCTGTAAAATACGAAGGTCTGGACGGCACTGAACTTGCCATTAGCGAAAGTCAGGAAAGAATGTCAATTGTCACCGCGAAAAAAGACGCTGATAAATTTATTTCTCTTGCAGCACAAGAAAACCTTGAAGCCTTTGTAATTGCGGAAGTTACACAAGAGCCTCGTCTTGTGATGAACTGGAATGGAAAAACAATAGTTAATCTTTCAAGAAGCTTTTTAAATTCCAATGGCGCTTGTAAATTTGCAAAAGCCGCCGTAACAAACGGATTGTCTGGAATAAAACAGGATATTGTAAACAAAGAATTTAATTTTGAAGAATTAAAAGCGTTTGCCAAAAGTCTTAATATTTGTTCGCAAAAAGGTCTTGCGGACGGCTTTGATTCGAGTATAGGAGCCGGGACAGTTGTTGCTCCGTACGGCGGAAAACATCAGATCACTCCTTCTCAATCCATGGTTGCAAAAATTCCTGTTCTGGAAGGTGATACAAAAACCTGCTCTATTATGAGCTGGGGGTATGACCCTGAAGTTTCGTCTTTAAGCCCTTATCACGGAGCTGTTTTTGCGGTTGTTCATTCTATCGCCAAAGTTATTGCCTCGGGAGGAAGCAGGAAAAACGTATATCTTACATTTCAGGAATATTTTGAAAAGTTACGTGACGATCCTTTACGCTGGGGGAAACCTTTTGCGGCGCTCCTTGGCGCTCTTGATGCGCAGTTAGGCTTACAGGCTGCGTCAATCGGCGGCAAAGATTCAATGTCAGGCACCTATGAAAATATCGATGTGCCGCCAACACTTGTATCTTTTGCGGTTGCGCCGTCTAAAACAGATAATATTATTACTCCGGAGTTTAAAAAAGCGGATAGTTTAGTCTATCTTTTAAAACCTCCCAAAGGCGATAAATATGATTTTAAGGCATTATGTGAATATTTTGACAATATAGAAAAATTAATTGCGGATAAAAAAATTATTTCCGCATGGGCACTAGGCTCTGGAGGCACAGCGGAGGCAATTATTAAAATGTGCGTCGGCAACAGGCTTGGCTTTGCGGCAGAAGGCGAACTTTCTTGCGGCTTTGGGTTTGGAGGATTTGTTGTAGAGACGGTTGAGCAAATTTCTCGCAGAGACGCAGAGTTATTGGGGCGTACTACGGAACAATATATTTTAAAAACTAAAAGTTATGAAGTGTTTTTCCATAAGTTGCAGGCTGCATGGGAAGGTACTCTTGAACCTTTGTATCCGCGTTTGGTTATTCAGGACAGCAAGACTGAAGATTTTACCGCGAACCAACACGAACCAACACGAACCAATACTTTGAATTCTTCTTCCCGTTCGTGTGGTTCGTTGTCAAAAAATCAAAAAACAAAATTTTTAATACCTGTTTTCTACGGCTCAAACAGCGAATATGACAGCGCGAGGGCAATTGAAAAAGCAGGCGGGGAAGCTATAACTTTCATAATAAAAACCGCAACTCCAAAAGATATAAAAGAAAGTGAAAAAGAATTTGTGAGCATACTTGGCAAGAGCCAGGTATTGTATCTTTGCGGAGGCGCTTGCGGCACGGATGAACCTTCCGGTTACGGCAGATTTATTTCCGCTTTTTTGCGAAAAAAAGAAATTTCCGATTCTGTTACGGAACTTCTGCAAAAAAGAGACGGGCTAATTTACGGCGTTGCAAGCGGGTTTCAGGCTCTTTTAAAACTCGGGCTTTTACCTTACGGACAAATACAGGAAAACAATGAAGTATCCCTTACCTTTAATTCAATAGGCAGGCATCAATGTATGCTGGTTAATACAAAAATTGTTTCAAATATGTCGCCCTGGCTATCTCATCTAAAAACCGGCAGCCGCTACATAGTTCCTGTTTCTTGCGGAGAGGGACGTTTTATAGCGCAGGAAAACTTTATAAGATCTCTTGCGTTTAAAGGGCAGATTGCAACCCAGTACGTAGATTTTGAAGGAAACGCGTCGCAGGATATCCGTTATAACCCTGCCAATTCAGATTTTTCTGTAGAAGGAATAACATCCCCGGACGGCCGTATTTTCGGCAGAATGGCGCATAACGAACGCTACGAAGAAGGTCTTTACAAAAACATCCCGGGTATCAGCAAAATGGACATTTTCGCAGGAGCATTGGGTTATTTTAAATAATTCTTGCAAAGCTCTCGCAGAGGCGCGGATTGGCAAGGACTCTCGCGGAGGCGCAGAGATCGCAGAGGACGCAGAGTTGTTGTTCGATATCTTAACCTTAATCCCATATATATCAAAACTTCGATATATTTCTAGGGTTTAAGATTGCGTATTCGAACAACTGCTCCGCGTCCTCTGCGCCCCTGCGTCTCTGCGAGAATCTTTCCAACTCTTCTCTGCGAGAGTCTATGCAAATCTTCTATTCTTTCTCTTCTTTAGCAGCCGGTGCTTTTTTGGGAGCGGGTTTTGCCTGTGGGAATTCTCTTCCCGGGAAAATTTGCTGCCTTAATTTTAAATCCAGCTCTTTTAATAATTCCGGATGCTGTTCAAGATATTCGCGGGTGTTGTCTTTGCCCTGCCCTATCTTTTCATCTTTGTAGGAATACCACGCGCCGCTCTTTTTTACAAGTTCGTATTTAACAGCGCAGTCCAGAATGCTGCTAGTTGCAGATATTCCTTTACCAAATAGCAGTTCCATCTCGATGCGTCTGAAAGGCGGCGCAACTTTGTTTTTTACAACTTTTACGCGCACCCTGTTTCCAATAGCGTCTGAATCTTTGCTTACCTCGATGGTTTCTGTTTTACGCACTTCCAGCCGGACAGATGAATAAAATTTTAACGCATTGCCTCCGGTTGTGGTTTCCGGGTTTCCAAAGAATACGCCGATCTTCATGCGAATCTGGTTAATGAAGATCAAAATTGTTCTTGATTTACCGATTGTCGCTGTAAGTTTTCTGAGAGCCTGACTCATAAGACGAGCTTGAGCACCCATTTGCGCGTCGCCCATATCGCCTTCAATCTCTGATTGGGGAGTAAGGGCTGCAACGGAATCTACAACGATTACGTCCACAGCTCCCGAACGAACAAGGCTTTCTGTAATTTCCATTGCCTGCTCGCCGTTGTCGGGCTGAGAAACCCACAACTCCTCCGTATTTACGCCGAGGTTTTTCGCGTAAACAGGATCGAGCGCGTGCTCGGCATCGATAAACGCCGCATTTCCCCCCAGCTTCTGGGCTTCCGCGATAGCGTGCAGCGCAAGAGTTGTCTTACCCGATGATTCAGGTCCGAAAATCTCGATGATGCGTCCCCGCGGATAACCTCCGATACCGAGCGCTTCATCCAGCATAATGGAACCGGAAGGTACCACCTCGATACCGGCAGCAGCACTATGCGCTCCCAGTTTAATTAATGATCCCGCGCCAAATTGTTTTTCAATCTGAAGACGGGCCGCTTCCAGAGCTTTCGCTTTTTCCTCGCTTGTCGCGTTAGGATTAACTCTGGTTTTTTCTGTCTCATTTGACTTTGCCATAAAAATCTCCTCCCCTATATATGGCGCACAGATGCGTGGTGCTTGACCGAAACTGAAAATATTTTACTTATTTTCAAAATAATTACCGCATATTACTACAACTTTGTCAAGTGGTTTTGTCGCCCCCCGCAAGATATTCCCCCGCGTTAAAAGGAGCAAGCAGCTTACTCATGGATTCATTGTTAATAATTGTCTTGATTATCTTTGAAGCAAGTTCCGCGGATTGCACGATTTCAAGACCCGGTAAGTCATTTTTGTAATTTGAGCAGCTTACGGTATCTGTTACGATAAGTTGTTTTAAAAGACCTTCCCGCGAAAGCTCCTGAAGTTTTTTTACTGAAGGAGGCGAAAAAAGAGCGTGGACGGAAATAATATTGATATCTTTTGGATTTAACTGAGCAAGTACACGAATTAGTTTTTCTACAGAACCGGCTGTATCTATCATGTCGTCTACTATCCACAGGCTTTTACCTTCTACGGGTTCCGCAGAAAGGATATTTATGGATTCAACTGTATTTGATATTGAATAATCCCGCTGCTTGTGCGCTACAACAAGGGGAGACCCGAATGAATTAGCGAAACCTCTTGCCAGTTTTTCACCGCTTGCGTCTACCGAACAAAAAGCCCAGTTGTTTCTGACTTCCTGTTCAAGTTTTTCCGCGGTTTTAATATATTTATCGCAAAGATATTTTTTTAACAGGGTTAACGCCGGTATATCATCTATGGCATAGGAAGCGGGATCCAGCATGGTTTTGGATTTATCTGAATGAAGCTGAAAAGTGACGATATGCTTCGCGCCAAGGCTTGTGAGAGTTTTTAAATGAACCCATAAACCAACAGAACTTCTGCGGGTTGTACGGTCTGATCTTGAACAGGAGATGAAAGGTTCAAATACAATAACCCTTTTTGCCTGACAGCGTACCAGGGCATCAATCGCGTGATACATTTCTATTTTTGCTTCTTCCACTCCAATGCCGGCTTCGTTTCGGGCGCTAGAAGAAAAAAGAATAACATCTTTGCCGCGAATTGAATAATTTACGGATACTTCCATTTCGCCGTTGGCAAAACAATCGGTATTAAGCAAATCAAGCCCGTTTATCTGGTCTTTAATATTTGAGAAGCAAAGGTATTTTGACAGATATTCTATTACAGAAGAAGCATAATTCTGCATCGGCCTTGTGGCACAGACAATAAAAGAATTCATACCCTTATATTACCATATAAAAAAAACATATTCAACCGCAATTTTCCCTGCTGTCCAGAATAATCGTAACAGGTCCGTCATTGGTATACGAAACCATCATTCGCGCCTGAAACACTCCGCTTTCGCAGGAAAGATTATGCTTTTTGACAGCGTTTATGAAATACTCATAAAGTTTATTTGCTTTTTCGGGAAGCGCAGCGCCGTTCCAGGACGGCCGCCTGCCCTTTCTGGCATCCGCAAGCAGGGTGAATTGTGAGATAACAAGAACCCCTGCCTCCAAATCTTTGACAGACAGATTCATCTTGCCTTCGCTGTCATTAAAAATTCGAAGATAGGCGATTTTTTCGGCAAGCCAGTCGGCATCTTTTTCGCTGTCTTCATGAGCAACGCCAAGATATACCAAAAGCCCTTTGTCAATTTTGCCTTTTACGATATTGTCTACGGAAACTGACGCGTCTATTACCCTTTGAATAACCGCTTTCATTTTTTTAATTTTCCAGTCTGCCGGATTGATGTATAGAGACGCCCTGTAAAATAATATCTGAATGTGAAGAAGAAAGATTTACTCTTCCAAGAACTTCAAGAGGACGTTCTGTGTTAATGGCTACAGGTCTGTCAAATTCTACCAGGATAATTCCTTCAAGCGTTCTTCGTGTATCATAACCTATAAGTAAATCAAAGCGGGTAAACTCGTCTGTTAATTCTACATTTGTTGCCATGCCTCTCCAGATAACATGAACGTCCCTGTAAACAAAAGGTTCATTTTTAATATCAGAAAATGAAGGATTATCCGCCCTCTTAAATGTATCAAAACCGGGAACTTCCATATTGTTCATTAAAAGACGCGCCCTGCTTTTTAAATTGTCCGAAGCATTTGATTCAAGTATTCTGTTAAGGTTTATTTTTGCAGCCTCATCACGATAGGCTGTAAAAAGAGCAATGGATCTGTCATAGAGATTTATTGCCTGCTCCCGCGTAAGTATATATCTGTAATAGCCGCCCATTTCTGCTGTTATGGAATCTCTTCTTTCCTGTGTAGAAAGAATATAATCTGAAGTAGGACGTTCAGTTCTGGATTTAAACGGACTTGGAAGAACTTTTACCATGATAAGGGATGCGAAAGTTAAAACAATAACTATTGCCGCAATTAAAGCCGCGTTAAAAAAAGTTTTTTTTGTTAATATAGTATACGGAATCGGCGGGAATAGCTTTGCAAGCCTTTGGGGAGACGATATCCAGTCAGATAATGTTTCTGCAGAAGAATGTTTGCGGATAACATCCAGCGCCAGTTTCGCGATTTTGTTTTTTGGATCCATTTCCAGAACATCAAGATAATAATCGACAGCCTGAGCAGTATTCAAATGTTTTAAATGACGCACAGCAAGACCGAGCATTGTCAGTTTATCTTTTGGTTTTTGCCGCCATGCCAGCTGAAAATATTCATTTGCCTCCACAAAATTGCCGCTATGAAGGGAAATAATGCCGAAAAGCTGATAGTATTTAAAAGAGCCGTTGTACCGATCTTCTTCGTTTTGTAAAATTTTAAAAGCAAGTTCAAAGTCCCTTTTTTTCGCAAGGAGAGCTGCTTTATTTAACAAAGGATCGCTATTGATATATAACACAGTTAATTCCTGTGCATATTAATTATTCTTTCTATTTCTGCCATATCATTTTCATTAAGAACGATTTCACCTTTTATAAATTGATCAAGTAAATCCTGAACCCTGAACAAAGCGATATGATCAGGCGCAGGTTCAACTTCGTCCGCCATACGGACATCATCAATATAATTCAGCCAGCCGCCGATGCGGACAGGGTTATCGGTTTGTGAATACAAAAGCGCGTCTTCTGTTGTAAGGAGAATTGTATAATTAAAAAAATGACCGCTTTGAAGCAATGCCGGATCATAAAAATAACAGACAGCAGAATCGCCCATGGAAAACGGGAAATTATTAAAAGATCTTCCCTCTATGTAACGCATTTTCCAGGGAGCATCGCTCAGTCTTTTCCAGTTCGCAAAATGAATAAAATCCGGTTCTCTCGCGTACGGGTCTCTTACGGGCATTGGATTAATAATGCTTCCCATAAGAGATAATGAGCTGTTTTTTGATAACCAGTATTTTTCACCGGCATTTCCCCTTAATAAAAGCTCATTTTTAATTACGCGGTTTTCTGTTGTAAATGAGTTTAATCCTCTTCCTTCTCCAAGGTGGGTATCAATTAACATTTTTAATCCTACAGAGACTTCCTTATCGCTTGTATTTCTTACGCTGGTTGTAATCATTATTCCGTTCGTTATGGGAGAACTTGCTGTTTTAACAGGAGAAAAAACCTGGGTAACAGTTAATGAAGAAGATTGAAAAACAAGCGCGGGATTTGCGCCGCTGTTATCTACTTTTATGTTAAATGTTTTGGATTGTCCAAGACGGTGGGTTTTACCGTCAACCAGAACCGAAGTAAAACTTGTGCGGGGATCGCGGCTGGAAAAGAGCGGTTTAAAGGATTGATCCGCAAGATGATAAATAGAAAAACTTCCGGTTCTGTCATTAAGAATTAAACGTACAAATCCTTCCCTGTCATTTGCGACTGTTGTATTTCTTCCTGTTTGCTGCACAACCGGCTGCTGTGCAGGCTGTTGTACCGGCTGCTGCTGGGCAGGCTGCTGTTGAACCGGCTGTTGCTGCGCAGGCTGCTGCTGAATAATAATAATCGGCTGCTGCTGAACCGGCTGCTGCTGTGAAGGCTGCTGTTGTCCCGGCTGCTGCCGATTTCTGCGAGCCTGTCTTTGCTCGACCTCTTCTGTGGATCTGACAGGAAAATCTGAAAATTTTTCCAGGTAAGACCTGAACGATCTGCAGCCGCCCAGTATCAGTAAAATCAATATAAAAATAAAAATAACTTTCTTTTTTGGAATCACCTGCTTCCTCCCCTTAAAATATCCTGAACATCGTTTCCTAATTGTCTTGCTCTTTCCAGCAATACACCGTTTTGACTGTTACTCGAAATATTATCCGGAATAATTAATGTTTCTTCTGCCTCAGGCTCGTTTGGAACTATTATATCAATGACTTCCGGCTGTGTGTCCTGATGAATAACCTGAGTGGAAGTATCTGTCACCTGCTGACTGTTTGTCAGTTCAATTATGCGCCTCTGATAATCATTTAAAGCATGTTCATAAGTTCTGATTGTTTTTTGGTAATCTTCGCTTGTCCGCAGCGCTTCTTCATGACTTAGCTGAAGGAGAGCCAAAAGTTCGGCTTCAATTTTCTTTTGTTTTATTAAATCCAGCCGGTAGACAGACGCTTCGATTTTTGGGCTATGGGGGTATCTTGCAATAACCCATGAGTAAAATTTTTCCGCTTCATCAAATTGGCTCATTGCATAAAGACACTCGCCCATCCAGAAAAAAGCGGCTGCTCTGCGATCCGCGGATACGCGATCCGCATCGGTTGTGGAGGCATTGTAACGGTTAAAAAGTAAAAGAGCGTCTTCATAGAAGCCAAGAATGTAATAGACCCTTGCGCGATGATAAACCATATCTCTTGCGTACGCGGTATGCTGCGCGTTTTTTTCAAGCTGTTCCATATCTCTAAGAGCCGAACCGTAATCAGAATAAGCCAATTCGCATAAAATGACATAATACAGCGCGGCAGCCCAGTCATTGGTATTATGGGCACTCTCCTGCGCTCTGCGGAATTCTACAGCCGCTTCATGCCATCGGGAAAGTCTGTAGAACTGTTCTCCGCTTTGAAACCAGCGTGTATATTGTGATTGCTGCTGCGAATATGCCGGTAAAAGTAAAAACCCCAACAATAACGCTAAAATAACGCCTCTTTTATGGTTCATATACATATTATACTAAATTTCGGCAGATTTTGCCAATATCCTACCCCTGAAAACGATCAATAAGTGTTTTTTTTGCGGAATGTTCAAAGAATGCAGACCCCATAACAAGTACGTCCGCGCCCGCGTTTTTTGCCTGTACCGCTGTATTTTCGTTGATTCCGCCGTCAACAGAAATGCGGAAATTCAGCTTTGCTTTTTCCCTCATTTTCGCGAGTTTTTCTACTTTTTCGAGGCATTGAGGTATCATGGATTGACCTCCAAAACCCGGATTTACCGTCATAATAAGCGCTAAATCGATAAAGGGCAGAATTTCCTCCAGCATGGAAGCAGGCGTAGAGGGGTTTATGGCTATACCTGCCTTTTTGCCAAGACTGCGGATTTCGCAAAGGACCTTCTGGGCATGAGTTTCGGCTTCGAAGTGAAATGTGATTCCGTCTGCTCCGGCATCGGCAAATTCACGGATATAACGGTTCGGCTGGACAATCATCAGGTGGACATCCAGGAATGACTGGGTTCTTTTGCGTAAAGCGCGCACAAGCTGGGGGCCAAAGGTTATATTCGGTACAAATGACCCGTCCATAACATCCATGTGAACCCATTTTGCGCCGCTGGCATCAATCTCGGCGGCGGCTTTGCCAAAATCGGCAAAATCTGCGGCAAGGATGGACGGTGAAATAATAGTTTTATTCATTTTTAATATCATACATTTATAGGATACTATTGTCAAACCTTAAAAAAATGATATAATAATCATGGGGAATAATGGATAAGGGACAAGCTGCGGGGCTTTTGAAGGAAGCCTATGAAAAACTTAAAACCTCGGACGCGCTTTCGGCTTGCGGTGTTTTGGAAGATGCGCTCGTTTTGGATTACGAAAACGAAGAAATCAAGCATGCTTTAAAATGTGTTAACTGGTGGCTTGAATATACCAGGAGGATTGATGAATTAAAAAATCCGTATGAAAAGGGCTCTTTTTTGATTTCCCTTTTAAAACAGTATCATGTTTTTTTAAGCAATTTTGAGCAGGTTTACGAACAATGCCAGTATGCCATCCGTTATTATGTATACTCAAAGGCGCTCTTTTTTTTTGAAGGATTGCTTATTAGCCCGGCAAACCAGCATGATCCCGGATTGCTGCTTTTGGCAGGACGCTGTTACAAGGGACTTGGCAATTATGATGAGGCGCTGAAATATCTGGAACAGGCTTTTAGCATTAAAAAAGAGGATGCTGAAACACTTGCGCAGCTTGCGGATGTAAACGCTTTGCTTGCGCAGGCAAGACATGCAAAGGCGCTGTTTAGGGAAGCTTTTTTCATTGACCCTTTAAAGATAGATTTAAAGTCGTTAGAGTCGGCGTTTATTTTAAAAGTGCGCGACAAAGTTTGCGGACTTGGTTTTAAGGATGAGGAAGTTAATGAATGGATACCGGTTTACGGTTATTTATGGGGTGTGTTTACAATAAAACGCCAGTTAAAACAAACGGAGGTTGGCAGGCTTAAACAGTCAATATTTTCTTTGGAAACAGAATATGAGGCAAATCCCGCAAGGAGGAGCCTTCTAAAGCCAAGACTTATAAATCATTATTTTTGGCTTGTGGATCATTATGAAACTGTTCATGAGGATTCTTCTTTTATAGATGAAACCTTATTAAAAATAAAAGTTTTAGATCCGGATATTTATAATATGTATACCGGATAATGGAGGAGTTAAGATTTATGAGTAATACTGAAACATCAGTTGTACAGACAGGAGTTGAACAGTCAGAAAAGGCGCAAACTCTTTTAAAAAATCTGCAGGAAACACTGAATGAAGAAAAATGGACAAGAGCAAGTCTTGGCAATTATTCGACTAACCAGTTTAAGGAGCTTGATGTTATCCTTAAAACTGCCCGTGAAGAAAAAGTAATAAATGAACTTAAAAAAAGCTGCGATGATCATCTGTCTCATACAAGAAACAGCATAATTGCCCTTTACCTCTCCGGCATGATAGCTCTTTCGCGCCAGATAATTGATGATGCTGCAATGATCAATCTTGTTTCCATATTTTTGGATAATCACAAGTGGAATATTGTAAAATATCTTTGCGAAAGAATCCTTGATCACGGGGATACAAAATATGCGCTGCGCACTCTTGCCGATTGTTATAAAAACGACAATGAAGAAGAAAAAGTATTTAATATTCTGGAAAGGCTTGTAAAAGTAGACTTTGAAGAAGCCGACATTGTAAAATCCCTTGCGGAACATTATGATAAAAAAGGAAAAAAAGAAGAAACGATAGAATATTATAAAAAAGCGCTTCAGCGTTATATTAACAAAGCCAATTTTGCGAATATCAGGGAAATTTGGGACAAGTTAATAAATATAAATACAGAAGATATTGATTTTTTCATTCATATTCAGAAAAAAATCGCGAAAGCAATTAATGAAAATAAAGCAGTTACATTACTTAATGAACTCTATGTAAAATACAAGGTTATAGATATTGATATAGCCATTATTATTCTTAAAATCATTCTTGAATATGACGAGCATGATATTCACGCGCGCAGGGAAATAATAGACTGTTACAGGAAAAAATTCAGCGCGCACAGCCAGCTGGAAGAATATATCCGCATTTCCAATCTTTCGCAGAATTACCGCGCTGTTCATGAGGCAATAGCGGATTTTGAAAAACACATTTCATTTGACAAGGGTAATTTTGTGTTTCACCGCACATGGGGAGTTGGACGTATTGCAAGCATAGTAGGAGACGAGATTCGCATAGATTTCTCCAAAAAAAGAGGCCATTGTATGTCATTAAAAATGGCTGTAGACGCGCTTGTAACACTTTCAAAAAATCATATTTGGGTGTTAAAGGCAACAAGAAAAAAAGAAGAGCTGCGTGAAAAGATAAGGGAAAAAGACGAAAATATAGTTTGGGCGCTTAAAACCATAATTAAAAGTTTCGGCAACTCTTGCGATTTAAAAAAGATAAAACAGGAGCTGTCCCCTGCCCTTCTTACCGCGGGCGAATGGTCAACATGGAGTTCAAGAGCCAGAGATATTTTAAAATCTAATCCTGATTTCGGCGTAAGCCAGGATAACAGCGATGTGTACATTGTCCGTGACAGGCCTGTAAGCGTTACCGTAAAACTTTACAATGAATTTACAGCACAGCGTAAAGGAAGCGACGGAAAACAGGAAAAACGCGTATTCTTTGACAGAGTGTCCGCTATAAGGGATTATGTTAACAATAAAAATGCTTCTCCTGATTCTGAACTTTTCAATGAAATGTTAATGTATTTCTCAGGGTTTTTAAACGCAAAAACAATATCGGAAGATTCTGTCGCTTCTTATCTTTTAATAACAGAACTTGCTGCCAATAAAAATTATAGTCATATAAAATCTGAAATAAAGACAGGTTTTTCAGAGCTTTTCTCTAAAATAAAAGATGTACAGAAACTGTTTAAAAATTTAAAAGACGCCCGTCTTAAAAAAGAATTTTTAAACAGTATAAAACTCCATGTTGCAGAATGGGCGGATGTTTATGTGAAACTTTTCCCTGTATCCCAGGATATATCAATTACAGAGCAGCTTGAAGAAGCGGGTTATAAAGAAAAACTTTCCGAATTATGCAATGAATGTTTTGATAATCTCCGCGAAAACAGGGAAGCAGTTGTATGGATCTATAAAAACGCAAAGGATAAAGACTGGTTTAAAAACGCGAATATCGATATAGAAAAGCAGCTTATAGCCCTCATCCATGTTATGGATATTACATACCGTGATATCGAAAACAACAAGGATACTGTAGATAACCGCAAGATCAATAAACTGGTGCATAATATCCTTTTTAGGGACGGCGAACTTGTTTCTTTTATAGATAATTCTGATGAAGATGCCATTATAAGGATATTTACCTTTGTAAACGGAGTAAAGGACCTTGATCCGCAGGATAAACTTAATTTAAAAATGCGTATTCTGGGCAAGTTTCCAAATTTTAAATTCTTCGGCATTGTAGAAAAGAAAAAAGAATCAAGGGGCTTAATTGTTACACGCTCCAAGTATGATGAAAAAACAAAACAATTGGCTCATATTATGGACGTTGAAGTTCCTGCCAACTCCAGGGAAATTGAATTCGCCAAATCACTGGGCGACTTAAGGGAAAATGCCGAATACAAAGCGGCGCTTGAAACTCAGGTGCAGTTAAATACCCAGATTTCCAAGCTTAGCGATGAAATTGAAAGAGCGCAGCAATTCGATCCAAATTCCATAAATACATCCAAAGTTTCGTTTGGCACAAAAGTTGTTCTGTTTAACGAAACAGACGGAAAACAGGAAGAATACATTATACTGGGACCATGGGAATCTGATCCCAATAATAACATTATTTCCTATCTTTCTCCGCGCGGTATTGCTATACTTAACAAGACAGAAGGTGAAAAGTTTGATTTTACCATTAACGAAGAAAAGATTTCTTATGTGGTAGAAAAAATAACAGAGGCACAGTTTTAAAATAAGGGGTGATTATGAAAAGGAACATTCTGGCAATCATAATTTGCGCGGTAATTATTGCAGGCGCTTATGGACAGAATACGGACCAAATCGATCTTGTACTTGTTTTGGATACTTCCGTACAAATGAGTTCGTCCTATGAAAACGTAACCAATTATATAACAGGTCAGTTTTTAAAAGAATACCTGAAAACAGGCGATACATTTCACCTGATTCCCTTCTCTGCTTCTCCAAGGCTGGATGTTGCGCGGAGGATATCCGGTATCGGAGATGTAGAGACAATTATAGGCAGAATGCTTCTTCAGTATCCGATAGAAATCGGAAGCAATGTATCTGCGGCTTTAACTTACGCGCTGCAGTATGTCACTGCCCTTCCCAACCGTTCCAAAAAGATAGTTCTTGTTACACTTGGCAGTTCAAATACAAATACTGTTGTGTCGGGAGCGAGACAGAGACTTGCAAGAAATACCACACTGGATTTTGTGCCGGTTACCGCGGGGCAGCCGCTTACAAATCTCCCTGTATCAGGACGCAGCGATACATCGCGCGATGTATCGCAGGAAACATCACGCGATGCATCGCAGGAAACTTCGCGCGATATATCGCAAGTGGTTTCGCAAACTAATCAAGAAGGCGTAATAACAACCGAAACCGGCAGTACAGAAGAAACCCAAACAGGTGAGTTTGCCGCTGAAACAGATCATGCTGATACCGAAACTGAGCAGTCTGAAGAAAAAGAAATTGATGAAACAGAAACCGAGGAAACAGAAGAAACCGCTGCCGCGGAAGGTCAGTACAGAGAAACACAAACAAATAGGGAAACTCGGCAATCTGACGGTTTATCTCTGCCTGTTATTATTGGAATTATAATACTTATTCTGCTTATTTTGGGTCTTCTTATTTATCTGCTTTCACGCAGATTAAGTTCCAGCCCCAATCGCGTTATGTCTCAAGTATCATCCGGCTCTGCTTCAAAAACGGAACCAAAAGAAAAGGCTGCAAAAAAGGAAGCATCCCCGGAAGTTACAAGTTATGCGGCGACAACAAGGCGTACAACTCCGTATGATGACAGAAATCCAAAAATTGAAAGCGGTAAACCTGTTGTTATAAATCCGTCCGGTCCTCTTATGTTAAATCTTTTTGTAGAAGATCAGAATACCTGTATCGGTAAACGTAATGTTCATTCATTAAAATCCGGATACAACCTGACAGTAGGCGGCGGAAAATCAGATGATTTTCAGATATTCCTTGTTCCAATACCGTCTCATATCGGAGAAATCCGCAGAAGCGGAAGCAAGCTTTCCTTTGTTCCCGGTAAGGCAAAATATTTTCCGGACAATGGCACAAAGGAAGTGAGCGACTGTCTGAATAAAACAATTAGAATTGTTTCTGACAAAAATTACGAGATACGTTTCAGGTTTGAAATGTACGAAGATCCGCTTGTTTCATTGAACAGACTGCTTAATTCGGTAAAAGTACCCGGTTAACTAACAAATATACCGTAACCTTTTTCGCCTGTAAGCACTCTGTCCTTCATAACAAACTTTCCTCTTATGATTGTACAAACAGGCATACCCTGAACTTCCATTCCTTCATAAGGGCTTGTTTTGCTTTTTGAATGCAGCATTTGTGCGCGGATAATATTTTTCATTTTCATATCTACTATTGTTATGTCGGCATCTGCGCCTAGAAGCAAATTCCCTTTTTTAGGATATATCCCCCAAATTTTCGCGGGCATTTCGCTTGCAAGACGGACAAAATCATTAAGAGATAATTCGCCCTTGTTAATTTTATTCAGAAGAACAGGAACTAAAGTTTCTACTCCGCAAAGGCCCGCCGGAGCATCCCAAATATTTTTTTCTTTTTCGCCTGCTGTATGCGGAGCATGATCGCTTGCTATCATGTCAATTATACCATTATTTACTGCTTCAAAAAGTTTTTTCCTGTGCCCTGCTCTAATGGGCGGATAAACCTTATGTGTGTTATTGAGAGCGTCAAATAAAAGATAATGAGGACAGGTTTCTGTTGTTAAATCAATGCCATCTTTTCTTGCTTCCTGCGCAAGCAAAGCGCCGTCATGTGAAGTTATATGGTGAATATGAACTTTTGCGTTTGTATATCGCGCGAAACTTATAACAGTTTGAATGGCAAGAACTTCTGAAATAACAGGTCTTGCGTTAGAGAGCATAATTCCTGTATCCGATCCGGGATTTTCTTTTATAATATTTGTAAAGTATGTATTAAGTTCGCTTGTTTCGCAATGAAAACCTGTTCTTATTCCCAGCCTGGCGCAGTTTGTCAACAATTGCCATAAAACAGAAGGCGAAGGGGATGTTATATCTCCTGTTGAGGTGCCCAGAAAAATTTTAAAACCAAGAGCGCCTGCGTCTTTTAGATTTTTCATTTCGTTAAAATCCGCGTTATTAAGAAGCGCGTAAAGGGCAAAATCAACATAGGATTTTTCTTTTATTATATTTAACTTTTCTTTAAAACGCTGAACATCTGAAGTTACAGGAATTACATTCGGCATATCCGCAACCATGGTAATTCCGCCCATCGCAGCCGCGATGCTGCCTGTTTCAAAATCTTCTTTTTCGCAAAGACCGGGATCGCGGAAATGAACATGAGCGTCTATGATACCGGGCAAAACATGAAGCCCTTGCGCATCGTAGGTTTCGTTTGCGGTATCAGAAACTTCCAGATTTCCTGTTTTTGCTATCTTTCCGTCTTTAACGGCAATATCGCCTGTAATACTCTCTTGCGGTGTAACCAGTGTTCCGTTTTTAATAATTAAATCGTAATGCATACCAATATTATAATTGATTTTTTAATCATAAAATAGACATAATCCATACACTTTTTGAGCCCCTGCTTCCATAAGTGTTTTTGCGCAAACTTCGATGGTAGATCCTGTCGTAATTACATCGTCAATAATAAGCGCTGTTTTGGGAGGGGCGCCGTTTATATAGATTCGTCCTTTAAGGTTTTCCATGCGATCTTTGCGGCTAAGTGTTTTTTGAACTTTTGATTTCCGCCGTTTAAGACACCGGCTGACAGGCAGGCTTTTCCCCAGTTTTTTTATCAGATACTCTACCTGATCCCAGCCAGCTTCTTTTATTTTTCCCGGTCTTGGCGGAACAGGAACAAATACGGCATCTTTTAACAAAGGTTCATTTTTGATTACTTCCTTAATTTTTTCCGCGAACAAACCCGCAAGGGAGAGGTTTTTTTTGAATTTATACTCTGTTAAAAGTTTACGGTATTTTCCGGTATACGGAAAAAGCAGCCAGAGACGCAAAAATGACCTATCTTCGCTGTTTCTGCAGGGCAGGCAGGTTTCTATTTCAGAAACTAGCGGTTTCCCGCATAAATTGCATTTTTTGCCTTCTTCCAGTGTTATCCCGGATGAGCATTCCTGGCAAAGACCAAGCCTTATTTCGGCTGCGAAATCGAGTTCCCTGCCGCAAAGTGCGCAAGAGGCTGGGAAGAGAAAGTTTTTTAGCTGATAAAAGATGTTTAATATTTTCATACATATATATGACACGCAGATGCGTGGTGCTTGACTGAGAATGAAAATTTTTTAAGAATTTGCAAGGATTCTCGCAGAGACGCAGAGGACGCGGAGAGGGAGATTTGCCAAGACTCACGCGGAGGCGCTGAGGCGCGGAGGACGCGGGGGGAAGAGGAATTATGAGTTTGGAGGGGTTGGGAATTTAATTGTCCCTTTAAATTCCCGATTTTTCGTTGATTTTATAAGGTTAACCGTATGCTTGGCGTGGGCAGAAAAACGTTGTTATCTTCTTTAAAACGAACATTTTTTATAGGCAACTTGACTATTTTTAATAAAATAATGCTATAATAAAATAGAAATAATTCCCGCTG
>WQXG01000042.1 GCA_009784975.1 Treponema sp.
CTGCGCCCGTGCAGTTGTTAAATTGGTAGTTGTCACATTTAGCAGTTCTTCGCCGCCGATACGCCGCCCGTTAACAATTATTTCTATATTATTTATTTGCCTAATCCAGTCTGTTGCGGAGACAGAAAGCGTTACTTGCCGAGTAACAGCATCAACTTCACTTGCGTTCACACGTATCGCTGGGGGAATAGACGCAGTTTGAATACTGCCGCGCTGCCTCACGATGGACGGATCGGGCAGTCCCTGAAGACGCGCTTTTACAACTTCGGGCTGGTAGAAGGTGTCGGCGAATTGATCCATCCCATAAACTTCGTTTCCGATACGGACATTCAGGTGTTGGTCGCCTTTGGGAGAGGAATTGTAAAAGCCGTCAGGGGTTATAACAATCCATTCGCCATCGGTGAATGATATGAAGGATGCGATTTCTTTGCCGGTGGCAATGTCCCAAAGGCGGATGGTACCGTCGTCGGAAGCGGAGAGGATGCGAGTGCCGCAGGGGGAGAAGGAGACGGAATTTACTGTATTGAAATGAACAAATTCACTAATTTGTATGCCAGTTTCAATATCCCATATTTTTATCCTTTGATCTAATGAACCGGAAGAAACAATTTTTTTACCATCAGGGCTAAATGCTAAAGATCTTACCCAAAAAACATGACCATTAAATAGTTGTATCTCTCTCCCTGTTTCTGTACCCCATAATTTTATTATACTATTCTCTTCATTAGTATTTCCTGATCCTGAAGCAATAGTTTGTCCATCAGGACTATATGCAATTGAAAATGGAGTTGATGAATCTCCTGAAATAGTTAAAATTTCATTGCCGGTGGCTGTATCACGAAACATAATTGAATTATTGTTAATAAATATCAATGCGATAGTTTTTCCGTCAGGGCTGAACACAGCAGATCTAATTCCTACTCCTATTCTTGAACCTGTAATATTCCATATTTCATGGCTTGTAGAAATATCAAAAAGCTTTAGTGTATAGTAATCTCCAAAATTCCAAGTTCCAAAAATAACGAATTTTCCATCCGGGCTGAATATTGCAGTTCGAATTGAATTTGAATGGTCAACAAGAGTTCGTATTTCCTTGCCAGTAGAGACATCCCAAAGTTGTATTGATGCGTTTCCCATTCTAGCATCTGATCCTGTAATAAAAGTTTTTCCATCCGGACTTAATTCAATTGAATTAAATCTTCTTCGAGAGTTTTCTGCAAAATTCGATGTCCAAATTATATTTACTTTTTCTGTATCCCAAAGTTGTATTAATTCATTATTTGATGTGGAAATTATTTGTTTGCTATCAGGGATAAACGAAACAGATGAAATTCTTTCTGGAATATATGAAAAAAACGGCTTCTCTTGACCTGTGGTTATATCTAAAAGTATTACTTGGTTACCCAATCCAGAAGCAATGGTATTACCGTCTGGACTGAATGTTAAAGAGCGTGCACCCAAAGTTCTTGTATTATTTTCAGAAAATTTATGAGTCCATATTTCGTTACCAGTAGCAGCATCCCATAGAATAATTATATTGTCCCAAGAAGCAGATGCAATAGTCTTGCCATCAGGGCTGAAAGCAACAGAAGTTATATATTGCATATGATTGGAAGACCATATTTCATTACCGGAAGCTATATCCCATAATTTTACATTTGCATTTCTATCTGTTGAGCCAGAAACCAAATATTTTCCATCAGGGCTAAACTCTATAGAGCTTATACAAGCACTTCTACTAACTTGTCTGTTTTCATTCTGTATTTCAACCACTACAAAACTATTAATTTCATTCCATGTTTCAACATCCCAGAGAGTTATTTTTCCATCGTATGAACTTGATGCAAATTGTTTGCCATCAGGACTGAAAGCTAAAGAACTTATAGCATTAAGTCCTGTTATATCTTTTTCTACTCTATATAGATCAGTATCCCAAACAACTATTGCATTATCTTCCATTCTTGTCTGGGGATTCATAGGATCAAACCATGCAGCCGTACCTGAAACAATATATTTTCCATCAGGACTGAACACTACTGAGCTTACAGCATTTACGTCCATAAATATTTGAATTTCTCTGCCTGAAGCAACATCCCAAAGCCTTATTGAATAATCATGAGAACCAGAAATAATTCTTGTACCATCATGGTTAATTGCCACAGAATTTACATTATTAACATGACCAGATAAATTACGAATTTCACGACCAGATGATACATCCCATAATTTTATCATATTATCATTAGATCCCGAAACCACATATTTCCCATCAGGACTAAATGCTACAGAATTAATATCCCTACTATGCCCCAACTGCGGAAACACTTCCACTTCCTGAGCAAAAGCCATCGAAAGCAGAACCGCAAAAACCGCAAAGACACAAACAAGCTTTTTCATAAGTAAACCTCTTTTACATAATAATACGCAGTTAAGCACGAATTGTGAAGTATTTATTCCTTAAGATTATAGTGCGAAAAAGTGTCAAGTTTTTTTTCATGTAATTTACCGCTTTTACCCTCTGGACTTTCTAGAAATAATATGCTATATTTCTAGAAATATAAGGAAATGTATGTATGGAAAAAACGGCAAAAAAACGTCTTTTTAATTATATAACACGCAAGGGCAAAGGGTGGGTTTTCTCTGCAGTAGATTTTACTGTTGATTTTAAACGTTGGGAAATAGATCAGTCCTTTATTGCTTTAGAAAAAGAAGGTCATATTAAAAGGCTTTTACCAGGAGTTTATTATTATCCAAAATATAGTAATCTTTTGAAAAAATCAATTGCTCCTGATATTCAACAAGTTGTAAAAACGTTGGCTCGTAAATATGAATGGAAAGTATTTCCAGAGGGAAACACCGCACTTAATTATCTTGGGTTATCAACACAGATACCTGCAAAATATATCTATATTTCTAGTGGTCGTTCGCGTAAGTATAAGGTGGGAAACATAGATTTAGAATTTCGACACAGAGTTCTTGCGGAAACAATGATAAGCGATGAAAATACAATGCTTGTGGTACAAGCGATAAAATCAGTTGGACAAATTCATGCAGATAAAGATTTCGCAAAAAAATTGTCTAAACAGTTTTCTTTTAAAGAATGGGTCAAGATTGAAAAAAAGTCTCATAAGGTGACTAATTGGATTCTTGAAGTAATTCAAAAAGCAAAGGAGTTTGCAAAGAATGGATAAGATTGCACAATTATCAAATATAGAGCGATTAAATTTATTTATCGATGTTTCTGAAGCATTAAATATCCCAATAGCAATGGTGGAAAAAGATTTTTGGAGCTGTTGGATTTTATATAAGCTATTCAGCGATAAAGAAATGTCTGAAATACTGCGGTTTAAAGGCGGAACATCATTATCCAAAGCTTATCATTTAATTGAGCGGTTTTCTGAAGATTTGGACTTAATCCTTACAAAAGAATTAATATTAAAAAACAGTGAGGACATTTTCCAGCCTTCCAATAAAAAACAAAAATTGTTTACAGAGCAAATATCTGAACGTACAGCGAAATATATTAGTACAATTTTAAAAAATAAAATATCTTCACTTCTTGGCAATACTGTTGAGGTTTTTACCGATGATGAATACGCAAGATTTAATCATCAATATACGCCTGAAGAAATAGATAATAAAAACTTGCATATAGTTTATCCTAAAACGGCTAGCGATGTTTATTTGCGTCCAGATATTTTATTAGAAATCGGGATTATGTCTGCCTGGATTCCAAATGAACAGCGTGAAATTTTACCCTATATAGCAGACGTTTATCCTAAACTTGATATTAAACCTGCAATTATTCATACTATAAAAGCAGAACGAACATTTTGGGATAAAGCAACAATCTTACATCGTGAGTTTTTTAGACCTGAAAACACAAATACACCTATTAGGTATTCAAGGCATTATTATGATTTATATAAAATGGCAATCTCAACAATTAAAAACACAGCACTGCCTGATCTTGAATTACTTGCCGATGTGGTTTACCGAAAAAATAAGCTTTATCGTTGCGCCTGGGCAAGATATGATTTGGCAAAACCGGGAACATTGCGTCTGCTTCCAAATAATAATAATCGTGATTTATTAAAAAAAGATTATTCTGCAATGCAAGGAATGATTTTTGGCGATATACCAGAATGGGAAACTATTTTGGAACATCTAAAAGAACTGGAAAATGAGATAAATAATTCTTAGACCACCCTACCACGCAATAACAAAATCCCGATACCAATCCGGAAAATAAACCACCGGCGTCTGCCGCACTACCCCGCTCTGCCGATCACGGCTTAGCTCTCTGACACGGTCAGTTACGTGTCTGCCAAGCGGCTCTATCTGAACCGTTCCTGCCTGCGCAGCTTTTCCGCCCACTCCTTCCACCACACTGTAAGCGAGCAGTCCTCCGTAAAGCCCCGTATCCAAAGCAAACTCTCCGTCCTGGCTAGCTGTGAACACAACAGTGCTGCGGTTACGAAGCGAATGTGCTAACCTGTTACTGTCCACACCTCCTGATTCGCAGGTGTCAAGCATAACTATCTTTCTGCCGGGGATGTTAAGAGCGTCAGACAATTCCTGCGCGCTTATCGCGCTTGCAAGTACAAACTTTTCCCCTCCGGAAAAAACAGTGTCACGAGGCATGAAGTAATAAATACCATCTTCTGTCTTCCCATGACCTGACATGAATAAAACCACTGTGTCGTGGGGAGAAGCTCTATTAAAGAACTCATTCATATTGTTCATAATTGCCTGCTTAGTAGGCAGGATAGGCTCGTTATCAGCAATGCACATAACATGAACCTTATCGTATCTTTTCCCATCCTGCGCCCTGAAAGAGTGAGCAATATTTCTTGCATCATTAGATGCATTTCTTAGATCAAGGTACCCTGAGTCTGCGTTATTATTAACATACCTATCCACACCAACAGCGAAAACCCATAGGTCACCTTTTCGCTGCATTGTGCTAATTGGCGCGGAAAGATACAACGGTCTAAGCCCGAAGTTATATCCGTTAGACGCAACGATTTCTATGTGGTTTGCTCCCGGGTCAAGGGTTAGCGGAATGGTAAACTCAAATTGCTTTTCGCCAGAAGCGGGAGTAAGCTGCGCCCGTGCAGTTGTTAAATTGGTAGTTGTCACATTTAGCAGCTCCTCGCCGCCGATACGTCTTCCATTAACAATTATTTCGATGTTACTAATTTGCCTAATCCAGTCTGTTGCGGAGACGGAAAGCGTAACTTGCCGCGTAACGGGATTTACATCACTTGCGTTAACACGTATCGCAGGCGGAATAGACGTTGTTTGAATACTGCCGCGCTGTCTCACGATAGGAGGATCGGACAGTCCCTGAAGACGGGCTTTTACCACTTCGGGCTGGTAGAAAGTGTCGGCAAATTGATCCATCCCGAAAACTTCGTTTCCTATGCGCACGTTCAGGTGCTGGTCGCCTTTGGGGGAAGCGTTATAAAAACCGTCTGGGGTAATGACGATCCATTCACCGTCGGTGAAGGATATGAAGGCGGCGATTTCTTTACCGGTGGCGACGTCCCAAAGGCGAGTGGTTCCGTCAACAGAGGCGGTTAGGATGCGCTTGTCATCGGGACTAAATGAAAGTGATAATAGCATGGCTTTATGCGCAGAAAAAGTTTTAATTTCCTTGCCAGTGTCAATATCCCATAATTTAATTGTCCTGTCATCAGATCCGGAAATTATTTGTTTGCCATTAGAGCTAAATGCTATTGAGGTAACTCTGTCTACATGCCCAGAAAAAGTTTTAACTTCCTGGCCAGTGTCAATATCCCACAATTTAATTGTCCTGTCATCAGATCCGGAAATTATTTGTTTGCCATCTGGATTAAAACTTATCGAATTAACCAAACCTGTATGCCCAGAAAAAGTTTTAATTTCCTGGCCAGTGTCAATATCCCACAAATTAATTGTTCTAGCAGAACCGGAAATGATATGTTTACCATTAGGACTAAAACTTACCGACCTTATCATGCCTATTTGCCCAGAAAAAGTTTTGATTTTCTGGCTAGTGTCAATGTCCCACAATTTAATTGTCCTGTCAGAAGAACCGGAAATGATATGTTTACCATCTGGACTAAAATTTACCGAATTAACACCACGTGTATGACCTAAAAAAGTTATGGATTCAATGTTATTATCAATATTCCACAATTTAGTAGTTCCATCCCAAGAACCTGAAATTATTTGTTTGCCGTTAGGGCTAAAACTTACCGACCTAACCAAACCTGTATGTCCAGAAAAGGCATTAACTTTACTACCGATATCAATATCCCATAATGTAATAGTTCTATCATAAGAACCATTAATTAATTGCTTGCCGTTAGGGCTGAAATTTACCGCCCAAACAGAACTTGTATGCCCAGAAAAAGTTTTAATTTCCTGGTCGGTATCAATATCCCACAATTTAACAGTCTTATCAGCAGAACCAGAAATTATCTGCTTGCCATCTGGACTAAAACCAACTGAAATAACTAAACTTGCATGATTTGAAAATGTTTTTATTTCTTGCCCAGTATCAATATCCCATAATTTAATAGTTCCAGCAAAACAGGAAATTATATGTTTGCCATTAGGGTTGATGCTAATCGAATTAACTGCATGTGTATGCCCTGAAAAAGCTTTAGTTTCCAGACCGGTGTCAATATCCCACAATTTAACAGTTTTATCATCAGAACCGGAAATAATAAATTTACCATCAGGACTAAAACATACTGAGTTTACTGAACCTGTATGTGCAGAAAAAGTTTTAATTTCCAAACCAATGTCAATATCCCACAATTTAACAGTCTTATCAGCAGAACCAGAAATTATCTGTTTGCCATCAGAACTTAAACTTACTGAGTTTACTGAGCCTGTATGTCCAGAAAAAGTTTTAATTTCCAAACCGGTGTCAATATCCCACAATTTAACAGTTTTATCATCAGAACCGGAAATAATAAATTTACCATCAGGACTTAAACTTACTGAGTTTACTGAGCCTGTATGTCCAGAAAAAGTTTTAATTTCCAAACCAGTGTCAATATCCCACAATTTAACAGTCTTATCAGCAGAACCAGAAATTATCTGTTTGCCATCAGAACTTAAACTTATTGAATTAGCTGAATGTGTATGTCCTAAAAAGGTTCTGATTTCTCGGCCAGTGTCAATGTCCCACAATTTAATAGTTCCTACTTCAGAACTAGAAATTAATTGTTTGCCATCATGGTTAAAAATTACTGACATGACCCAATCTGTATGCCCCAGCTGCGCAAACACCTCCACATCAAGCCCATCCGCCCGCTGTTCACTTTCTACTACCCGATGCTCACTGTCCACTACCCACTGCCCACTGGTACTACTGCATCCCAAACACCAAATCAAAATCAAGGCAAAAGCAAACAAATTAATTTTCTTCATATTTATTTTCCTTACACATTCTATGCGAAAAAGACCCCGTTTTTTCCTCTTAATTCTAGCAAATTTAATTAATTATGAAAACATCTGCTCTTGAATTTATTCCGGTCTTGGTATAGTATAAAAGAAGGAGAACAGTATGCTGCAAACTATGACATTGGATGAAAAACTTACCACCTCAAACAAGGCATTAGATTTATTAGATGCCGGTGATAGGGAAGGCTTTAGCCGTCTTATAAGGACAGTTCCCATGCCCCCATATTTAGCAAAAGTAATGAAAGAGAAAATGGGTGTAGATTTTCTATTGGAAGGCGGTTGGAATTTATCGGAAGTAGAGGCAGAATTTGGACCTAACTGGCTTAGTGCATAATATCTGTGAAGCAACCTTAGCCATTGATGCTGGCAGAAAAGGTTTTGCCGTAAGAGGAAAAGCAGATATAGGGCGTTTATCTTACGAACGCGGCATATCTTTAGCATTTTCAGTTTTTAGAGATGCGCAATCCACCGTTGATCCTAAAACAATAATTTTAGTCGAGTATACCTTTCTGTCACAGGAATTTCAATTTTGCGATAAAACTGATACAGACTCTCTAGGCAGCCTTACCCAAGCCATTCAAAGTTTTGATGATGCTTTTCTTGCTCTCAAAATTGTAGAAGATAGCTCTCTTTATTATGCTGTTGATCAAACCCATCCCCATAGCAAAAAATTTCGCATTAGCGGTTTTCCTAAAGACTCATTTCATATAGCCTGTGCTGCTCATAAAACCAGAATTCAAAATATTCTCCGCTCGCCAGGCATAGACCCAATAGAAAAAGCTCTTCTTAAACAACGTTTTACAAATCTTTACACCGCTCAAAATGGTTATATTGATAAGCAAAAAAAAGCAATGAACAAATGAAATTGCAGACAGCATTTCCCATACTAGAATTAGCGACTTAAAGAAAAAACCTTGTTGTAGGGCGCGGCGCGCCTGCCCCGACAAGTAAAGATATTGTCAAAACAACAATTTGAATATATACATCTACCATACTAGAATTAGCGACTTAAAGAAAAAACCTTGTTATAGGGCGCGGCGCGACTGCCCCGATAAGTGAAGATATTGTCAAAACAACAATTTGAATACGTGTCCATGCACAGCGGGCGGCAGGGCTGCGGGCAGAGAAAACAATTTTTGCCGTTCTCTGCCGGAGAGACCGCTTGCGGGCTCATAGGCAGACTCTTTGCAAATGTTTTCTATGCACGTAGCCCTGCCGCCCGCTGTGCATGGACAAGAGCAAATTAATCACTTTTAACATTATCTGCGGCTATACAGCACCCTAAGAATTTCACTAGTATCAATAAACCCCGGATCAATAGCCGTAACAAGCTCAAAAGCATCGATTGCTTCGTTAACTCTGTTCTCTCTGTAATAGATCATGCCCATTATGTATGCCGCGCTTTTTACGCTTTGAACGTTCAGTCTCATAACGGAGTTCATGTCACTAAGCGCTCTTGCGTTATCACCGAGTTCATTGTAACCGAGACCCCGGGCAAAAATAGCCTGCGGATCATCTTTGTTAATTTCAAGCGCCATGTTACTGTATCGAATCGTTTGATTCGCGTCCCCCGGCCTGTTTCTGTCATTGTACAAACCGGCAAGCGTGATACATGCGTCGTAATTCTGCGGATCAGAGCGTAAAAGTTCTTCGTTCTGCCTGATAAGTTCGTTTAGTTCAGCATCGGGAATCGCGGCGCCTTTGGTTCTGCCGCTAGTCATCGGCATAATTCTGAAATTGATTCCGCTTCTTCTGGAAACAACAACCGAGCCGTCGGATTGTACTGACGGCAGGAAAGAATTGTTTTCGTATTCCAAGGTAACAGCGTTGTATTGCGACGGTTGGAATTTTGCGATGGTTGGCCTGTTTGCAGGCGCCCCGGAACAGCCGATAAGCGCGGCTAAGGTTAAAATAACAATTATAAATCTCATATAGTCTCCTCTTATTATACTATTGGGAAAAACACCCCTGTTTTTTCCCGCAAACAGATTAATCTTCGGTTGCCTGGATTAAAAATCCAAAACAAAAAGCGCTCGATCTTTGGGAACTTTTGTTAAGCACTTTGGGATAATAGTAACTGGAAGGATTTGCGGTAAAAACACCAAAGTCAGCCACAAAGACGGCACCGGTGTTAATCGATACAATATTGCCTGCCGTCTGATCCACGCCGCGCTGCTCCACTACCTCAACATCAATATTTCTGGCAGATCTGTCCCCTGCCCCAACAAGCAAATATTCTCCCCTGCTGAACCTGCTGTTGTAGTAACCGGTAGATTGCCCCTGCGTAACATTGCCGCCAAACAACGACCATTGGTTAGAAGGAATTTTCGCGGTTAAAGGCAGAACAGTTGCAAGCTGCTGGGATAACCCCAGAGTAATATCAAGCGCCTGCGCCATGGCAATTAGGGTAAACGCCGGATTTCTTTGGGCGCGAAGCCTGATAAGCGAAATAAACGCCGGGCCCTGCGAAGAATTAATCAGCTCTATGGTGTGATCCCCCGATTCAGCCGGAGTAAACCTCACAGCGCAAATGGGAAGCGGCAGGGTATCTTTGGCGACTACTCTTCCATGTGTCCCCGCTCCCTGATAAATTTTCAGTTCGATATTTGAGTTCAGGCTGTGGGGAGCCGCGAGCATCACATATTCTACGCCCGCCGTAAAACTGCTGATCATGGTAATGCTGTTCCTTGCTTCCAGCAAGGTTCCCAAAAGTGAACTGCTCCCGTCATAATCAAAATTTTCAAGGGGCGATGAACTGGACAATATAATTACATTTGCCAATGATGCCTGAATGTAATCAAAAACCGTCTGCGCATGGGAATTTACCGTAAAAACGATAAAAATCAAAATAATCAATGCTTTTTTCTTCAATTTATACTCCTTTTAATAATATTGATTCATTTTACCCGAGTTTAAAAAAAATGACAATATAAAATCAATGTCTTAAAACTACTGGTAAAAACTCCCCTTTTCGGGTAATATAAACCATAATGAAATGGGACAAAAAAGAAATTTCCTCCGATTTAGTTAAAGATATCTCCGCGAAATACGGCTGCGAGCTTCTAACCGCATCTATCCTTGCCCGCCGCGGCATTTGCACAGGCGAAGCAATCCGATTTTTCCTGGAAGACGATATACTCTCCCTGCGAAACCCCTTTGCCCTTGACGGCATGGAAGATGCTGTTGAGCGAATCCTTGCCGCAAAAGATGAGGGAGAAAAAGTGCTGGTTTTCGGCGACAGTGATGTAGACGGCATAACAGGCACCGCACTTCTTGCAGGTTACCTGGAAAATATGGGCATTGATGTAACATGGCGCATTCCCACGGGCGAAGATGCCTACGGACTGAGCATGGAAGCAGTCGAAGATTTTGCCGCCATAGACGGCACGTTGATTATTACCGTAGACTGCGGCATCTCGCGGTTTGCAGAAATTAAAAGAGCGCAGGAACTTTCTATCGATGTTATCGTAACAGATCATCATGAGCAGCAGGAAGAATTGCCGAGCGCACTTGTTATCATAAACCCTAAATTAAAAAATTCGACATATCCTTTCCGCAATCTTGCCGGCTGCGGAGTTGCGTTTAAACTTGTAAGCGCGCTGCGTTTTGCGCAAAGAAGCGAACTTTACGGGCAGCAGATTTGCCTTTTAAACACAAGACCTGCAAACGAAACATGGATTATAGAAGTTGCAAAAATGCGTAACCTGATTGTAACAAACACGCTTACAGAAGCAATTGTTCCGGGTAGAATTTCCATAAGCGAAACACGGCTGCCTGCGTTTTTACAGGGGCAGCAGATCTTTTGCTGGGATGCCGCTTTGCACAAACAAACCTTTGCCAAACTTTTCGGCAACAGTATCGAAGTGGGAATGCTTGACATTGCGCCGCAGATTGGAAAAGCGATACCTCAAACCGCGGATCAGAGCCTTTTGCGGATTAAGGAACTTTCTAAAATAGCAAAATATTCAGACAGGGACTTAAGCGAGCTGGATGTTTTTATCAATCTTTTTACATCATACGCCCAGGTGTGCGCAAAAAATCCCGCGGATACCGAAGGAGAAAATGCCGATATTCAGCTGGCGGCTCTCGGCACCATCGCGGACATAATGCCTTTGCTGGACGAAAACAGAATAATCGCGCGAAGAGGCATAGAAGCGCTTAAAAAAAATCCAAGGCAGGGACTTTTGCAGCTGCTGCAAAAGCTCGATCTTGCCGGGCGCTTTGAAACAAAGGATGTCTCGTGGAGACTATGCCCTGTAATAAACGCGGCAAGGCGCATGGGAAGCGCGGAAACCGCGGCGGCGCTGTTCTTTGAAAAAGACGCTGTTAAAAGAGAAAAACTTGCAGGCGAACTTGTTTCAATGAATGAAAACCGCAAGGAACTAGAAGAAGAAACCTGGTCTGTCATAGAAACAATGGCATACAAAAGTTTTGAGGAATACGAAGAAAAACTTGTTTTAATCTTCAGCGAAAAAATCAACAAGGGCGTAACAGGACTTATGGCTCAGCGCGCTGTGCGCATTTTCAATGTTCCGTCAATTGCCATCTCTGTTAATGATGAATACTGCACGGGATCTATCCGCTCTGCAAGAGGTTATAACATTCATATTTTATTCCAGCAATGCGCGGATCTTTTTATCGATGCCGGAGGTCACAAGGTAGCGGGCGGCTTCAGCATGGAAATGAAAAACTGGGACGCTTTTATAAAAAATTTAAAAGAAATTGCCTGCGCAATTGAATTTGAAGAAGAACAAACAACAGAAACAATTCAAATTGACGCAGAGCTTCCGCATAGTTTCCTTTCGCCGGATATTTTAAAAACAATCGATATGTTTGAACCCTACGGCAACGATAACGAACAGCTTAATTTTATGACAAAAAAACTCATTGTAAGGGAAACCAATTTTATCGGCAAACCGGAATCTAAACATTTAAAACTGATACTCGATACAGGCAAATACAAATGGCCTGCCCTGTATTGGCAGAATGCAGATCGTGTCATAAACAAGGAATTCGGCGTAAACGACAAGGTAGATATCGTATTTAACGTAACCCGCGATTATTTTAAGGGGAACGAAACCCCGCAATTAATGATATTGGATCTTAAAAAGAGTGAGTAAAATGAGTATTAAAAAGTTTTTGTTTTTTATTTTAACAGGTTTATTTTTAACGGTTGTAATTCCGGCACAGGTTAGATATACAGTCATCCCTGAATCGCCGCGTCCCGGAGAACCTGTAACCATCGGTCTTGATACATTTGCAACCGAGGCGGTTTTGTTTGTTAACGGAGAACAAAAAGGAAAAGCAAAATGTTTTATTGTCCCTCCGGGTTACAGACAGCGAAGCTTTACGGCGGCAATTATCACAATTCCCACCACAATTGAAGCAGACAATGCGGTTATCAGAGTGAATAACGAAAACGGCATACTTTGCGAAATACACATTAAAATATCACCCAGGGAATTCCGCTCGGAAACCCTTCATTTAACGCCGTCCCTGACAACATTGGTTACAGATCAAAGTGATCAAAGAGCCGCAGAATCGAACAGGCTTTGGGCAATTTTAACCACAAATGGAACAGATATTTATCATACCGATCAATTTATTCCGCCTGTTACATCAACCAGAAGAACCAGCCATTTCGGCTCCCGCCGCATCAATCAATATTCTGATGGAAGAAGGGTAACCTCTATCCATGCGGGAGTGGATTACGGCATACCTACAGGGACAGAAATTGTAGCCTGCGGGGCAGGAAGGGTGGTTTTGGCGAGAAACAGGATAATATCGGGTTATTCGGTAATAATCGAGCATGCCCCGGGGGTTTACTCAATTTATTATCATTTGGACAAAATCCTCGTGGAGGAAAATACCAACGTGGAAACAAGGGATTTAATAGGACTTTCCGGCTCAACGGGCTTTTCCACCGGTCCCCACCTGCACTGGGAAATCAGGATAAATACGGAAAATACCGACCCGGACTTTTTTCTTGAGCGCCCGCTTATTGACAAAAATCTAATAAACAGTAGAATCTACTAAGGCTACTAAAGCCGGACCTAAAAACTTACCAGGAAGGAAAGGAGGTGATTTACTTTGGCGCACATTACAGTCGATGACAACGAGCTGCTTGAAAAAGCCATCAAGCGTTTTAAACGCATGGTGGAAAAAGAAGGCATTATTCGCGAGTTCAAAAAGCGTGAGTATTTTGAAAAGCCCTCCACTATCCTTAACAGGAAGAAAAAAGCCAATGCCCGCAAGCTTATGAAGAGGAACAGAAAAGGCAAAGGCGAGTATTAATCTAAAAGCAATATGGGATTAAATTTGCTATCCGCGCAAACGAGGCAGGGCTCCCGTGCCGCCAGTCGTGATTTCAAAATGTTTTCGGGAATCCGCTTAGCCCTGTGGGCACGAGCTTTTTTCAAAGTCTCTCCGGCGGGGAATCTCAAAGATCATTTTGACCTCACGCCTGGCGGCACGGGAGCCCTGCCTCGCTTGCGCGAGAGCAATTTTGTTGGCATAATTGCTTTTGCTGGCGGGGGGGTGATTCTTCCTTTTTTATTACTTTTATTATTAATTTTTAATTCTTGTGCGTCTCAAGCTGCTGTTTCTGGGGGGCGGGTGGAGGCGTTTGCTTCCATTGGAGATGTTGTGGCGGTTTGGGAGTCTTTGGGTGATGGGGTGGGTTTCTTTCGCGGGAAAATTGCGGCTCCAAGGCTTGAGTTTTTTGCTTTGCGTGTTGATCTTTTTGCTCCCGGTATAGAAATTGTTGTGAAGGGCGGCGGGGGCAGCGATCAATCTTTAAGCATGAAAGTATCCGGCTTTGTGCGGGATAACGGGCTGCTTGCCGGTATTAACGCCGTGCCGTTTGATGTTGTATCTTCGCAGGAAGGTCAGCCTCTCAAAAACATGGGTATTGTGATATCCAACGGCAAACTCATTTCTCCTGCCAACCCGCGTTATGACGCGCTTGTTTTTTTCAGGCAGCCGGGGCTGCAGAGCGCGGCAATTGTCAGCCAGTCTGCTATTAACTCGCTGGAAAATATAGAAAATGCTGCCGGAGGCTTTCACAGAATATTGATTGCAGGCGAGCCGGCACAGAGGACATTTAACAATGAGGCAGCCGCCACAAGGCATCCCAGAAGCGCCGCCGGAATTTCTTCTAACGGAAAATATCTTTATCTCTTGGTAATTGACGGGAGACGCGCAGGCAGTATTGGGGCAACAGAAATGGAAACGGCTCTTCTTTTACGTTCGCTTAATTCCCATGATGCTATAAATCTGGACGGAGGCGGCTCAAGCGCGCTTGCGCTTCGCGGCGGCAAGATAGTAAACACCCCTATTCACGGACGTATTCCCGGCAGGGAACGCGCTGTTGCGGGCTGTATCGGCATCAATATTTCCACGGAAAAATAAAGTTCTTTAACGAACGTGTTCCTGTTTTTTCACGATCTTCTATTAACAATGCATCCCATGGGATTTTACGGCGGTTGGCATTTGGATTGGCTTCCAGCCAGTCGTATTTTAACAGGCGTAAACGCAGCGCCTGATCATTAAAAAGCACAACGCCGACAAAACCCGGAAACATAAAAGCAAATACAACAGAAAGCAGCAGGGCTAATATATTATGAAATAACAAAAAAATGGAAAACCCGGTATTATCCATGGCAATCAATATGCACTTTTTAACGGCTTTGCCTATATTTGTGCTTAATCTTGCATATACGGTAAAAAAATACTGAAACGAAAGCACGGCAAAAAGCGATGTCCAAAAAATAATGGCAGTAATAGCCAGCCCCAGCATCGGCGGCTCAACCGATAAATAAAACGGCAGCACAAAAGTAGCCACCATAAAAATAACAAAAGCAAAAGCGCCCATTACAAGCCCGCTGGGCCATGCTTTTTTAAAAGCGGCAAAAAAATCCCCAAAAGTATATGTGCCGTAATCAGAAATTATTCTTACGGAATAAGCTGCCGCAGACAAATACACCGAACAAACAAATATCCCAAAAGCAATTATGGTTATATCCAGTATCACAGAATCAATTACTTTGGCAACCAAAGACGGAACCAAAAGCGGAATCGCGCTGCAAGCCAAAAAACCCAGATTTATCACGATTATCCTGAACAGGTTGTCCCATAAATCATACAATGCCTTTCTTAACAAAAATCCAATCATGCTGAATTATAGCAAATTATCTTCCGTGTGACTAGGAAGAGAATAAGATTTTCCAAGAACTATTGGGAGAGGTTCTCGCAGAGACGCAAGCTGCTTTCGCAGCTAATTTTAAGAGCAGAGGACGCGGAGGGAAGAGGAGGAAAAGGGGGGAAGAATTTTTATTGAAATTTTCCCAGGGATACCCAGTCTATTGATGTATTTCCATTTTCAAAGCTCTTGGGCATGGAATTGATGTACATATCGTCATCAATATCTATATTTGGAGATAAACCGGCTATATAAAAGGCAGCAATAACACTATGCAAATTTTCTGTTGTAATTAAACTGTCGCTTGTTATAAAAGCAATTACATGAATTGAACGGGAATCTGTTCCATCAAATGGATAAAAATTATACGGCTCATTATCATTTAATCTATACAAAGGAAGGATTGCTTTTCCGTCAGAAATTTGCACCATTTGAAATAAATAATTTGGATAAAAGCCAAATGCATTTTTAAATCCAAATAAATGATATGTATCGGTTGTTAAGTTAGACATATAAATTCTAACAAATATATATTTTTCATTAAGCTCAGTTGGTATATTATTGACGGTTAACAATCCTTTTGGTTCAGGTAATAATGTACTGTTGTCTTCATGGCAGCTGATAATAAGCAGTGTTAGAATTATTAATACTGTGAAAAACAATATTTTAGATTTCAAAAATATTACTCCTCTTTTCATTTTTTCCCTTATTTAAACCTGCAGGGACTTAACACCCCCTACTTTTAATAAATTCTATCATACAAATTCAAATTTGGTCAAATTTTATTTATAATAATATTTAAAAATTATTAACAGACTCACAGAGTGAGCTAACATAAGAGTTTTCCAGAGTTATAATTTTCTGTACTACTTTGGATATTCATGTTAGTATTAGCAAGGAGGCATTATGAAAAAGACATTCTATTTTTTGTGTGTAATCATGCTTGTTACAGCATTTGTTTCCTGCGAAGATGATTCGGAAAATGACTCAAACTCGTATCCGGGCGGGCTTGCCTGGCCTTTTGAATTGGTAACAGACACCGACCATGTTCCCACATTAAATTTTAAGTCCTGGAAAGGTGATTTCCGAATTGGAGACAGTACAAGTTTCCCCATGCTTGTCTTCTCCAGAATAGTAGATAATTCCGGAGATAAATCTACAATGATTATCGCGGCAATCGGCGCGCAGGCTCAATATGAGCTTTTCCAGGTAAACGGCAAAGAAATAAAAGTTATCTGTACAATACGTACTCAAGGTTCAGCGCCGCCTGAAAACGGCGCTCTTTACACACTCTGCACCGACTATACCCTAAGCGGCTCCGGTCCCGGCGCCACCCTAACTTTTACAGGAGGCAACGTCCCCATAGTTTCAGATCAAATCTGGACATTAAGAAAGTAATTTTTGCCTTTCCATACCGCTACGTATGTTGTCCAAGCGGGTCTGGCTGCGGGGCTGCGGGACACAAAAACAATTTTTTGCCGTTCTCCGGCGGAGAGACTGCGTAGCAGGCTCGGAGCCGGATTCTTTGCAAAAGTTTTTGAGTCCCGCAGCCCCGCAGCCAGACCCGCTTGGACAGTTTTGACACAATTTACAAATATTTGTATACTGACAATGGAGGATAATTATGATCGTAATGAAATTCGGCGGAAGTTCTGTGGCGGATGCGTCACGGATAAAACATGTAGCGGATATAGTAAAGACCCAGTTTGAGAAAAAACCAGTGCTGGTGTTATCCGCTATGGGAGATACAACAGATCACCTGTTAGAAGCCGGAGATTTGGCTTTAAAAAATGGAAAAATAGATGTTGATAAGGTAGAAAAACTTCATCTTGCTACCGTAAAAAACCTGAAGCTGACAGGTAAACAGCAGACTATTCAAAAAGAAATAAGCGATCTTTTGGATGAACTGACACGTCTTTTATCGGGAATTTCGCTGATACGGGAACTTTCTCCAAGAACAAAGGATTATCTTGTATCTTTCGGGGAACGGCTCAGCGTACGCATTGCGGCGGCATATTTAAAATCAATCGGTATGAACGCAAGGGCTTTTGACGCATGGGAGCTGGGGTTTCTTTCAAATTCAAATTATACTCAGGCTGAACTTATAAAAGAAAGCTGGGATTTAATACCGGAAAAAGTGCTGCCGCTTGTAAAGGGCAATGTACTTCCTGTTGTTACAGGTTTCCTTGCAAAAGATGACAAGGGCTGCATTACAACACTCGGACGCGGCGGATCGGATCTTTCGGCAACCATGATTGCGGCAGCCTGCAGAGCAGCAGAAGTGCAGGTCTGGAAAGATGTTGACGGTATCTTAACGGCAGATCCGCGCATTGTAAAAAGCGCGCGCCCTGTTCAAAATGTCACCTACGACGAAGCGGCGGAACTCGCCTACTTCGGCGCTCAGGTGCTTCATCCCCGCGCCATGCAGCCTTGCATGAAAACAGGAACACCGGTACTTGTAAAAAATTCCTATAATATAACAGCCGCCGGCACACGGATTGAACAGACGCTGACAGCGCCGAAAAAAAACGAACCCTTACCTGTTGTACGCGCCATCACTTCTAAACACAAGGTAACACTTGTGGATATCGTTTCTACAAGGATGCTTGGACAGTACGGGTTTCTTGCGGAAGTTTTTTCGATATTCGCAAGACATAATATTTCTGTGGACATGGTGGCAACAAGCGAAGTTTCCGTCTCCCTCACTCTGGATACAGCCTTCGACCTTGGCGAAGTAAAAAAAGAACTTGGAAAAATCGCAAGCGTAGAAGTAAAAACAGGAAAAGCGATTGTTTCGATAATCGGCAATGTAAAACGTTCGTCGGAAATTCTGGCAAGAGCATTCAGGATTTGCCAGCTTATCGGCGTAACAGTGCAGATGGTTTCACAGGGCGCAAGCAAGGTAAACATCAGCTTTATTGTAAATGACAGCGAAGCAGGTGAAGTTGTAAAAGCGCTTCATATGGATTTCTTTGAAGCGGCAGCAAAAAAAGCGGAAGTATAATTATGAATATCGCGCTTATTGGTTACGGCAAAATGGGAAAAATGATAGAACAGGTTGCTCTTGAGGCAGGACATACCATCGCGGCGATTGTAGATCCGTATGTGCAGGGAACAAAAACCGCAAAAACAATCGCAGATGTCAACTTTGATTCCATTGGTGATGTTTGCGCCATAGAGTTTACCCAGCCTGACACAGCCGTCGCAAACTTAATCGCGCTTGCGCAAAGAAAAATTCCTGTAGTAACAGGAACCACAAACTGGCATGACCGTATGGACGAAGTGAGCAAGGAAGTAATAAAGGCAGGCAGCTCTCTGTTCTGGGCATCCAACTTTTCTATCGGGGTGAATATGTTCTACCGCATAGCATGGTATGCCGCGCAGCTTGCAAATAATTTTCCTGAATACGACGCGGGCGGTTTTGAATCTCATCACAATAAAAAAATGGACAGTCCGTCCGGAACAGCAAAAGTTCTGGCGCAGGGAGTATTGTCCAGACTTGACAGAAAAAATAAAATCGTTTGGGAAACAATTGACAGAAAACCCGAAGCAGATGAGCTGCATTTCCCAAGCTTGAGGATGGGCAATGTGCCGGGTACGCACAGCTTGTTTTTTGACTCACCGGCAGATACAATAGAAATAACACATACAGCGCGCAGCCGCGAAGGATTTGCAAGCGGAGCGGTACGGGCAGCGCAATGGCTTTGCGGCAGCGCAGGAAGCCGTAAAGGGATTTTCACCATAGATGATATGATGAAAGATATTTTTAAAGAATGAGGTATTTATGACAGATTTTAGGGGAGCATTTACAGCGCTTGTAACGCCGATGACAGAGTCGGGAGAAATTAATTATGAAGGTTTCCGCAGACTTATCCAGTTTCAGATAACAGAAGGAATCGATGGAATTGTTCCGCTGGGAACAACCGGGGAAAACCCCACGCTCGATGAAAGCGAAGAAGACAAACTTATCGAAATAGCAATAAAAGAAGCCAAAGGAAAAATCCCGGTTATCGTAGGCGCCGGTTCAAACGATACAAGACACATGATCAAATATGTTGATCGCGCCAAAAGAATGGGGGCGGATGCAGCGCTTGTTGTTACACCCTACTACAATAAACCAAACGATGACGGAATGTTACGTCACTTTAAAGCCGCTTCCGATATCGGTTTACCAATCATCGTTTACAATATCGCCTCGCGTACAGGCAAAAATATCCCGACATCGCTCATGAAGGAAATAGCAAAATTCGACAATATAGCAGGCGTAAAGGAATCTTCGGGCGACATTAATCAGATGGGCGATGTAATAAAAGAAATTGCAATCCCGCGTAATGCAGCCGGAAAAAAGTTCTGGATGCTTTCCGGCGATGACTCATTCACTCTTCCATTAACCAGCATGGGCGGCGACGGAGTAATCTCTGTAATTTCCAATCTGCTGCCGGCAAAGGTAAAAGCGCTTATAAAATACGCTCTGGAAGGCGATTATGAAAAGGCGCGCGCTGTCCATTACGAACTGCTTCCGTTTATAAAAGCAGCTTTCATAGAAACCAACCCCGCCCCCATTAAACAGGCTCTCTGCTGGGCAGGTCTGCCAGCAGGACCCGCGCGGCTGCCGCTGGGGAAACTTGCACCTGCAAGCGAAGCAATTTTAAAAAAGGCAATGGCAGATTTAGGTATTATATGAAAGCACTCTGTTTTTTAATAATAGCGCTTTCACTCTCTGCCTGCGCCACTGCCGTAAGGGAAAAACCATTTACCGTCGATTTAAGGTCACCGCAAATTGAAGCCGGAGAAATAGAAGCTCAGTTTGACGGCTTTATGTCCTTTGGTTTTAAAAAGGACAATGTTAAGGTTATATATTTTCCCCGCGAGGACGCTGTCAGTCTGCAATACAGGCGCGAATTTACTACATACAACCAGTTCTGGAGCAGCGCCGGAAGGCAGGCATTTATTGAAGCGCTGGAAAAATACAACGAAGACTATGAAGAACGCAATCTGGAAAGAAGCGGCAGGAGAACAAGGCGGAATTACGGCGCTGTACAGGGCTATTTAATATGGCAAATGTACAGTTTTACCGTGCAGGCAAAAGCCAATATGGGCATAGATTTAGGCTATCAGTTCAGGGACAGAGCTCCTTTTTTTACAGTCAGCCAGCGTGAAGCGGTATATAAGGAAGAACAATCACGGGAAAACAGAACCAGCCAGGTTATAACCATGTATTTTACAAGAGCCCAGGCGGCACAATTGGCAGCCATGTTTGAAACCGATTTTTTAACGGCGCTTGAACCTGCAGAAAATAACACAATTCCGCAAATAAGAACTGACAGGGATTATTATTAATGTTAAAATAATACATGGTTCAAAAAGAAGATATTGAACGATGTATTGCCATTATTGCTGAATGCAGAAAAGAAATGGCAGTCCGGATTGTAGGACAGAAGGAAATGATAAACGGACTGCTTGTCTCTCTAATCGCCGGCGGGCATATTCTGCTGGAAGGCGTACCGGGACTTGCAAAAACCCTTGCTGTTAAAAGCCTTGCCGAAATTACAGGCCTCGATTTTAAACGCATACAATTTACTCCGGATCTGCTGCCGGCAGACCTTACAGGTACGATGATTTGGGCGCAGGCAAAAGAAAGTTTTTCTGTGCGCAAAGGTCCAATCTTCGCAAATGTTATCCTTGCAGACGAAATTAACCGCGCGCCGGCAAAAGTTCAGTCTGCGCTGCTGGAAGCAATGGAAGAAAAACAGGTAACAATAGGAGAGACAAGTTTTCAGCTGCCTGACCCTTTCTTTGTTCTTGCGACAGAAAACCCTATTGAACATGAGGGAACTTATACGCTTCCGGAAGCGGAACTGGACAGGTTTCTTATGAAACTGCTGATTGTTTATCCGCAGCCTGTAGAAGAACTTGACATAGTAAAAAACAGCCCGCCTCTTGCAGCCGGTTCTGCAAACAGGGGTTCGCCGCTTTCTGTGATTTTAAACATGGAAAAACTTAATTTCCTGCGCACCGCAGCGGATTCAATACATATTGATGAGCAAATTTGCAAATACATTGTATCAGTGGTAACAGCTACACGTCCTGCTTCCGTAAAAATAAAAGACGGCGTGTACCGTTACGTGACATTCGGGGCATCTCCGAGAGCTTCAATTGCGCTGCACCGCTGCAGCAGAATTTTTGCCATGTTCGAAGGACGGAACTTTGTAACGCCGGAAGATGTTAAAACGGCGGCGTTTCCCGTATTACGGCACAGAATCGTACTTTCCTATGAAGCCGAAGCCGAAGGCATGGATGCGGATTCCGTTATATCAAGAATACTCAACCATGTTCCAATCCCGTAAATAAACAATATGGAAACAAGTGATTTACTGCGTAAAATCATAAATCTTCCCATTATTTCCAGCGGACTTGCAAATGAAATGCTTTCCGGGAACTTTAAATCCATTTTTAAGGGACAGGGAATGGAGTTTGATGAAGCCCGTCATTACCAGGCAGGAGATGATATCAGGGCAATTGACTGGAATGCCAGCGCGCGTTTTGGATACCCGTTTGTAAAAATGTACCGCGAAGAGCGAGAATTAACAATTTTACTTTTAATTGATATATCTCCGTCCATGCACAGCAGAAATGTAACAAAGCAGGATCTAAGCCCTTATGAACAGGCGCTTATTGCATCATCCTTAATTGCGTTTTCCGCAGAACATACAGGACAGCAGGTTGGCGCTTTCTTTTTTGACAAAGATATAGAAAAAGTCTTTCCTCCCCGCAAGGGAAGAAAACATATAATGTCGCTTATAATGACTGCCATTAAATATCAAAAAAATGTAATGCCGCGGCGAACACAACAGGGCAGCAATATAAAATCTGCATTAACGGGAGCGCAGCGTCTTTTAAAAAAAAGGGCGCTGGTTGTAATAATGTCCGACTTTTTCAGCATTAACTGGGAAGAAGAAATAGGAATCCTTTGCCGCAAACACGACTGTCTTGCTTTAAGAATTTGCGGCTCGCAGGTATTTCCGTATTCAGGGCTTATAACCATTGAAGACCCGGAGACAGGCGTAAAAATGGAAGCTCCGGCGGGACTGGATTCATTTAAGGATAGCTGGGAGGGCTGGCATAAAGAACGTACTGAACATTGGGAATCATTATGTAAAAAAAACGGAGCTGCATTTTTGGATATTACTACAGAAACCGATGCCGCGGCGGCTCTTATGAAATTCTTCGGGAACCGGAAAAAAGCATGATAAAAGCAAAAATATTTTTATTATTATTTTTATCTGCTCATATTTTACATTCCCAGCAAACCGAAGCCGCTTCGGGCGCATATTTAATTCCCCGCCAGATTTTTGTAGGAGATCCTGCAACTTTGGTTTTGCCGCTATCATCTGCGCCGGGAACTGACGATGTGGTGCTGTCACAATCAGATTATCTGCCCAAAGATCCCCATATTGATTTTCACAGAATAATACTTGAACGGCGCGCTGTAGGCAGCAGATTGATGATCGAATTTACGCCGTTTATTCCGGGCACTGTTGAACTGCCTGTTATAGAAATCGCGGGGGAATATTTTTCCGGTCTGTCCGTTACGGTCAATTCAATTATTAATGAACGTTCTTCTCCTGTACTTTCGGGGCCTGCTTCAGCTCTTGCAATTCCCGGAACCGCTCTAATGCTTTACGGATCACTTACGCTGATTGTTTTTCTCATTATATTATCAATCCTGTTTATCTTAAGAGGACAAACATTATTAAAAAAACTGATAGAAAAAATAAAACGCCAGAGGCTTTTTAGTACAATACGAAAAACAGAAAAACGGCTTCGCAAAGCATTATATAAAAATGAAGATAAACGTTTAATAATAGATAAACTTTCAGATGAATTCAGGATATTCCTTTCCTGCCTGACAGGGAACAACTGCCGCTCCATGACAGCGCTTGAATTTGAACAAAAAGAAAGCGAAAATAATATCTGCTCTTTATTCCTGGGAAAATATTTCCGTGATTGCGACGGGATTCGTTTTTCCGGCATAAAAATCGTATCAGGAGATATTATCCGCCTATTGGACGATTTAAAACATTTTGTTGACTCTCTGGAAAACCCGCCGGAGGAAAAAACAGCATGAGTTTTACATTCGATAATCCATTTATAGCAGTGTCTTCATTCATCATCATTCCGCTTGCCGTACTTGTATTTTCACAAATGAAAAATCCGTTTGTTGCGGCAATTCCGCTTGGCGCGCCCGGCGGCGTTCCGTTCAAAACAACGCAGATAAACGGCATTGTAAGGTTATTAAAATTTCTGGAACTGGCAGGCATCTTCCTGCTCTTTTTCAGCGCGGCAGGTCCGTCAATAAAAACATCGGAAACCGTATGGTTAAACCGCGGCGCAGACATTATCTTTATAATGGACATCAGCCCAAGCATGGCGGCGCTGGACATGGACGGCAAAAATCGTTTTAGTGTGGGAAAAACCCTGCTTGAAGAATTTGCTCACAAACGCCCGTCTGACAGCATAGGACTTGTTGCTGTCGGAGACGATGCTGCTCTCCTGTTACCTCCTTCTACAGACAGGGAAGCGCTGAAGATACGCCTTGAACAATTGCAAATAGGCGAACTGGGAGACGGCACTGCACTCGGCATGGGTCTTGCAGTTGCGGCATTTCATCTTGAAAAATCCAATGCAAAGCGAAAAGTGGCTGTAATAATTACAGACGGAGAAAACAACGCGGGGGCAATACATCCGGAAACTGCCGCAGGTTTTATTCGTGATATGGGCGCGTCTTTTTGGGTAATTGCCATCGGCTCTGCGGGAGAAGTTCCAATTGATTATACAGATCCGTATACAAGAATAAGGCGGGTGGGCACTTTTGATTCCCGCTATGACGCAGAAAGCCTGCGCCGCCTGACTGTCGCAGGAGGCGGCACATATATCTCGGCTCCCAACATCGACGCTTTTGCATCAGCATTTTCTCAGCTGGATTTAAGCGAAATAACCATACAAAGATCCAGAATAATAAACAAGCAGCATTCGGTATTTTTTCAGTTTATTATTCCGGCTGTTATTTTACTTGCCGCTGTTAAATTTACAAGGCAGAATATACTGGGGGCAATCTTATGACATTTGATTATCCCTTTATGTTAACAGGTTTAATTATATTAATACCGCTGGTAATCATTGACATTATAAACCGCAAAAAAAGAAATAAACTTTCTGCGGAACTGGAAAAAAAACTGCTCATCTGTGCTATTCTTTTTCGTTTATTTCTGGCTTGCGTAATTATCGCTCTGGCATCTCCCCGCTGGGGAATGGGTTTTGCTCCCGCAGAATACCGCCGCGGTCTTGACATTGTCTTTGCGCTGGATATTTCCCGCAGCATGGATATACGCGACACATCAGGAGAAAGTTCCCGCCTGGAAAAAGGACTTTCAATTGCGCAGGAATGTATAACATCTGTAACAGGCGCGCGTTTTGCGGCTGCTGTCGGACGCGGCAGGGGATATCTTGCTGTCCCCCTTGTCCATGACAGTGAAGCAATCCTCGTTTTTATGGAATCTATCGACAGCTCTTCTATGACAGGCAGAAGCACAAACATTGAATCTCTCATTGAAACAGCAGCAAGAGCTTTTCAAAACACTTCCGCTGCGCGAAGGGTAATTGTGCTTGTCTCTGACGGCGAATCCCACTCAGGCATTATGCGAAATGCGCTTAATTTCTGCGTAAGGGAAAGCATTATCGTAAACGCAGTCGCTGTCGGCAGCGATGAAGGCAGGCTGATACCGGAACAGACTGACAATCCTGATGCTCACATGGTACTTAGCCGCAGAGATGCCGCTGCCATGCGTTCAGCCGCAGAAAGAACAGGCGGCATTTATATTGACGGCAACCGTGATGACGCGGCATCTGTTCTTTCCAGCCATCTTTTATCTTTGGCGCAGGAAACAGAATTTTCACAAACAGAATCAGAAGACAGCAAAAAAGAACCAAAGCAGAGACGGACACTGTTTGTAATACTGGCGCTTATTTTCTTTGCAGCCTCTAAATTTGTTACCCGTTTTAACTTTCCGGGTTTAAATGCCGCGTTTCTTTCTGTTTTAATTATTTTCTCTTCCTGCACAGAAGGCAAAATGCTGCTTTTGGAAGCCAACTATTTAAGTTCCCGCGGCAGGCATGACGAAGCGGTTGCGCCGTACCTAAAAGCATTAAATCATGCAGATGCCGCCCCTTATGCCGAATATGGACTTGGGCTTGCATTCTATTCACTCGATGAGCTGGAAACAGCATTAACACGTTACGGCAATTCACAAATATTGTTAAAACCGCTTGCCGGCAATGAACACCGGGAACTTCGTTACAGAAATCATTACAATTCCGGAATTATCCATTTTGAAGAAGGCGATTATCATTCTGCGGCTGATGCTTTTAGGGATGCATTAAGAACAGATCCAAGAAGGCTGGATGCCAAACGTAATTTGGAATTAAGTTTAATTTCCATTACAATGGAAGCAAATGCGCAAAACCGTACGGACGGCAGACAGGAACAAAAAGAAATTCTTTTTGAATTTTTAAGGCTGGAAGAACAGCAAAAATGGAGAAGCAGAGAATGGGCTCCGGAAGAACAATATTTAGGACCAGACTACTAATGAAAAACATTTTAATATTAATACTGTTTATTTTTGGTTTTTCGCTTTTATTTGCAGAGGATAAAGAAATTACTGAGCCTGCTGTTTCTGTTTCTGTGAATCCTTCTGTGCTTACTGCAGGGAGCCCGTTTACGGTTTCTATTTTTATTGACTACCCTTTTCCGGATGATATTACAGTTATAACGCCTCCGTTTCCCGCCTCTATCACTCTGGAAAGATTTTTTAAAGCGCCAAGAACTGCAGGCGGTGTAACGCGTACTTTGCTTGAATACAGATTTTCCCTGGCGGGACCCCCAAATGCGGGCAATTCACTCAGGATGGGTTCTTTTACATTAATTACTCCGCTTGGAATCGCAGAAACAGGCGATATTGTTATTAATATACGCGCTACCGGCGAAGAAACAATTGTAACACGTCTTGTCTGGGAAGGTCATTCACGGCAAATGGCTGTAGGCGAACGCGCAACTATTACGCTTCGTGTTAATAACCCGAATATTCAATTACCGCAGCCTGCTTTTTTTATGCCGGAAGTACCAAGAGGAGTTATTCTTTCACGCTTGCAAATTCCGCCGCAGGAAAGAGAAGATGGAATTGTTCTTAAACTTACGCTTATTCCGCTGGAAACAGGCAATTTTAATCTGCCATCGCGTGTTCTGTTACAGGGAAGAGTCCGTTTTGAAATTCCTTCTCTGTTAATTCGTATTACAGAACGTATCAGATAAAAAAAAATATATATAACCAAAGAGGGGAAAAATGGATTTTGGCGAAATTCTAAAAAAATGGGAAAGCGGTCAACCGCAAAAAACAACAATGCAAACATGGCTGGACAACAATGAAATAATTGATAAAGACGCCGGCATAAAAAAAACACTCAAGCCCGGAGAAAACCGCAACCGTCTTATACGCATCAAACCGGACGCTATTTTAGATATTCACGGTTTAACAAGCGAAGAAGCATGGCTTTCACTGGAAAAATTTTTTGTAAACGCAAAAAACAACGGCTATGAAAAAATACGAGTCATTCACGGCAAAGGCAACCATTGTCAGGGAGAAGCTGTTCTAAAAAGCACAGTGCGCAAATTTACCGAACAATGCAGCTTCGCCGGAGAAAGCGGCTACGAAAACGCGGCAAACGGCGGCAGCGGAGCGACATGGGTTTTGCTGAAAGATAACCCGAATTAGCGCAAATATTGCGGTAGTTAATTACCTCTTTGCTTTGCCGGTACTACGTAACTATCCATATTATCATTCTGATTTAAACGCCTGACTGTTACAGAAAGATTTTCTGCAGTTACTTTGATATTTATAAATATACCAGGTGATTGTGAATCTGTTCTTGTCGGCCAGGCATCTGGAAGATGTTTATTAATATTAGGTGATAATACAGTAGGATAGTTCCTGAAAGCATATATTTTAGGACCAATTGAGCCGGCAATCGAGTAAATAGTCCCGTTGGAAACGGTATCAAAATTTACGTTTGCAATAGCGGTACTTGTTCCAAACTTGATTGGATTAGAACGAGTATACACATGGTCATGTCCGAAGAAGACAATATCTACATCATAATCAGATATAATCTTGCCGTAAGCTGCACGTGTATTTGCTATTAACCATCCTTCATCGCTTCCAGCTGGAGTACCACGACTGCTTCCACGACCATCAAAGAATGGGATATGTGTAACAACAATAATATACTTACTTAAATTATTATCTTTATCGTTTTTTAAGACATCCTCTAACCAGGTTCTCTGAGCAGCATGATTGGGTTCGGATGGACCTGTGGCGTTTTGCGTAGCCATAGTGTTAAGCATGATTATAAGAACTTCGTTGTAATAGAAATAATAGGAGTCACTTCTGTGCGGACCCGCATTTGCCTGCCCTGTTCTCCTTGCCCAGCCATTATCGGGAGATGTAATAAAAGAATTATATACTTCTGCGCTGCCAAAAACATATCCATCCCGATTACCTGCATTTACAAGATAGGTATCATGGTTGCCCTGAGTTGTAACTACAGGTAATTTAACAGTAAGTTCATTTACCGCTCTTAAAAAATTCGGAAACTCATCAATATCTTCCTGAGGATAATCGCTGATGTCCCCGGCTACCAAAAAGAATCTGTTATCAGAATCATACGTATTCGCCGCATTAAATGTTTCTTTCATCTGGTCGAAAACATCATCTTGAGTATCAGCGCCAACAGTAAAACTAAAATTGGCAAAAGAACCATTAGATGTTAAATGATAAAATGTATCTGACCAATATCCCGGGCTGCCCATGCGGTATTGATATTTTGTAGCTGGTGTAAGACCTGTCACTTCTGTTCTAAAAATGTTTCTGGCGGTATAAGGCCCAACATCTGTTGGAGTTTTGGTTGGATTCCACAACACGCCTGTTACTTCTATTTCTGTTGCGTCACTCCAATCGCCGTCTTCTTCTACAATTTGTAAGGTTTGCGCAGCTACACCTGTTTCATTGTGCCATTGTACCAGAAACCCAGTAGATGAATCCTCTGCAAAATTGCTGGTGATATTATAAGGAACCCCTTCACTGACACCCGAGCCCGACCCTGATCCAATTGGGCATGATGCAGACATAAAGGCTAATGACATCACTACAGAAATTAATATTAATAATTTTACCTTTTTCATTATTTACTCCTTTTATTAATATGGTAATTATAAACTAATAATTAACATTGCGCAATTCAAAAAAAGGCTGTTCCTGTTACACTTTCACATTTAATTACAATTACAAAGGATTCGGGAAGGCGGGGCAGCCTGCGTACGCAGAAAAACTCCTCAAGAGCCCGGCTATGAGCCCTGACCACTAAAATTTAAAAGATAGAAAACAATTATTTTAAATTTCTGTAATTTTAGTGGTCAGGTCTCTCCGCCGGAGAACTTCGGA
>WQXG01000043.1 GCA_009784975.1 Treponema sp.
CTGTCTTGTTTCGCTGTTTTACCGATCGAGCCTTTGTTAACAAGGAGTTCTATATAGATAACAAATATTTAAGATTCTGCTAACAACTACTTGACTCGGAGGGCATACATATCAGCTGCTACCGGTTTGGGCAAGAAGAAACGGCAGTAGATCGATTGATATTATTGATGACCCACCACCCTCCTAATCTCCGAAACCAAATAAAACGACCCCACCCCCAAAACAGAAACCCCCTCCCCCTCTTCTTTCTTCCCCCGCGTCCTCCGCACTTCAGCGTCTCCGCGAGAGTCCCCCCCAACCTCCTCCCCCTCTTCTTTCTTCCCCCGCGTCCTCCGCGCCTCAGCGTCTCCGCGAGAGTCCCCCCCAACCCCCTCCCCCTCTTCTTCCTTCCCCCGCGTCCTCTGCGCCTCAGCGTCTCCGCGAGAACTCTTCGCAAATCTTCCCGCCAACTCTATCGCCTCCCGCGTATCCTTCACCAGCAAAGTCTTCTCCCCGGCAAGTTCCGCAAAAATTTCGTACACCTTATCGGGGTTACTCATTTTAAAAGTACCCGGTGTAGTAATAATGATTTTTGAGAAACGGGAATGTGCTATCCTTGCCATTGCCGAAACATCTTTGTCTGAAGCGCAGCCAAAAAGCAGGATGCCGCCTTCGCCGTAGAGAGAACAGAAAGTTTCTAAACAAAGAGCAAGACTTTCGGGGGTGTGCGCGCCGTCGATGATAAAATTGCTTTCTATTTTTTCAAAGCGCCCGGGGATGTTTAGGTTTGCAAGTCCGCGGGAAAGACAATCTGTCTGTAACAAAGGAAAAGCTATTTTTAAAGCGGTAATCGCAAGAGCGGCGTTTTCTGCCTGGACTTTTCCGGGAATGGGGATGGAAAACGAGGAATGTGAAAGATCAAAACTTGTGCCTTGTTTAGTTGTTTTTATGTTGGCAAGTTCTGCTGTTTCGGGGAAATAGTGAAGGGGGCTGTTTTTTTCTTTTGCTGTTTTTCTGAAAACCTGCAGCGCTTCTTCGTTTTGTTTAGCCAGTACAAGAGGTTTGCCTTTTTTTATGATACCGGCTTTTTCACCGGCAATTGCTGTTATTGTGTCGCCTAAAATATTTGTGTGTTCAAGTTCAATTAAGGTTATTACACTGACCAATGGGTCTAAAATATTTGTTGAGTCGAGCCTGCCGCCCATGCCTGTTTCTGCGACAATTACATCGCAGTTTGCTTTGCGGGCGCAAAGGAAAAAAAGAAGAGTTAGTATTTCCCAGAAAGTGGGTTCGCAGCCGTCGGCCCTGCCGTCGGCCCTGCCGTCGGCGGAAGAGGTGTCAAAGAGCGGATTTTTGGAGGCGGGAAGAATGTCTTCTATTATGTGTTTAAGTTCGTTGCCCGCAGAGCAGTAGATATCTTCATCAAAATAAGAGCCGTTAAGGCAAAGTCTTTCGCGTATGTCAATTACATGGGGCGACATATAGCGCGCTGTTCGCAAGCCGGAAGCAGTCAGCATGGAGGCTAACATTGCGGTGACGGAACCTTTGCCTTTGGAGCCGGCAATATGAATGGACGGCGCGCACTTGTGCGGGTTTCCGGTTAGTTCTGCCAGAAACTCCATGCGATCAAGACGAAAACTTTTAGGCTTCTGCCCCCGCTCCAGATTAACAAACCCCAACACCCAGGAGAAAACTTCATTTGAAGATGCAAAATTATTCAATTCAGCTCATTAATTCGTAGGTTTTGCCGTATTGTACGATGCTTACGTTCGGGAAACCGTTTTCTTCCAGGTAAGTTTTCAGGAAGGTTTGCGCTTTTTTTTCACCGTGAACCAGCAGAATACCTTTTAAACGGGAAGTGTCCAATGCCTGGAGCCATTCCAGAGTTTCCGCGTAATCGGCATGGGCGCTGAATGCGTTTATTTCTTCTACCTGCGCTTTTACCTTGTACCAGTCACCGTGAATTTTAACATCGGTTTCGCGGTTGCGGATACGCCGTCCAAGGGTGTCTTTTGCCATGTAGCCGACCGTCATGATGGTAGTGTTGGGATCCTGTATATTGTGCATCAGGTGATGCTGTATGCGTCCCGCTTCGCACATTCCATCGGCGGAAATGATGATAAGAGGACCTTTGTGGTCATTTAGCGCCTTTGATTCCTGGACACTGGTTGTAAAATGCAGGCTGTTAAAGCCAAATGGATTTTTATGATGTTTTATAAACGCTTCTTTAATCTCTGCGTTGTAACATTCGGGGTGCACCTGGAAAATCGTCGTTGCGTTGGTTGCCATGGGGGAGTCTACGTAAATAGGCACTTCGGGGATTACACCTTCGTCTACGAGCAGGTGGAAATAATAGACAAGTTCCTGCGTACGCTCAATCGCGAATGCGGGAATTAAGATTTTTCCTTTTTTTTCTACAGTCCGCCTCGCTATTTCTGCCAGTTTTTTGATGGCATCATCTGTGGAACCGTGAAGACGGTCGCCGTAGGTGCTTTCCAGGATGATATAGTCCGGAGCTGTTTCGGGAATAGCGGGGTTACGGATGATGGGTTTGCCTTTTCGCCCCAAATCGCCTGTGGCAAGAATATTCAGTTCTTCGCCGCCTTTTTTTATCTTTATGGAAGCAATTGCAGAGCCTAAAATATGCCCGGCATCGTAAAATTCAAGGCTGACGCCGTCGCCTATTATCATAGGTCTGTTGTATGACACCCCGATTGTCTGGCTTACAGCCTGTATAGCGTCCTGTTCGGTATAAAGCGGGGTCCAGTCGAATTTTTGCCCTTTTTTCTGTGCTTGGCCTTTCAGGTATTTAGCGTCCCGAGCCTGGATGTTGGCAGAGTCCATCATTATAAGACTTGCTATATCCCGCGATGCAGGGGTAGCATAGACATTCCCTCTGTAACCCTGTTTTGTCAGCAATGGTAAAAGACCGCAGTGGTCAAGGTGTCCATGCGTTAAAACTACACCTTCGATTCGGTCTTCCGCGATGCCGAAATTCCTGTTTTTACGATCCGCTTCCGCCCTGGAGCCCTGGAAAGCGCCGCAATCAATCAGATAGCTCAGCCCGTCAATCTCAAGCACATGCTTGGAACCTGTAACTTCCTCGGCTGCTCCGAGGGAATAAAATCCTGCGTACATAGGTTAATTATAACATTGAAAAGTCGATACTACAAGCATTCTTTTTACACTCAAATTCGGGCTTTTTGGGCAATTTTGAGGCAGTAAAACCGCAAAAATTTTTACGATTATCCCCTTCTGGGGGGGTGCGGTATTTTACGGGGGCATTTAAATTCTATATGTATACTCGTAGAAGTATGAAAAATTCATTCACAGGAGGATAATAGTGAAAAAAGTATTAAAAATCTTCGTACTTGTTGTAGCAGTATCAATGCTGTTTGCAGCGTGCGACGAAGCCGAGGTATTTGGCAACAGGTCTGATGAAATAGCAGCCAGCGAAGATACCTCAAGAAACACCGGGCAAGTTACTCGCAGGTGGAATTTCCAGAACACAGCCACCAATCTCGTAGAATGGAATGGGAACGATTCATCGCTTAACAGCAGGGATATTAGCTATACAGACAGTATGACCTTGTTGGGAAGCCAGCGTTCATTCCGATGGGTGCGTACCCAGGCAAGTCCGGGCAGCGGAGCTACAGCCGGTTGTATTCAGCCTAACGGCGCTACATCCTCCGGCAGATACTTCCTGCAAATTGCCAACGTACAGGGTCCTTTCTCGATAACCTTGCTTTATACCGATACCGGCAGCGGAAACAGCGGCCGTAACATCACGTTCTTTACCAACGGTACAAGCCGCGGCACAACTGCCAACACAAGCGGGTTAACTTTAAGGACACACACCTTTAACTACACAGGAACAGACAGAGTTACCGTCCAATTGGGCTGTAACAACGCAATCAGGCTCTTTGACGTATCTATCGTCTCCACAATCAGGGCGACAGCTGTAAATATCAGCCCCAGCGGAAACTTCTCGATTGCTGCAAATGCAACAAGACAGCTTTCTGCGACAACAAACCCTGCCGATGCTCTTAATACCGTAACCTGGGCGAGCAGCAACACCAATGTTGCTACAGTAAGCACCAGCGGATTGGTAACAGGAAGAGCAGCAGGAACAGCGACAATTACAGCAACAGCATCAGACGGTTCTAACGTAAGAGCTACCGTAACTGCTACAGTTACTGCGGCTTCAGGCGGCGGCACCACAACAACACCGTCAACACCATCGACCCCGTCAAACACCGCAAATGTCACCAGGTGGAATTTCCAGGCCAGCGCAACCGGCTTGTCAGATTATGCCACCAACGGCAGCGTGGCGATTACTGCCAATGTTGCTTACCAGAACAACATGACCCTTTTGGGTTCACAGAGGGATTTCCGCTGGCTGCCTAATCAAGCGGCTCCTACCGGCAACTCCAACGTAACAAGAGGCTGTGTCCAGACCGGCGGCGCGACCGCATCCGGCAGATACTTCCTGCAAATTGCCAATGTGCAAGGTCCTTTTAAAATCACCCTGTACTACACCGATACCAGTTCCAACTCCGGCCGCACAGCCAATATCTTCATCAACGGTACCAGCGTTAAAACCGGCACAGGCACTAACGGCACAAATCTTGTTTCAACAGATTACACACACAACCAGAACACCAGCGTTACAGTCCAATTGGGCTGCAGCGGCGGCATCAGGTTATACGATGTAGTGATTGAGCGCCTCAGCAGCACAAGCGGCGGCGGAACAACAACCACTCCTTCAACACCTTCAACACCATCAACTGTACTGGTTACAGGCATTACTTTAAGTACAGGGAATTTCTCCCTTGCAGCAGGATCAACAAGAGCTGTTACAGCGACAGTTGCTCCTACAAACGCAACCAACAGAAACGTAACCTGGTCCAGCAGCAACACAAGCGTAGCTACAGTTAACTCCAGCGGCACCGTAACCGGTGTTTCAGCGGGAACAGCCACAATTACTGCAAGAGCGGCGGATACCAGCGGCAGAAGCGCGTCTTTAACCGCTACAATTACCGGCAGCTCAAGCAGCGGCGGCAGCGGAACAACAACCACTACGGGCAGTGTGTCCATCACAAGGTCTCAGGGTTGGCTTGAATCTGCTTTCGTTCAGTGGAATAAAGTTAGCGGCGCATCGAGCTATCGCGTTGAATATCAGCGCAGCGGCGGTTCATGGATAAGAATTGATAATCAGCTTATCCGCGAATACCCCAACCATTTCCGTGCAGACGCAGTAGGTTTGTCCTCCGGCACATACAGCATCAGAGTTGCAGCAGTTAACTCGGCTGGTACAGTTGGATCATGGACCACAGCGAGCAATCTCAATGTTCAGTCCTATATGAGAACCGGAATGGCGTTCTCTTCAGCATCTCCCAACAGAAACTCAAACGGCGCTTACAATCAAGACGGAACGCTCAAATCGGGCGCACAGGTTATTTATGTAACTTCCAGAAACGCAAAGACCGTAACACACAACGTAGCGGAAAGTGCTTCCAAAACCACACAGGGCGTTGGTATCGGTAAGATCCTCTCGCTTAGGCAAAAGGGATATGACACAACTCCGTTGGCAATCCGCTTTATCGGCAGAATCGATAATGCTGATATTTCCTCCGAACTTGGCAGCAATGCCCTGTTACAGGTAAAAGGAAAGAGCAGCGCAACTCCAATGAACATGACCGTAGAAGGCATTGGCAATGACATGGTCGCTTACGGCTGGGGTGTATTGGTTCGCAATTCACTTAACGTAGAAGTCCGCAACATGGGCTTTATGATGTTCCCGGAAGACGGCGTATCACTTGATACCGACAACAAGAATATCTGGATCCATAACAATGACTTCTTCTACGGCAGAAACGGCGGCGGCGACAAAAACAAAGGCGACGGCGCTTTAGACTCCAAGAAATCCGGATTTGTTACTATTTCTTTCAACCACTTCTGGGATTCAGGAAAAGCCAATCTGTGCGGCAATGGTACAGAACCTGTCGAAAGACTTACTTACCACCACAACTGGTTTGACCACTCGGACAGCCGCCATCCGCGCGTACGCTTCCATAGTGTTCACGTATTTAACAACTACTATGACGGTATTTCCAAGTACGGTATCGGCGCTACAAGAAACTCTTCTGTTTTCTCTGATTCCAACTACTTCCGCAACTCAAAGAACCCAATGCTTATTTCAATGCAGGGTTCGGATATTGCAAGCGGCAGCGGTTCGTTCTCCAGTGAAGACGGCGGTATCATCAAAGCGTTTAACAACTTTATGGATGACAATACCAGAAGGAATACCAATTACAGACCCTGGAGCAGCTCCAATTCAGTTGAATTTGACGCTTACGAAGTATCCAGCAGAACTGCGTCAGTTCCCAACACTGTAAGAACCAAGAAAGGCGGATTTACTTACAACAACTTCTGCAGCAACCTTGGTTACAGCCCCTCTTATGACAGCCCAACAGCTGCCAGAGACAGGGTAATTCAGTTTGCCGGACGTATGCAGGGCAGATCAGGTTCAGATTTCACATGGTGGAGCTGGACATCTGGTTGTGACACAAGTTCCGACATTAACAGCGGACTTAACAATGCTGTTCAAAGCTATTCCGGAAGGAAATTCTAATTGATTGATTAAGTTCATGGGGGGTACCCCACAGGCTGCTCAGAAATGAGCAGCCTTTTTTGTGTGCTTTGTTACTTAGACGATGGCGCCATGTTTTTTCTAGGTGAAATGCCTTCCGCATCGGGTTCTGTGTCAAAGTCGACATAGTGCATTACGGCTTCGTTGTCGTATTTGGCAAGCGCGTCTGCGGCGCAGTTTACGGCAATGAGGTATTGTTCCGCGGGGCTGAAGGCGCGGCAGGCAGGGCAGGCGCACCATGTGTTTTCATGACCTTCGTCTGGGAGGAGGTGGAAAATGCGGGGAGTAGTTACCTTTTCTATAACATGGGCAAATAATTTGTGCGCATTTTCGTGGATTAGGCTTGTGGTTTTTGGATTGGTCGGGCAAAAATGATGATCCATTCTTCGCCTGCCGTGTTCCATGCGGAAGAGACCGCTGTTAACAAAAAACAGCCGTTTTGGCAGCAGCAGGGGCAAATCCCGTCCTCCCGCTTCGATATTAAGAGCATGATGTTTAATAAGTTTGATGTATCTGCTGTTTTTACTGCGGAAAAATTTATCATTTAAGGAAAAAACAAGCGTATTGCACCCGTTTTCGACAGCCAAATAAATCGTTTTTTCCCGTTCTTTTGCGCTTGTTTTTGCATCAATAAAAAGTCTTTTTCTTGCTTGTTTCATATTTAGATTATATAGTATTTAATCGTATTAGACCATATAATATGTCTATGAATTTTGATGTTGCTATTGTTGGCTGCGGAGTTTCCGGGGCAAATATTGCCCGCCGTCTTTCAAGATACTCAATCAAAACCGCAATTCTGGAAAAAGCCGCAGATGTTTCATTCGGAACTTCCAAGGCTAACTCCGGGATCATTCACGGCGGGTTTCATCACAATAAAAAATATTTAAAAGCGCGCCTTGAGATTCAGGGTAATATGATGTTCGATCAGCTCAAGCGGGAATTAAATTTTCCGTTTAGAAGATGCGGGATAATTGTAGCAGCTCTTCACCGTGACGAAATGAAAGTTGTTGAGCATTTATACCTGCAGGGCGCGGAAAATGAAGCCGTTGGAATTGAACTTTGTTCACGGCAGAGGATTCTTGAACTTGAGCCCAAGTTATCTTTGGATGTCGTAGGCGGGCTTTATGCGCCCGGCGGCGGCATTATTGAGCCGTACAGGTTTGTTTTTGCTCTCCTTGAATCTGCCAAAAAAAACGGGGTAGAGCTGTTTACGAATTTTAACGTTAATAAAGCAGAACGAAGCGGAGAAACCTGGCGTATTTGCGCCGAAGACGGCAGAAAAATAACAGCGCGTTTTGTGATAAACGCGGCAGGTCTTTTCGCAGATACTGTGTCAAAAACATTCGGCGCGGAAGACTTTACAATTACAGCAAGAAAGGGCGAGTATTTTTTGCTGGACAGGCTCACCAAGGCTTGTCCGTCCCGGGTAGTTTTTCCGGTACCCACATCTGTTTCCAAAGGTATGCTTGTTATCCCTACTGTGGAAGGCACAGTGCTTGTTGGTCCCACTGCCGATATGACCGAAGACAAGGAAGATTTTTCTACCACAACAAGGCATCTTGAGCAAATTCTCGTTAGCGGAAAGACAATGATACCTTCGCTTAGTCAAAATGATGTTATTACTTCTTTTGCGGGATTACGCCCGTGCCTGGATGGAGATTTTTACATTGAGGCATCGGCAAAAGCGCCTGCCTTTGTACAGACAGCCGGTATTCAAAGTCCGGGTCTTACCGCTTCTCCTGCAATCGGCGAATATGTAAAAAATATATTGGTAGAGATGGGATTACAGTTAACGGAAAAGCCGGGATGGGATCCGTATGTCGAAGACCGTCCGTTTGCAAGACAGTTAAATCCCAATGAGCTGGATAACCTGATTGCGAAAGATAAAACATGGGGTAACATGGTCTGCCGCTGTGAAAATGTCAGCGAAGCGGAAATAATTCAGGCTGTAAAGCTGGGGCACACAACATTGGACGGAATAAAATATTTTACCCGCGCGCAAATGGGACGCTGTCAGGGCGGCTTTTGCACTTACAAGATAATAAAAATAATTATGAGAGAAGCCGGTCTTTCATGGGATGAAGTTACAAAACACGGCGGAAAAAGCGGCATATTGGCGGGAACATTATGAAAGAACTTCAATACGATGCGGTGGTAATAGGAGGAGGGGCTGCGGGAATGGCTGCCGCTCTGGAACTGGAAGCGGAAGGTTTTACCTGCGCGATTATTGAACGCGAAGATTGTTTGGGCGGCATTTTAATGCAGTGTATTCATAATGGTTTTGGTTTGCATGAATTCAAAGAAGAGTTAACCGGTCCTGAATTTGCGGAACGCTTTATTAACCGGGTATTAAAATCAAAAATATCTGTTTATCTGAATACAACGGTAAAAGATTTGGATAGCGTACAGGGGACATCCGCTCTCATCTGCATTTCTCCGGACGGCGTAATGAGAATTCAAACACGCGCTTTGTTGCTTGCCATGGGATGCCGTGAACGAAACAGGGGTAATATAAGAATTCCCGGCTCAAGACCGGCAGGAGTTTATACGGCAGGACTTGCGCAGCGTCTTGTAAACATAGAAGGTTACATCCCCGGCAAGGAAGTTGTTGTAATCGGCTCAGGCGACATAGGGCTGATTATGGCTCGCCGGATGAGCTGGGTAGGGTGCAAGGTAAAAGCTGTTGTAGAAATAATGCCGTACCCTGCAGGTCTTACACGTAACATTGTCCAGTGTTTGCGCGACTTTGACATTCCGCTGTACCTGTCTTCGCAGACAACTGCCATTTACGGCAATGACCGTGTCCAAGGAATCGAAGTCACCCCGATAGAAAACGGCATTCTTGCAAGCGCAAAAAGTTTTCGTATAGATTGCGATACCGTATTGCTGTCTGTAGGGCTTGTTCCGGAAAACGAACTTTCCCGCGCCGCAGGTTTAGAAATAAATCCTGTAACAAACGGGCCCTTTGTAGATTCTTTTTTAATGACCAGCGCAGACGGAGTTTTTGCCTGCGGCAATGTGCTTCATGTCCATGACCTTGTTGATTGGGTATGCGAAGAAAGCCGCCGTGCAGGACGTTATGCCGCCCGGTGGCTAAGAGGCGAACATCCCGCTTTGCAGATTCGCACTAAAGCAGGTTCCAATGTGCGCTATGTAAATCCGTCTCGTGTAGCGCCGGATTGCGAAAATATTATTTACATGCGTTCAATGATTGTTAAAAACGATGCTGTCGTTGAACTGCGTCTTGGCGATCGTGTAATTCGCAGCAAAAAAGAACGTCATGTTCAGCCCTCGGAGATGATCAGCTTTAAAATCGGTCCAAAAGATTTTGAAGGTGTTTCAATGGAACAAACCCGGTTTGATGATTCTGGGGGGGGACCCTTTTTGGAATTCAGTATAAGTTAGGAAGTAGTATGCAGAATTTAATATGTATAGTATGTCCCATCGGCTGCTCGGTTGATGTCGACCCGGAAAATATGTCCGTTACAGGCAACCGCTGTTCGCGCGGGGAAGTTTACGCAAGGGAAGAAATTCGCGCCCCAAAACGCGTGGTAACGGCAACCGTATCTGTGACAGACAGCGAAATCAGGCGGCTGCCTGTAAAAACTTCGTCCCCCTGCCTTCGCGAAAAAATCCCCGCTCTATTAAGCGATATTTACAAAGTGCAAATTTCCCTGCCTGTAAAAACAGGCGACGTAATAATCGCTGACTGGAACGGTGAAGGGTTCGATGTTGTTGCGGCAAGGACGTACAGTTAATGTTTTTAAGAAAAGAAGAAAAATCTGCGGATGTTTTTTGGCAGGAATACGAGGAAAAAACAGGCGAAAAGGTGTTAACGCGCGCTCTTGGTAAATACATTGGCGGATGGGAAGAGTTTGATAATAAAAAATATAGCGGTATCTGGGGATTGATTATTACTACTTCGGGCGGTTTTAGGTTTCATCATTTTCCGCAGAATAGCTGGATTGATTCATTAACCGGTTTTGCGCAGAAAGAGCCGCCCGAAGAAAAGACGATTTTTGTCCCTCAGGAAAACATTGTATCAACAGATATAATGGAAGAAACCAGGTGGTGGAAGAAGATTTTTAGCCCGTCTGTACCCCGGTTTTTTGTTAATTACCGGGATTTTGAGCAAAAACGGATGATTTTTGAGATTTACACAAATTTTACAAATTTAAAAAAATAAATTGACTCTGTTATTATCTGCCAGAGTGACCTGATATATATAATGTATATGAAAATAAACGTTAAAAACATTAAAGAAAAGTTGTTCCCTTCAAAGGACCGAAGGTCCAAGGCAACAGGTGAAAATGACAGTATGGGTATTTTGGATCATATCGAAAAAATACTGGAATTTTCCAAAAAATTCGGTATCGAAAAATGTCTTTTTAAGTGCAAGAAAAATCTTGATTATATTCATGCAAAACTGGGCATAAATCCCATACAATCGGTGTTGTTTTCTCATTTTATGGAAAAAAGCGATGATAATAATATCATGCTCAGCGAAATTGCCGAGTCAACAAAATGCAGCAAACTTAGGATAATTAAATATACAAACGACTGTGAAGCGCTTGAAAATAAAAAGCTGATCCGGTGCAGAAGAGACAGGGACAGTATGTCTTTCCGCGTACCCCGCGAAGTTTGCGAATCTCTGCGCAAGTATAATGAATTCCGTCCGGATAATATTGAAAACCTGAATATTGAACAGTTTTTAACCGTTCTGGAACGGCTGTTTGATGAGCGTAACAATAATGAATTAAGCTTTGAAAACATGAAGTATGAAATTCAGGACCTTATTAATTTGAACATGCATCTTTTATTCTGCAAAAAAATAATGAGTTATAACCTTTGTATGGAAGATTTAATACTTCTTGTTTGTTTTTGCCATTTATCCGGCAATAATAACGATGATAATATCGGAGAGCATGATATCAAGTTCCTGTTTGAAGATACTTCCTGGTTCAGGATGATCAAAAAAAGTATTTCAGAAGGTCATCATAATCTGGTTAGCAATAAGTTTATTGAATTAAATAATTCCGACGGCTTTGTTAATTCTGAATCATGGAAATTATCGGATAGGGCAAAAAAAGAGCTGCTTTCAGAAATTACCGTATCCAGGAGTTTCAGAAAAGGCATGATACTGCACGATAAGATTATTCCCAAAAAGATGTTTTATAACGAAAGGGAAAATGAAGCGATAGAAAAGCTTTCTTCTCTTTTGCAGGAAGAAAATTACTGTAAAATTATTGACAGGCTTGACGGAAAGGGAATGAGAAAAGGCTTTGCCTGCCTGTTTTCCGGAGCGCCCGGTACCGGGAAAACCGAGACCGTTTATCAAATTGCCCGTGAAACAAAGCGCAATATTTTGATGGTTGATATATCGGAAACAAAGAGCAAGTGGTACGGAGAGAGCGAAAAAAAGATAAAAGAAATATTTGATTCTTACAGAGCTGCGGTGGAAAAATCCGACATTGCTCCCATTTTGCTTTTTAATGAAGCCGATGCAGTTATTGGAAAGAGAATGAAAATAAGCTCAGAAAATCAGACAATTGATCAAACCGAGAACACTATTCAGAATATCATCCTGCAGGAGATGGAAAATCTTTGCGGTATTCTGATTGCAACAACCAATTTAACGGAAAATATGGACGGCGCATTTGAACGGCGCTTTCTGTATAAAATAAATTTTGACAAACCGAGTGCAGAAAGCCGCATGAATATCTGGACATCTTTATTGCCTGAATTGCCGGAAAAAAATGCCGGTGAATTATCGCAGAAATTTGAACTTTCCGGAGGGCAGATTGAAAACATAGCCCGCAAGGTGGAAGTGGACGCGATAATTAACGGCGAAGAGCTCTGTGCAGACAGGCTTGCAAAGTATTGCAAAGAAGAAAATATCAACGGGTATACGGCAATAAAGAGAATAGGGTTTACTGTTTAATCAAAAATCTCAGCAGCGCTCCGGCGCAAATTAATGAAAATTCTCTGGCGTTTCTTACTTCGCCTACCTTTACGCCGGCTTTGTTGTAAGCTACCCCTACATTGCCTTCTACTTTAACAGTGCCTATTTTATATTCTTCGATTAGTTCTGCCGCTTTAGCTCCTGTTTTGCAAACGCCTGCCTCTATCATATCGTCACGCGGAAAACTTTTTTTATTATCGCCTTTGGACAAAACAACACCGTCTGATGTTACGGCGCTGTCAATCTGGACCATTTCGCCGCCCATTGCGGTCATGCTGGCAAAGTTTTTGATAACGCAGGAATCATCATCAAAGTTATAGGGAGCGTCAACAAATATCTGTCCCTGAAAACGTATGTCACGTGCTGTAGTGTAGATATAGGTGTGGCCTCTTCTGTTTCTGTAGGTGATATCTTTTGTGCGGAAAGGGTCTCCGCCGGATTGCCAGCCTCTGTAATCACCGCTGGCAATAGAGCCAATAAGTTTACCGCTTGCGTCATGGCACGTAATTGCTGTTTCTTTGGCTGGTGTTCTGGCCTCTTTATCCGCTTTAATCATTTTTTCAAGGTCTTGCCAGTATTTTGTATTGTCAAAACTAATGTCTTTTGAATCTCCTCTTGCTACATAAACCTGGTTATGAAACGCATTTTCATCGAGTTTTACGCTGGCGGGAACTGTAGCGCCGATTATCAGCTTGCTTGAAAACGCAAACCTGCCGACAGATATAACACGGCTGCCTAAAATAACTTTGGTTATTTCCATGCCGGGAAAAGCGGACTTGCCGATTTCTGTAGCGCCCCTGATCTCTACTCCGGTAAGTTTATTTTCTATATACGCATCTTCTCCGATTTTTTTAACTGTTTCGGGAATGGTAATATTGCCGGAAAGCTCGTTTGTAGAAAACGCTTTATCCTTAATTGTTGTGACGCTTGGGGGAAGCGTAATATTGGCAAGTTTGTTTTTTTTGAATGCTTCTGCTCCTATGGTTGTAACGCCGTCACAAATTGTTACGCGCACCAGTTCATTGCTTTCAAACGCGGCTTTTCCGATTGTTTTAACGCCTGAAGGAATGGTTATTTCTGTCAGTTTATTTTCCTTAAAAGCCGCCTCGCCGAGCGTTTTAAGATTGGGCGGGAGGGTGATAAAAGGAATCTTGTTGCCGAGGCTTTTGCTGCCGCTGCCGGCAAATGCCCATTCTCCGATTTTTGTCAGGCTGTTCGGAAAAGATACTTTTGTAATAAAATTTGCAAAAAACGCGCCGTCTCCTATTTCGCTAACGCCTTCCGGGATTGTAACTTCTTTTAGCTGATTGCTTCTAAATGCGTCTTCGCCGATACTCTGCACACCCGCAGAAATTGTTATACTCGCAGCTCCTATGCTGAAAAATGCTTTTTTCCCGATTTTTTTAATGCTGCCGGGTATAATAACATTGGCGATTTTACTTGTATCATTGTTTATTCTTTTAACGTTTGTGAACGCTTCTTCGCCTATTTCTTTAATTCCCTCTCCAAGTACGATACTTTCTAATTCGTTTTTCGCAAATGCGCTCTCCGCGACAGTTGTTACGCTGCCGGGAATATTTATTGCAGTAAGCTTGTTGTCGTGGAAAGCCCATCTTCCGATAGAGACAATGCCTGCCGGTATGGTTACTTTTGTAAACTTTTTATTTGATAATGCGCTCTCGCCGATTTCCAAAACAGGTATTCCATTAACCTGCGCCGGGATTTCAACGGAGGCGGAAGTTCCCTCGTATCCTGTAATTACCGCGCAATTGCCGTTTATTTTGTATAACCAGAATCCGTCCTTATATACTTTCGCGGCATTGTATTTATTCGCTGTTTCTTCTGCCGCTGTTTTTTCTTTTTCAAATTTCTTTATTTGACTTTCCGCATCACCAATTTTCCATTTATCGGACAAATTCGAAGGATCAAGAGCCGGATTAACAAACGGCTCTGCAAGACCTGTTCGCGCGCCGCATACAGTGCAAAACCATTGTTTTTCTGTCGGCATTTTTCCGCAGCCGCATGCAGCGGGAACATACTTAACCGGCGTTTGAGGTTGAACAGCGGGTGCGGAAGGCTGCACAGCAGGTTCTGCGGCAGCAGCAGATGCTGCATCTGTCTCCGTTGCCCACTCGCCCGGAGTGCCGCCAATGCTTACAAGCGTATTCTTCCAAAAATCAAGTTTTTTGGATTGCGGCATAAGATCACCCTGCATCTCAAGGCCTTTAAAAATCATATCTGGAATATTATCAGGCTGCCCTGTATAATTGATCGCTAATTGTTCCTTTATCGCTTTTTTTGCCAGTTCGATTTTATCACTCATGTTTTTATTGTATCACATTTTAATAAAATATCAATATAAAAAAACATTGTAACTTTCAGGTATTGATAGTATTATTTAGATTATGAATGAAAAAATAATTATTTTAACGATTATAACGGCTGTAATGGGAACAGTATTAGTTTCAGCTCAGGCTCCCGAAAACTTTGTCCGGGTAGAAGGCGGCACTTTTCAGATGGGAACCGCGGAACCAAGGTCAACAATTGAAGGTGCAAGCATAAATGTCGGAGGCTTGGTTATGACTAACGTTATAACTGTCGGCGGCGAAGACAGGGAAAGACCGGTGCGCCGGGTAACGGTGAGCAGTTTTTATATGGGAAAATATCCGATAACGCAAAAAGAATGGTTTGACGTAATGGGAACAACTATTCAGCAGCAGCGGGACATGACAGGCAGATCTACTGTAAACAGCGGTCAGGGTGATGATTACCCAATGTATCATGTTACATGGATGGAAGCTATTGAATACTGTAACCGCAGAAGCGTAATGGAAGGATTAACTCCTGTTTATACTGTTTTAGGAAGAGTTATTACCTGTGATTGGGATGCGAACGGCTACCGTCTTCCTACAGAAGCGGAGTGGGAATACGCGGCAAAAGGCGGAAATAAAGATTCGCCTGTGTTCCTGTATTCGGGAGGCAATAGTGTAAATGATGTGGCATGGGTTGCTCTTCCCAGAAGCAATCGTTCTACACAACCTGTCGGGACAAAAGCGCCTAACAGTCTTGGGATATACGATATGAGCGGCAATGTTTGGGAGTGGTGCTGGGACTGGTTTGCGGACGATTACAATTATGAAGGCGCCAATCTGCCGAATCCTAAAGGTGCGCCCACAGGGAATCGCCGCGTGATAAGAGGAGGCAGCTGGTCTAGCGAGGCATTCCAGGTGCGTTCTGCCAGCCGGTTCCAGGCAAGCCCAACTACCCGCACCCTTGATCGCGGTTTTAGGGTTGTGCTCCCTATCGCACCGTAAAGTCAATCCCGGCGGATGTTTCGCCGATTGCCATCGTTGCTATTCTCCACTGTTCCGTACCGGTTGGTCTTATAACAATCATCAAACGGTATTGTCCCGCTCTTACGGTATCAGGAACCCTGCAATTATTTATAGTGTTGCTGCGTGTTCCATTAAAATTTATTTCGCCCCAATTTACAGTTCTGAAAACTTCTATAATTCTGCCGCTATTATCAACTAACGCTACACCCAGCTGACCGCCTTTAAATATGTCTGCGCTGATATTTCTTACTCTTACAGAAACAGAGAATGCTTCCGGGCGAACAATGGAATTTTTTTCTGCAGTAAAATCCTGTATTGCCAGTCCGTAACCGCCGCCTGTCAAAGCGCCTCTTTCTGCGGTAACAGTAAAGTTAACAGTGTTGGGAATATCCGGCATAGACAGCGAAGCTATTCTCCAGGTTTCATTCTCAGGCCTTATTACAATTCTTAAACGGTATTGTCCCGCTCTTACGGTTTCGGGAATATAACAGGTTAAAGCCTGGGTTGTTTGATTTCCGGCATTAAGAGCTATATTTCTGACTCCAGAAACATTTATAATATTGCCATTATTGTCAACTAACGCAGCTCCTATTTGTCCGCTAAAACGCTCATCATTCCGGTTTCTTGAACGTACATTAACAGTAAATATTTCATTTTGAGACACAGATGTTTTTTCCGGCGAAAAATTTTCCAGCGCCAACCCATACCCGCCGCCAGGCGCTCCGCGTTCAGCGGGATTGACTGTTAAATTAATACTGTTGGGAATTCTATTGCCAACCGCAGACTTTGTAATAACTCTCCACTCGCCGTTTTCTGGACGGATAACAATCATTACCCGGTATTGCCCTGTCCTTACATTAGCCGGCACATAACAAATTATATCCGTGGCGCTTGAAGTGCTTCTTGCGTTTAACGCAGCGCGATTTCTGCTTCCGATTACTTCCAAAATTCTGCCGTTAGCATCAACCAATGCCGCACCCAGCTGCCCGCCTGAAAAATTATCTAAACTGGCAAGGTTTTTTATTCTTGTCCTGATTGTAAATAATTCATTCTGCGATACAGAAGATTTATCGGCACTTAATTCTGTTAATCCCATCTCCCAACCGGCGGGTAATCCTCCCGCATCCGGTTTGATATTGACAACTACTGTTTGGTGATAATTCCATTCGTTGGCTCCGACATTCAGCGCATTTATGGAATACCACCCGTCACGGCTGCCGCTCCATCCGCAGTTAAAATGAAATCTTCCGGTATTATCGTATCCGTCTATAATAAAATAATGATTTACTCTGTTCACTGTAAGCGCATTAAGCATTACCGGTAGACCGGCATCTAACTGCGCTCTTATTATTGCCGCCCATTCGGCGTCGGTAAAAAACAATCGTTCATGCAATTGAATGCTTCTGTCATATCTAAAATAGGCAGTAAGTACAAAAGGCCAGGAATTCCCGCTGGAACCGGTAATGAAATCTCTCTTTCTGCCTAATCCGGCATGGTATATGAGCGAGGCAACAGCATTTCGCTGCTGTTCGTTACTGTCTCTGCCGTCACTTCGATAGGTATTGAGCATATTATCCCAATCAAAAGTAATATTGGCAAAATTTACAGACGGCATAGCTACTCCGTTTGTCATTGTATAAGCTTCGCTTTGCCCCGTGCCTCGTGCCGGATGATTATGAAATTTCATTACTTGCGCCGCAGCTACTAAATTACAAAAGCTGCGATGACCGGCAGGCAGCATAGTTCTGTAAGGAGAGCCCTGCCCCCACTTTGTTTGCAGTAATGGTCCCACCACAGCGCCGGGATTTGGCGTTGTAGATAACAGAGAAGCAAGTTCGTCATCGCTCGGTATGATCGTAACTCCGCCGCTTTCTGCCGCAGAGTCAGCTGTGTCGCCGGTTTCTTGCGCATTCAAAAAACCGCCATTGGATAATAACAATGCACAAGTTACAAAAAACGCAAGAAGAAAAGGGTTAAATTTCATAAAAGCCTTCCTTATGTTTTATAATAACACAATAATTTTTAAAAATCTTGATTTTTTATTGTTTTCTCTCTTGTTATTATTTATAAAGTGTATTATAATATATATTATACTGCATTAAGCTATATTATAATAGGTGTAAAAATGAAGAAAAATGCAATAATTATATCACCGGTTGCCGGCGCTTTAAAGAAACTTGGGGAAGATATAAGGGATGCGCGGCGCAGGCGGAATATCACAATGGCATTACTGGCTGAACGGGCAGGGATAAATGTCATTACTCTTTCAAAAATAGAGAAAGGCGATCCCGGCACATCAATAGGCGGATATGCATCTGTTTTATTTTCGATGAGCATGATAAATCGCCTGCGTGATATAGCAGATGCCAGCCACGATTTAACAGGGCAAATGCTTGCGAATGAACGGCTGCCCAAACGTGTGAGAATTAAGAGAAAAGGAACATGACTATGGACAGTGGTAAAGAAATTCTGGTTTCAATTATGTTAAACGGCGAAACTGTATTAGTCGGAAAATTGTGGAGTTATTTTCGCAAAGGCAGAACAAGTGCGGCATTTGAATATGATAAAAAGTGGCTGTCCAACTTTAATTGTTTTATGTTAGAACCGGCATTACATTTGACAGAAGGCGTATATTATACCGATAAACCATTGTTTGGCGCGATAGGAGATTCTGCGCCGGATCGCTGGGGACGGATTTTAATGCGCCGTGCAAATAAATCCGGGCGCACATTGTCAGAAATTGATTATTTGTTGGGAGTAAATGATGAAACGCGGCAAGGCTCTTTGCGTTTTTCGGAAAGCTTAAACGGTCCATATTTGGCAGACTCTGACAAAAAATCAATTCCGCCGCTTGTTAAATTGCCGGAATTACTTTCGGCTTCTGAAAAATTTTTAGATGATTCCGAAAGCGCAGAAGAGCTAAGATTGCTTCTTGTGCCGGGCTCATCGCTTGGCGGAGCTCGTCCTAAAGCATCTGTGTACGATAAAGACGGCAGTTTAGCCATTGCGAAATTTCCGCGAAAAGATGATGATACCGACATTGTCCGATGGGAGGCAGTTGCGTTAACTTTGGCAAGAACGGCAGGAATTAATGTTCCGCAATGGCGTTTGGAAAATATTGCTGGAAAAAACGTTCTAATTGTTAAACGTTTTGATCGTGAAGGACAAAAGCGAATTCCTTTCTTGTCAGCAATGAGCATGATGAATGCTGCCGACAATGACGGTCTTGTTCATAGTTTTGCAGAAATAGCAAATTACTTGATACAATATGGCGCACAACCGGACAGGGATTTAGAAGAATTATGGCGGCGAATGGTATTTGGGATAATGATTTCAAATACCGATAATCACCTGCGAAATCATGGTTTTTTGTATTTTAATAACGGCTGGGTGTTATCACATGCGTATGATTTAAATCCGAATATTGATAGAGCAGATTTTTCTACTACTGTTGATGAAACAGGCGCAAAAAGTACAATTGAACTTGCCGTGAAAACAGCGCCAAAATTCAGGTTATCTGAAAAACGGGCAAAAGAAATCATTGACGAGATAAAATCCGCAGCTGCCGGCTGGCGCAAGATTGCAAAATCGTTCGGGATAACAGAGAAAGAAATAAATAGAATGAAAAACGCTTTTTTAGTTTAAATTTACAAGGCTCCGTGAACCTACACCATTTATTCCCCGCTAATTTGTTGTGCTTGTGTTATGCATGGGGTTGTATATTGTCTATAACGGTTGTATATTGTCTATAATACCGCAAAAAGGCTCGTATGAGTTTTTATATAAAAACCGCTTGAAAAGTCAGGCGAAGAGGAAATCGTAATGAAAAAGATTTTAACAGGTTTTTTAATGGTATTCTGTATTATCGGCAGCATTACTGCGCAGACCCGGGGTTCAGAGCAGCGAGGGCAGTATATGCAGGGCAGCGGCCAGGATTTGACAGGTATCTATGAAATCGAACTGGCTAACGGAATGGTTGCCGATCTCAGAGGAATTAGCAGTAATAACGGTATTGCCGTTGTCCAAAATTCCAGAAACGGAGCACAGACGCAGAGATGGCGGTTTGAACGACTCAGTACCGGCAGATATATAATTATAAATATGCACAGCGGCAAAGCAATGGATGTTGAGGGCGGAGTGAATCAAAGGAATAATGGGGCAAAAATACACCAGTGGGATGTTCATAGAGGCGCAAGCCAGCAATGGCATATTTTCGCCGGCGGTGACGGCTGGTTTGGCATTCAAAACGAAAATTCCAAAAGAGTTTTGGATATGTCTGCAAGCAATTTCAATGTCGTCGGGCATCAGTTTCACCAATGGGAAGAAACCAACAACACCCAAAACAAGCGGTTCAGACTGTTAAGAGTTGGCGAAGTTACTTCCGTAGGTCCGGATTATTCAGGCACTTATGAAATCCATCTGACAAACGGATTCGTTGTTGATCTTAGAGGAATCAGCAGCAATAACGGGATTGCCGTAATTCAAAACACCAGAAACGGAGGGGCAACTCAAAGATGGCGTTTTGAACGGCTCAGTCAAACTGACAACATTTATATTATTATCAATGCAAGTACCGGCAAAGCGATAGATGTTAATGAAAGATCCAGGGATAACGGAGGAAGGCTGCATCAATGGGATACTCATCGGGCTGCCAGCCAGCAATGGCGCGTTACTGATGCCGGCAGCGGATTCGTTCGCCTGCAAAATGTGCATTCCGGAAAAATGATGGATATGTCAGCGAGCAACTTCAATAACGCAGGACATCAGTTTCATCAATGGGAAAACAACAACGGCCAAAACCAGCAATTCAGACTGGTGCGGTAACAAAAAATAAAGTGACAGTCACCGCCTGTTGGTGATTGTCACCGTTCGTGTGGTTCGCGGTAAAAAAATCTCCCTATCCCCTCTTCCCTCCGCGTCCTCCGCGCCTCCTTCAAACCTTCGGTTTGCAGTCCGCGAGAGTTCTAGCTCTACCTAATCACCAGCAAATTTCTTTCCTCATCCAGAAACGGCACCGGGCAGGGAATTGCTTCCCAGGACAGCCCGTCCCCAAAAGACGCCATCTCTTCTTTAATTTTTTCCTGTCTGCCTTTGTAAGCGGCAATAACACCGCCTTTTACGCAAACATTCTGCAGAGTTTTTAAAAGCTTTTTGTCCAACGGCTTAAAGGCGCGGAAAGTAACAAGATTAAAACTGTTATGCGCTGCTTTTTCAATTTCGCTTTCTGTAATTGTAATGTTGGAAAGAGCCAATACTGCCTTTGTATTGCACAGGAAACCTGCTCTTCGCCCCATGCGTTCAATCAGGGAGAAATCGTATTCAGGGAGGGTTATTGCAAGCGGGATGCCCGGCAAACCCGCGCCGGAACCGGCATCGGCAATTTTTAATGATTCATTTGCCGCGCATAACGGTTTAAGCAGGCGGGAAATAATGCCAAGCGGCGCGAGGGAATCCAGAATATGTTTAATAATCAGCTCTTCTGCAGAGTTTACGCCAACAAGCCCGTAAGCCGGATTAAAAAGTTCAATTTCCTTTATGTAACGGACAAGCAGGGAAATAATATCTTCGCGGCGCGCAGAGATGAGCGCTTTAATATCACTGTCGTTTTTACAAAGAATATCTATGCCTTGCGATAATAAATCCATCGTTTATATAAAATGCACAAGATTTTTTTCTTCTATAAAGCCGTTGGTTTTTGCAAGAACATAAGTGCCAAAGGCATTAAGCATAACATCGATAAAGGTGCCGATTGCTACAAGATAGAAAGCCAAAGGTTTTAAAATTAAATATCCGGCGCGGTATTCGCCGCCGCCGTAGTTCAGGCAAAGGGCAGCCAATGCTATGTATGCTCCTTCTCCGGGATGACGCGCAAGTACAAAAGAAATGGCAAGCGCATGAAGACCTATCAAAAATAAATCTGCGGTAGATATTCTTAGATACGAATATGATTTTATTATTACGATAAAGGCAGCAACTGCCACCATTGCGCTGCCGCATCTGCAGAAAGTAGAGAACAGGGTAATGGATAAAGCGCTGGAACGTCTGCGGATACCGAAATTTTCCTTTGTGTGCCTCTGGAGAATAGGAATGGTAAAATTAACATCTCCGGAGAAAAATGCAGTAATAGCAGGGCCGATAAAACCGTATAGAATACGCCATGGATTCACTCTTGGTTTTAATAAATATAAAAACAAAGGAAGGATACCAAAGCAAAGTATAACACTGAATATACTCAGCAATAAAATTAAATCTTTAAAAACTTTTGCCTGCACCGCAGCGTTTAAACGAACAGCCCAGAATGCCGCAAGAACAATCAGGATAAAGCCGAGTATTTCCGAGAAGAAAGAAGCAACATGATAAAAAATTCTGGAAAAAGAATCTACAAGAGAAATTACTGGTTTTGAATAATTTTTATCGTAATTCAATCCCATGCCCAGGAAAAATGCAAATACGCATACCGGGAAAAGATATGAGCCGCTTCCTGCCAGTACGCTGAACATGTTGGTTGGGAATATTTCTAGTATATTTGCAGAAACATTTAAGCCGATTACTTCCAGATGTTCTACTGTTTCTATTGGAATTCTGCCGGGCGAAAAAATTGATGTCACGATAATGCCGGAAAAAATAACAAAAATTGAAACGGCGATAATTAGTATGATATTTTTTAATATCATAGGCCAGAATTGTTCGTCCATACGAAGTTCATAAACTGCAATAGTCAGTGAAAATACCAGAACCGGAATTACCGCATAACGTCCGATGCCCAATGCGAGTTTTTCAAGCCAGATAAAAGCCGAAATGACACTTTCGCTGTTTGGCAGCAGAAAGCCGATAATCATGCCTAAAATGGAGCCGATTAATAATTTAACCCATACTTTCATAATTTAAGAATATCCTTTTTTTCGATGATATGCTAGAGGCGGATAATACGCGCTTTTGTAAGGATTTCCTGACCCGACGATGTTACAAGGACATCGTTTTCAAGGCGGCAGCCGCCGAGCTGGGGGTCATAGAGACCCGGTTCTATTGTAAAGATCATTCCAGGCTCCAGTACCCAATCATTATCGCTTGAATTTCTAAGGACAGGATATTCATGTTCCTGAAGACCCACCCCGTGACCGAGCCCGTGGGGCATCTGTTTTTTGGATTTTGCAAACAGGGCATCTACCGCTGCGGCAATGTCTCTGGCACGGGTTCCGTTATACGCCATTGAGAGAGCGAGTTTTGCCGCTTTTTCGACAAGGGAGACAAGTTTTTCCTGCCTGGGATTCAAATCACGGGCAAAGGTAAGTGTTACATCGGTACAGTATCCGTTGTATTTTAACCCAAAATCCAGGATAGAAAGCCCCTGTCCGCCGAATGGGCTGCCGGTTGATGACGGAAAGGCGTGAATGGCAAAACTGCGTCCGGGACCGGCTGCCAGGGTTTCAAAACTTGTTCCCTCGCAATTTCTTTTGCGCGCTTCCTGCTGGATAAATAAAGCCGCGTCTGCCTCTGTTTTTATTTTTCCCGAGCGGACATTTTTTTCCAGCAAATCAATTATCTCGTTGGTAAAACCAGCCGCTTTCCGTATGACGGCAATCTCGTCATCGTTTTTAACAGACCGCATCTTTCTGATTTCCGCGCCCAGGCTGTTATTGCGGCAAAGAATATCGTAATCGGTGAGTTCTCCCACATAGTCAAGGAAAACAGGGTAGGGTGTTACGGAAGGTATCTCGATTTTAGAACCTATCGGGATCCCCAAAGTTCTTGATACAACAACCAGAGCATTAAGCGGTTTGCGGTCAAAGTCGTTATAAGGAACGATAATAACAGGTGAATTGCGGGCGTAGATCTTTGCAAGATTAACATCCCATGCGACAAGCACAGCATTTTTATCTGATGAAAGAAATAGCAGCGCGTCCCCGGGATGACCTGTCAGCCATCGTATATTTTGATCCCGCCTTGTTTCCGTATCTTCCATCATAACAAGGCTGATACCTTCCTGAGCCATCCAGTCCCAGGCTTTTTGAAACCTCTGTGCGTAGGTATTAATTTCCATGAGAGAATATTACCGCTTTTCCTTTACCTTTTCTTTTTCTTTGGTAATTTTTGCTTCCAGTTTATCTATCATTTTATCCATTGCTTTGGTAAGTTCAAAATCAACTTCGCTGACATGAATTGAAACTCCCCAGCGGAAATTGACCGTTGCATCGGCATTAAAATCTTTTTCTTTTTTTATGGTGATAATCATATCCACAATCATGTTTTCGGCATTGCGGATCCTTTCAATTTTTTTATTGAGATACTCTTTCGCATCATCATGCAGTGAAAAATGCACAGCTTTAATATCCAAGTTCATTTTGCTCTCCTGGTTTTTTTTGCCTGGAAACCCTGCCCTACGGGCTTGTTGGTAGTTCCCGGATCTTTCGAGTGTAAGAGGAACCCATATCAAGTTCCTTTCTATATTTTGCCACAGTTCGGCGTGCTAGCGCAATTCCTTTTTGATTCAAAAGCGCCGAAATTTCCAGATCAGAAAGGAGCCGGTTTTCCCCGTCAATTATCTCCCTTATTATCTCTTTAACACTTTCTTTGGAAAATTGCGACCTCCCCGACCCATAACCGCTGATAGAATTCGTAAAAAAGTATCGAATTTCGTAAATTCCCCATTCTGTTTGCAGATATTTCCCGTTTGCGGTACGGGAAACGGTCGTTTCATGGATATTCAGTTCGCGGGCAATATCCGACAATGTGAGCGGAGCGAGGTATTTTGGGCCATTTATAAAAAATGAACGCTGAAACTCCAAAATGGCATTTGCCACCCGAATCAATGTTTTATTCCTCTGGCTTAAATGATTGATAAAAAGCCGCGCTTCCCTGATTTTTTCGCGGGCGAACTCTTTGGTATCGTGATCTTTGGAATCGCTCATTTTTTCAAAAAACGAGTTTGTTCCCAGCACCGGAAAAGCTTCATCATTCAGGTTGATGAAAAAATCGTCCTTTTCCCTGACAACCCGGATATCCGGCACAACATAGCGAACCGGGGAGATCCCCTTGGCAGAAGCAGACTCAAAAGCGCGTCCCGGAAAAGGCGAAAGATTTTTTATTAAGTCGCAGATAAAACGCGCATCTTCTTCGTCAAGCCCGGTTTTTTTCGCAAGCACTGAATATTTTTCCCGCTCCACAAGTTCCAGATTATCAAGCGCTTTTTCTATCCCGATTGATATTTCTAAAGGAATATGCTGCAGCTGCGATAACTGAACAAGAAGCGACTCCCGGTAATCGCTTGTACAGGTTCCAGCCGGATCAAATCCTCTTATTAATTCCATTGCTTCATGCAGTCTTGGCTGAGGATCGGCAAACAGGGTCTGCGGTTTTTCCTTGTGAAAACCGTCATCATCCAGATTTTGAATTAGCGTTCCTGCAATGGTACGCAGCTCTTCATCAATTTTTTCCAGCTGCAGCTGGCGCAGCAAATGCTCCTGCAAAGTTTCCGGCCGTGTCAGCGTTCCCTCTATAAAGCGCCTGTGTTCCTCCGACGCCTGCACATTGTGCCCGGAAAAAGTTTCAAGGGGACCCTCCCAATATTCATCATCTTCCTTATTTTGAGTTTCCTCTTCGTCTAGGGGTACGGTGCTGTTATCCTCGATTACTTCCAGCGCGGGGTTTTGCTCCAGTTCCTGCGTTATCCGTTCGCGCAGCTCCATAATCGGCAGTTCCATCAGTTTGATAGACTGAAGGAGCTGCGGGTTCATCTTGAGGCGCTGTTCCTGAACCAACGACTGCCGTTGAATCTGCATACAGACAGTATACTACAGTGCGGTAGCAGCTACCAGATCGGGAATTTGGTAGCTGCTACCGGTTCCGGCTAGTGGTAGCTGCTACCGTTTCGTGGTATTATTAACTTTTAGGAGGTATATTATGGCAAGGGAAGCTGTAGAGGCTCTTATTTCCGCGACGTATCCGCCGCCGGTTGCAAAAATGGTTTTGGAAGGGTACTCAAAAGCCCCCAATGCAGATACTGCCGCCTATTGGGAAGGGATACTGAAAACACTTGCTCCGTCAGGTTCGGGCAAAGTTGAGGTAGAGGAATCCGGGAACAGGGAAAATGGTTTTGAGTTTGAGGTTAACGGCAATTCCATAAAAATAAAAGGTTATTGGGGCGAAGAAACAAGTTTACAGATACCTTCGCAAATTCAGGGAAAACCTGTAACAGAAATCGGTAACGGAGCGTTTACAAGACGGAAACTTGAAAGCGTAACTATTCCGGACGGCATTATATCCATTGGGCAAAATGCGTTTGCGGAAAACCAGCTCACAGGCGTAGTTATTCCTGCAAGCGTTACAACTATCGGCAGAAGAGCTTTTTATAAAAATAAAATCACAAGCATTGATATTCCAAAGAGCGTTACAGATATTGGAAAAGAAGCATTTGAAGAAAACCCGATTGATAAAACAAGCGCGGCTGCGGTTGATGCTCATATCGACACCAGGAAAAAAGAAGGCGATTACGAATTCGAGGTAATCAGATCCGCCGGCGGCAGCTCGATAAGGATTTATGAATATCATAAAAAAACAGGCGGAGAGGTAAAGATACCCGCGCAATTTTTGGGATTGCCTGTTACAGAAATCGGCAATTCGGCGTTTTACCGCAAAAATATCTGTGGTATTACAATTCCTGATACTGTCACATTTATTGGGGACGGCGCATTTCTGGAAAACAAACTTACCAGCGTGACCATTCCCGCCAGTGTTACGGTAATAGATAAAAAAGCTTTCTATCGCAACAATCTTACGGCGGTTGCAATTCCTGACAATGTTACTGTTATTGGGGAAGGCGCGTTTAGGCAAAATCAGCTAACAAGCGCTGTTATTGGAAAAAGTGTTAAAACAATCGGCAGCGAAGCATTTTACGGCAACAAGCTTGCGGAAATAACAATCGGAAACAGCGTTACGAATATAGGAGACAAAGCATTTGAAGACAATGAGCTTACAAGCGCGGTAATTCCCGACAGTGTTACCGAAATTGGAAAAAAAGCTTTCATGAAAAACAAACTTTCCAATGTTAAAATGGGAAAAAATGTTGATATCGGCGAAGAAGCGTTTTATGGAAATAGAACTGTACATGGTGAATACGGTGTAGAACTTTCCAATGACGGCAGATCACTTATAATTAATGGATATACAGGAAAAGGCGGAGATGTAAAAATCCCCGAACAAATACAGGGAACTCCAATATCAAGTATTGGTTATGCCGCATTTGAAAAAAAGAAACTTACCGGCATTACATTTCCAAACACAGTTGTTAAAATTGGAGATCAGGCGTTTAAGCAAAATGAACTAAAGAGCCTCTCATTACCGGACTGCCTTATTGATATCGGGAAGAACGCGTTTAACAAAGCGTTTGGGAAAGGAGCTAAAAGAGATATTGTAATCCCCGGAAAAGTTAAAATAATCGGAGAACACGCTTTTTCACAAAATGATCTTACAGGTCTTACAATAGGCGGCAGCGTAGAAAGAATCGCAAGAATGGCTTTTATGCAAAACGAGCTGACAAGCGTAATTATCCCGGACAGCGTTCAGTATATTGAGTTCGCTGCATTTTCCGGCAACCAGCTTACAAGTATAACCATCGGCAAGGGCATTACTTCTCTAAACGGTTTTGGCGGCAACAAATTATCAAAAGTTACTATTCCTGAAACTGTTACCTGCATCGAGAAAAACGCCTTTGAGGATAATAAATTCACAAACATTACAATTCCCAAAAGCGTCACGTCTTTAAGCGGATTTGGCAGAAACCAGATTACAAGTTTAACCATTCCAAACACAGTTAAAGAGATCGAGGAAGATGCGTTTTTGGAAAACAAGCTTACAAGCGTAACTATTCCTGACACCGTTGAAAAAATCGGGAAGGATGCGTTTGCCAAAAATAAACTTACAAGTTTAACCATTCCTGCCGGAATTACTTCTGTTAATGGGTTCAGGTGGAACGAACTTACCAGCATTATAATTCCAAACAACATTACTAAAATTGAAAAAAATGCTTTTTCCAAAAATAACCTTACAAGCGTTACGATTCCCAATAGCGTAAAAGAAATTGAAAAAGACGCTTTCGGCGAAAACGATTTAACCAATATCACGATTCCGGACAGCGTCACTCATCTTGGCGGATTTGCATATAACGATATTGTCAGTTTAACCATACCTGCAAGCGTTATCGCGATAGGAGAAGACGCGTTCAGGAGCAACGATATTAAAAAACTGGTTATACCGGAAAATGTGACTAAAATCGGCAAAGGCGCGTTTTTGGAAAACGAGCTTTCCAGCGTGACTGTGGGCATAGATTTGGAACTGTCAACAAAGGGGGAAATAAGCGCGGCTTTTGACGAAGGGGTTAAAATTACAGCAACGGGAACGAGTAAAAAGAAAAATAACGACGGTAATTATGAAATAATCAGATTAGTTCTTTCAAAAAAAGGATATGAAGCAAAAAATGATTCTGATGGATTTGATGACTATAGCGATTATCTGAAAACCGATATTCCTTTGGGATGTTCAAGAATTGGCGGACCTGTAGTTGATTTACCTGATGATATTAAATATCCGGAAGGTTATTTTTTTATGGCGCAAATAAATTGTTCAGAAATAAAACCTTTTGATAAAGCAGGGCTTTTACCGGAAACCGGTTTTATCTATTTCTTTACAGATCATGATTTAGAAGATTGCCGCGTTTTTTACACATCTAAAAACATTGAATCCTTAAAAAGAGTAACAAAAATACATGAAGATCAATATTTTATGGGAAAGTTAATAAAAAAATATAAAATGGAAACAGAAAATATTGAATCACGGTACATTGAAGAAGAATATGATGAAGATGAAGAGCCAGAAATAGAATGGGATTATTCTGCAGGATGTGATATATCAAAAATCTACGGTATTTATACAAATTGCAATGCGGGTGAAGAAGAAGTTCTTGAATTTATGAAAGATAAAAACAAAATTATACTTTTACAGATAGGAGAGGATTATATGGAAGAAGGTTGTCAATCTGTAATAATAAATAAAAATGATTTAGAAAAA
>WQXG01000044.1 GCA_009784975.1 Treponema sp.
AATAATTATGGCTAGAAGGGAAAAGAATTTAACCCAAAAAGGTTTAGCCCAATTAATCGGAACAAAACAATCTAATATTTCCAGACTTGAAAGCGGTAATTATAATCCTTCTATGGATTTTCTCCAAAAAATCGCAACTGCTATGGGCAAAAGATTAGAAGTAAGAATGGTTTAAAAATTATTTAAAAGGTAGCTGCTACCATTTTTGGGAACCGTTTAAATCATTTAACCGGCTTGTCGTTTTTCCATTTTCCTTTTGTAACGGTTCCGTTTGCCTGGGTAAGAACTCCGTTGCCGTGGAAACTGCCGTTTTCAAAGTCGCCTTCAAAGACATCGCCGTTTTTAAAAATGAATTTGCCTTTTCCGTGCGCTTTTCCATTAACGTGATCGCCTTCAAAAATATCGCCGGTTTTAAATACGCTTTTGCCTTTTCCATGCGGGTTTCTGTCAATTAAATTGCCTTCATAAGAAGTGCCGTCCGGAGATGTTATTTTTCCTTTTCCGGTGCATTTTCCGTCTGCTATATCGCCTTCGTAAATTACGCCTGTTGTTGCTGTGGATTTGCCTTTGCCGTTGGGTTTTCCGTCAACAAAATCGCCTTCATATATATCGCCGGTTGAAAGTGTTTGTTTGCCTTTTCCATGCATTTTTCCGTCAACAAAATCACCTTCATAAACTCCGCCGCTTTTGAATGTAAGTTTGCCTTTGCCGGTGCGTTTTCCTTCGGTATAATCACCTTCATAAATTTCGCCGCTTTTTTTTGTTAGTTTTCCTTTGCCATGCTGCTTTCCGTTTACAAAGTCGCCTTCATAAATGTCACCGCTTGTAAGTATGCTTTTGCCTTTGCCGTTCGGTTTTCCGTCAACTGTTTCGCCTTCAAAAACAACGCCGTTTGAATAGTTTATTTTCATTTTTTTTGTCATATAAAACTCCTTTAACTGTGTGAATATGATAACATTTTTTTAAGAAAAGCAATGGGTTTCTGTTACAATTTTTCCAGGAACCTTCACTTACAAAGCTTCTTTTAAAATCTTGGGATGATTAATAGCATAATCCAATACTGCTGCCATAATTCCGGTGTATCCTTTGCCAAGGCTCTTGTACTGTTCTAGCGTTTTCTGATTAAGCCTAATTCCAACTGTATGTTTTTTATTAAGCTTTTTTGCTTCCTGATAAAGGTAAATTAATTGATCATATGTATATACAGGGCTGTCGTTGTCGTGTGCAACAGGCATTTGTGCTGCTGTTTCTATTCTTTTTATTTGTTCTTTTGTTGGTTTATCGCCAGGTTTAAGTTTACTTGTTACTGTCATTGTATAATTTCTCCTCTGCTTTTGTTGCTGTTCTTGCAGAAATAATTCTTATGATATTTTCACTTCGTTCAGTGAAAACCACAAAAAGAACACGGCTTACAATCCCAATGGCAAGCCATCGTTCCTCAATTTCACTGTGGTAAATATCCGGTATAATGACCTTAAGAGGGTCTTTAAAAACAAATTTTGCATCCTCAAACGCAATGCCGTGTATTTTTTGATTCAATCTGTTTTTTTCATCGTCCCATTCAAATGTTATATCTGCCACACATTTAGTATAGCGTAATGTTATACATTATGTCAAGCTGTTTTTGATTATAAGTACCCAGACGTATGTAAAGTACATGAGCTCTCCATCCGCTCCTCCGTGTGATAACACCCGGCTCTCCCTAAACCCCCGTCTTCAGCGTCTCTTCTTCAAACTGCTGCGTATAGAGCCCGTAGTATGTTCCGCGTTTTTTCATGAGTTCGCGGTGTGTGCCGCGCTCTATAATGTTTCCTTTTTTTACTACAAGTATAATATCCGCTTTGCGGATGGTAGAAAGCCGGTGGGCGATTACAAAACTTGTGCGTCCTTCCAGGAGAGTGTGTATGGCATCCTGTAAAAGCATTTCCATTTCGGTGTCAACTGAACTTGTCGCTTCGTCAAGTATAAAAAGACGAGGGTTGGCTAATATAGCGCGTGCGAAAGAAACAAGCTGTTTTTCTCCTGTGGAGAGCCTGTCTCCGCCTTCGCCGACTTCGGTGTCAAAGCCGTTTTCCATTCTGGAAATAATTTTGTCCGCGTGAATAACAGCGGCTGCTTTTTCAACTTCTTCGTCTGTTGCATCAAGCCTGCCGTAACGGATGTTTTCCCTGATTGTGCCGGAAAAAAGATGAGGGTTTTGCAATACATAACCAAATGCGCTGTGAAGCCAAAGCTGGCTGCGCAGGCGGTAATCTTTTCCGTCAATTAGAATTTCTCCTTCTGTCGGTTCAAAAAATCGGCAGACAAGATTTACAAGCGTGGATTTGCCTGCGCCCGTTTCACCTACAATGGCTGCATAAGTTCCTGCGGGAACAGTCAGATTAAAATTCTGCAGTATGTTTTTATGCCCGTCTATGTAACGGAATGTAACATTGCGGAATTCCACGTCTCCTGTGACAGGTTCCCAGTTTTCTTTTTTAGGTGAATAAATATCACCGTATTTTTCTGTTACTTCCGGCGTATCAGTAATGCCTTGTTTTTGTTCAAGAATATCTTTTACACGTTCTACGTTTGCCTGAGTGGAAACAAAATCTGTAATTATTCTTGCAATGTTTTGAATTGGCCAGAAAAAACCACCGGCGTACTGAAGAAAAATTGCCAGTATGGAAAGATCTGCGCCCAGCACAATTATTTCCCAGCCGCCGTAACCAAGCACAGAAGCTGTTGCAAGAGAGCCGATAAAAAGCGTTGTTGGAATAAATATTGCGTGAAGCCTTGCCATGTGTGTGCCATGTTTGCGGTATTCTCCTGTAATTAAAGAAAAATCCGCAAGACTTTTGTTTTCTGCCACAAGTACTTTTACGGTTCTGGCTCCGGTGATACCCTCGTTCATGGCTCCGGTCATTTTTGAATTTACTTTGCGCATAATGCGGTTAACCTTGAGAATTTTACTCTGAAAAAACCATGTTAAAAGCGCAAGAAGCGGTATTGTTGCACATACGATAATTGCCAGTTTCCAGTGAACAATAAACATTGCGATAACTGCTCCTATGCAGTAAAAAGCAGACCATGTAAAGTCGATAAATCCCCATGTTATTAAATCGCCGATGCGGCTTGTGTCTGAATTGGTGCGCGCCAAAAGATAACCTACCGGTGTTTTGTTGTAGTAAGAAAGACTTAAACTTTGCAGATGATTAAAAACCGCATTCCTGATGTTTCGGCACATCCCGCATTCGGCTTTAATTCCGATTGAAACAAAAAAATATACGCTGATACCCTGAATTAAATATAAAAAGATGATTGTGATTATTAGCCGCCAAACTCCGTCTGCGCTTTGCGGCATGATGTTGTGTTTTATTCCGTAACCCAAAAGCAGCGGAATAACAATGTCTACAATAGCGACGCCAAGCATCAATATCATGCAGATAATCAGATTTTTCTTTTCCGGAATTATAAACGGGAACATTTTTTTCCATACGCCCGCTGACATGGGTTTGTTATAATCAAAATCTTCGAACTGTTCGAAATCTGACATTTATTCCTCCGCCTGCATTTCAAATATCCGCCGGTATGTGCCTTCTCTTTCCATTAACTCCCTGTGAGAACCAATATCTTCTATCATGCCGTTTTTTAATACAAGAATTTTATCCGCCTGCATAAGACTGGAAATACGATGCGATATAATTATTACAGCACAGGTTTCCTTGATGCGCTCGCGCAGCGCGGTGCGTATGCGCGCATCGGTTTCTATGTCTACCGCAGATAAACTGTCATCAAAGATCATAACAGGAGTATTTCCTGCAAGCATCCGCGCAATTGCTACGCGTTGTTTTTGACCTCCGGAAAGCGTTACGCCGCGTTCCCCGATAATCGTGTCGTAACCGTTTTTAAAATTTTTGATAGAGTCGTGTATCATTGCGATAGATGACACGTTTTCCGCAGAGTGTACACTTTCTGCAGTAAGGATATTTTCCCTGATTGTCCTGGAAAAAAGAAATGGTTCCTGAAGACATAAGCCGATGTTTTTGCGTAAATGAGATCGCGCTATGCGGCGTATGTCGATACCGTCTATTGTGATGTTTCCATTTCCTTCTTTTAAATCGTAAAGACGGCTTAAAAGATGAACAAGCGTAGATTTTCCGGACCCTGTCGCTCCGAGTATTGCAAGAGTTTCTCCGGGATTTAACGTAAAAGAAATATTGCGTAATATCTGATTGTCTTCGTGCGCAAAACTTACATTATTAAAACTTATTTCTCCTTTAATTTGCGGGTAAAGCGCATCAGGAGGATCTGTTTCCGGTTCTGCGGCAAGCACTTCGCGAATTCTTTCTGTTGCTACAAGAGTTTTGGAAAGATCAGAAAGAATTCGTCCAAGCTGCCTTACAGGCCAGATCATCATGTTGCAGTATGCAAAAAAGGCAAGAAAAGTTCCGGGTGTAAGATCTCCCTGAATGCAGCGGAAAATACCGACTGCAACAATTACAGCTAGCTGAAGCCCGCTTAATATATCCCCGGCTCCCCAAAAAAGACCAAGCATTTTGCCGATTTCTGTCCATATTTTTGCATGAGCTTCTGTTTTTTGCGAAAACTTTTTTATCTCGTATGCTTCCCTGCCAAAAGCGCGCACTACGCGCACGCCTGTATAATTTTCCTGAGCAACCGCCTGCATTTGCCCTTCTGTTACTTCAGCGCGTGAAAAGTTTTGGCTAACGCGTTTAAAGTAAAATATGGAAAAAACAAGGATAACAGGAATTAGGGAGAGTCCGATCAATGACATAAAAACATCCATAGAGAACATCATCAATACAGAAAAGGTAAAAATACAAACAGTATGCAGCAGCTCGCTTAAATTGTTTTGAATAAAGTTTCTGATATTGTCAACATCGGTTGTGCAGCGCTGGATAATATCGCCTGTTTGGCTTTTCACATGCCAGTTCCACGGCAATTTTTGTATATGCCCGTAAAGAGTATTTAAAAGCCTCCATGCGATTGTTTCTCCCATTTCGGAGCTTGTATAATTGCGGACAATGTTAAAAAGTTCCGCAAAGAGCGCTGCGGCAGCGATAAAAAGCGCGCATATAAAAATCTTTTCGCGTAACAGGGTTAGTCCGCCCATCATTTCTATTATATTTAGTACAAAGACAGGAGGCATGGGATGCTCCCTGGAAAATTCCCCGGAAGTTCCTATAACAAAATCTATCGTGTAACGGATTATCTGTGGATTTAATAATGAAAAAGCCACGGTTCCAATTGTTGCGGCGCAGCAAATCGCAAAACCGGCTTTCCGGTCTTTTGCTGCTGCGGCAATTAATCTGATTTTTCCGCTCTTCCAGGGTAGCTGCATTACTGTCACCTTTCAAACAACTCCCTTAGCTCTTCATGACTCATTTTTGCAAGCCATGATTCGCCGGATTTTACTGTCATGTCGGCAAGTTCCTGTTTGCTGGAAATCATTGCGTCAATTTTTTCTTCAAAGCTGTTTTTTGTAATAAACCTGTGAACAAAGACATTGCGTTTCTGTCCGATGCGGAAAGCGCGATCTGTTGCCTGATTTTCTACCGCAGGGTTATACCATAAATCGTAGTGAATAACGCGGCTTGCTGCAGTTAAATTAAGCCCAAGTCCGCCTGCCCTTAAACTGATAAGCATTATTCGCGCCGCCGGATCGGTTTGAAATGTGTTCACTATCTGCGCTCGTTTTTCCTGCCCGAATCCGCCGTGATAGATAAGGGCGGCTTCTCCCAGCTCCTTGTTGATAATCGGCTTGAGACATTCAAGTGTTTCTACGTACTGGCTGAAAACAAGAACTTTCTCCCTGTTGGCAAGAATTTCTTTTAACAATGTTACAAGAAGCTGCGCTTTGCCTGAAAGTTCCATTGATGCGGGGCTTTCCTTGTCATATACGCGCGGATGATTGCAGATCTGTTTAAGGGAGGTAAGCATATACAGAATTAAAGACGACCTTTCTTTGGGGTCTATGCTTTCTGATCTTTTAACGGATTCTGATACAACAGTTTCGTATAACGCAGCTTGTTCTTTTTCCAGTACTGCATATTCATTTATAATAATTTTATCCGGCAAATCTTTTATTATCTTTTTGTCTGTTTTTAACCGGCGCAGCAGAAACGGGGAAGTTATTTTTTGCAGATTATGCGCTTTTTCTGTGCTGCGCATTACCTCGATTGGGATACGGTACTGTTCCCTGAATTTGGCGGCATCTCCCAGATAACCCGGCAGAATGAAATCGAACAGGGAGCGTAAATCTTCAAGACGGTTTTCTACAGGAGTGCCGGAAAGAGCCAGTCTGTATTTGGAACGCAAATGTTTAACAGTGCGGGAAATGCGCGTTTGGGCATTTTTCATAAGGTGAGCCTCATCAACAAGGAGCAGGGAAAAATTTCTTTTTATAAGTTTTTTTTCGTCACGTACGGTGGTTTGATAAGTAGTAAGGAAAATGTCGCTTTTTTTATTCAGCCGCCTTGAAGATCCGTGGTAACGCGATACTTTTAATGACGGCGCAAAACGATCCAGCTCTTTTTCCCAGTTGCACAAAAGGGCGGCAGGCGCAACGACGAGGCAGCTTTCGTTTAACATTCCTTCTTCCTTGAGCCGCAGTATTGCCGCGATAGACTGCACTGTTTTTCCAAGTCCCATGTCGTCTGCAAGTATGCACCCAAAACCGGAATATAAAAGCGAACATATCCAATTATAACCGCGTACCTGATACGGGCGTAAATCTGCGTTAAGGTTTGCAGGAATGGGGAAATTATGCTCACGAAACAGGTTGTCGATGGTTTCGCGCGCGTCAAAAGCAAGAACGGAATCGCCGGAAAAATGCGCTTTTAAAAAATCATTAACATCCGGTGAGGCGGTCTTTGCTTTTTTTAAAAGACGGGAAAATTCTTCTGCCTGCATTTTTACAAAACCGTCCCTGAAACGAACCATTGCGCGTTTTAATTTGACAAGTTTTTCGAATTCCTTTAAGGACATTACCTCATCGCCGATAGCAATCTGCCATTCAAAATTCTGCAGGGCGTTTAAATCAAGGTATTTTACAAGAGACGTGGATTCGTTTTTTATCTTGATAACAAGGCGCGGTTTTAATTCTTTTGCCAGAGATTTTGGAAGATTTATTATAATGCCAAGCCGTGAAAGAAGAGAAGACGCTGAATCGAGAAATGTGATTAGGCGAGTTTCTGAAAGGGCAATGCTGCTGCTGGAAAAAAGATCTTTTATTTCCGGCAGATAGTTTGAAAGAGCAATCGGCGCTGTTAGGACATTCAGGTTTTTGCATTTGGATAGCGCGGTTTTTTTTACGCCGTCTTCTTCATCGGTTATTACATCCATTGAAATGCCGAAGTCTTTGTCAGTAAGGGTAAAGTTATCGGCATTTTTGGAAATATTTTTGATTGTTATTGCATAACGATACGCGGTAAAATTTATGTGGAGCACGGAAAGCCAGCGGTCGATCATTGCGGGAAGCGATCTTTTAGCAGGGGAAGAAACATCTATAAACATTCCCAAAAAGAAAAGATTTAAAAGCCGCTTGTAATCTTCATCTCCTTCTTTTGTAAAACTGCCGCGAAAAATCATAAATTTATGCCTGATCCATTCATTTATAAAAGCGCAGGAAAGAAGATCAACAACGCTTTTTCCGCTTACAACCTGTTTGTTGTGCGTTTTTACCTGTTTGCTTGTAAGGTTTATTTTAAAAACCTGGGGCGCAGTTAAAAGTCCGCATTCGCGTAAAGCAATTTTTTCCATCATTTCAGAAATAGAAGGCAAAGTTTCAAACGGCCGCCATATAATTTTAAGTATGTCTTCTTCATCGTTTGTTACAAGCACATAGGGAATAAAAGCGCCTGCGGAACATATAAGATTAAGAGCTTTAAAAAGATAGAATAAAAAATTATATGAAGCAGATCCGTCATCGGATGAAAATTGCACATAATACCTAAATGCTTCATAGAGAGTAAAACGTCTTTTGTTTCCGTTAATATCTGTTGACTGCAGAACCGGCTCCGCGCCGGGAACAGGATTCGGACAATGCACAGTCCAGTGGGATCGTGAAAAATCATGCTCTGTTTGGGCAATGGCATCTTCGTCTGTTTCTGCCTGTTCCCATTCGCGGTAACATGAGCTGCGATGATAGAATTCCGCCATGACAGCCGTAAAATCCCTGCTGCAAAACGGCGGATTCGGCGAAAGAATGGAAGTAATTAATTGTCCGCAATGGGGTATTTCTTCAAGAGTCATAGGCTCATGCCCTGTTTTTAAAAATTCATAGCTGTCAAATTTTACTGTAAATGCAGGAGCAATAACAGGGACAATCGCCTTTCCAAATCTTGAAGCAAGGTCAATGCCGCGCAATCTAAAAAGCGCATGAGGATTAGCGTCAATTTCCCTTGATATTATGTAGTAAAGCGCTGCCATGTGTTTGCAGGGGTCGCCGTAATCAGGGCACGAGCATGATCTTTTCATTTCGCGCCAGTGTGCGGGAATAAGATTTATACCTTCGCTTTTAAGTTTAAGTAAAAATGTTTCCGGCAATTCCCCTGCGGCAATCTGAGCCAAAAGCAGCGTATCATCTTCGATTATTTTATATACTTTTTCTGCTTCTTTTAGGAGCGGAAAACTTATTATCACTTTGTAAAAAGGGCTGTAATTTCCTTCGACCTTTGCTATTGCTTTGCCGTCCGCCAGTTCCAGAGAGAGCACCTTTCCTGCATTGGCATACCGTCTGCCGCGATCAAGGCGTTCTCCCATTTTGTAACTGTCCAGCACATCGATGAACCAACGTCCCCAGGGTGTTACGCCGTACAAATTCTTCATGATGTCAATATATAATAAAATTCGGGGGTGTATAAAGCCTTGTTTTAAATAAATTACAAAAGTGGATTTTAGATTAAAAAACCGCATAAATTCAAAATATTCTTCTTTTTTCTCTTAGCGCGAAAAAAAATATCAAAAATTTTTCACTTTTTTTCATTTTCGGTCAAGCACCACGCATCTGTGCGCCATATATAGTATCTATGAAATTTTCCTTTGGAAAATTTCATAGCCGGCGGCAGTTTGCTGTCGGAACAATTCCAAGGAGGGTTGTATGAACAACCTCAATTCAATTTTAATCGAAGGTAATCTGGTGAAAGATCCGGTACTTCGGTCCACAACCAAAGGGACGCAGGTTTGCACCATGAGCCTTGCGTCAAATCGCTATTACAAGCAAAACAACCAGGACCCCGGCTTTGAGAAAGAAGTCTCTTTCTTTGAAGTGGTTACCTGGGCAAAACTTGCCGAGGCATGTTACACCAAAGGCAAGAAAGGACGCGGGCTGCGCGTTGTTGGCCGCCTGAAAGAGGACCGCTGGAATGGCTCCGACGGTAAATCGCACTCTCGTGTTTCTATTATCGCAGAACATGTAGAGTTCCGCCCCGAATTCAAAAAAGACGGGCAGAATAAACCTGTCGCAGAAACCATTGCTGCCGAACCGGAGATTGCTTACGGTGAAAGCGAAACTGACATTAAGGAGCTTGAACAGGTAACTTTCTAGTTTTGCTGTGAAGGCGCAGCACAGGGGTTCTTCCTTGCTGCGCCTTTCTTCGCGAAAATCCGCGGATTATTTTTGTATTTATTTTTAATAGCTGTGATTCTAAAATTTTAATTATGTATATCGCGCATGACAGTTTCAAATTTACATATATTATAAAATAGGAGGAAGATATGAAACTTAGAGTAAAATTGATATCTATTATTTTGGCTATGCTTGCGGCGGTAATTGTAATTTTATCTGTTTTTCTGCTTTTGCGGTTCGCTGCTATACAAAAAGATACTACTTTTGATTATGCAAATCAGCTTGCTTTGGCTAATTCAATAGAAATTCAGCGGCGTATAGAAATTTTTACCGGATACGGAAAAGTGCTTGCGCAGATATTCAGCGATTACGATAATACTGCAGAACATTTGCGGCGGGATAGCTATAACGAACTTTTACGCAGTACAATCCAGCAGGATGCGCTTATCATGGGCATTTGGACAGCATGGCTTCCAAACACCATAGACAGCCGCGATACTGCTCTTGGCCAGTATCAAACTTTTTATACACGCAGAAGAACCGGGAATGTTGAGCATATTGCTGTTGGTTATGAAGGATGGCAGGATTATTTAAAAAATATGACCAGCGATCCTGATATAGCTTCTCCCGTATGGAGAGATATTTTCGGTCATGGAAATGTCCCTGTTATTGCTATTATGTTTCCTGTTAAAAATAATTCCGGCGGACTTGTTGGTCTTGTTGGAATTAACTATGTCAGTGATATACAGGAAATTGTAGATGAAATAATAATGGATGTATATGACGGCAAAGGAGTAGCCGCTGTTTATGCCAATGACGGATTAATCGTCGCTCATTATGATAAAAATCTTATTCAGGAAAATATCAATCACAGTGTTTCTGACATTGAATTGCTGGGAAATCAGCATAACCGTATTGTTCAATCAATTAAAAACGGCGGCGAAAACGGAAAATCTGTCAGCCTTACAAGACATTCTGATTTTATGGGAACAGATATTTACATGATATATGAGCCTATTTTTGTAGAAGGTATGCATACTCCATGGAGTCTTATGCTGGGTATTCCCATGAACGAAATTAATAAGCCTGTTTTTGCCATGATGTTAATAGCGATTATTTTTGCCGTAATTATTCTTGTTGTTTCCGCGGTTATTACTTTCTTTGTTGCCCGGGGAATTATAAAACCGATACTTGATGTTACGCTTACGCTTAAGGATATTTCCGAAGGCGAAGGAGATTTAACAAAAAAAATAGAAAACAATTCCAAAGACGAAGTGGGCGATTTATCGCGTTATTTTAATCTTACTTTAAAAAAAATAAAAGACCTTATTGTATTAATTAAAAAAGAGGTAGCCGGGTTATCCGCTGTAGGTCATGATCTTTCCAGCAACATGAATCAAACTGCTGCTGCTGTTAATCAGATTACGGCAAATATTCAAAGTATTAAAACCCGCGTTATAAATCAGAGCGCAAGCGTAACAGAGACAAATGCTACAATGGAGCAGGTGACAGAAAATATACATAAACTAAATAATCATGTAGAAAATCAAAGTTCTCATATATCACAGGCTTCTGCGTCTATCGAAGAAATGGTTGTAAATATCCAGTCGGTTACAGGCACTTTAATTAAAAATGCTGTAAATGTAAAAATGTTAAGGGAAGCATCCGAAGTGGGCAGAGGCGGCTTGCAGACAGTTGCCGAAGATATTCAGGAAATTGCGCGCGAATCAGAGGGGCTTTTGGAAATCAATTCTGTTATGGAAAATATTGCAAGCCAGACCAATTTGCTTTCCATGAATGCTGCAATTGAAGCGGCTCATGCGGGAGAGGCGGGAAAAGGTTTTGCCGTTGTTGCCGACGAAATCCGCAAGCTGGCAGAAAGTTCAAGCGAGCAGTCCAAAACCATAGGGTCTGTTTTAAAGAAGATAAAATCATCGATTGATAAGATTACAGATTCCACAGAAAATGTCCTTAATAATTTTGAAGCAATTGATTCCAGCGTAAAAATTGTGTCTGAGCAGGAGGATGTTATCCGTAATGCGATGGAAGAGCAGGGGCAGGGAAGCAAGCAGATCCTTGAAGGTGTTACATATGTTAACGATATTACAAGGCAGGTAAAAACCGGTTCCAGCGAAATGTTTGAGGGGGCAAAGGAGGTTATCCAGGAAACTACAAATCTGGAAAAACTTACACAGGAAATAACGTCCGGAATGAACGAAATGGCAGCCGGCGCCAACCAGATAAATACGGCTGTAAACCATGTAAATGATATAAGTATTAAGAATCAGCAAGGCATTGAAGCCTTGATAAAGGAGGTTTCCAGGTTTAAAATAGATTAATATAACATGTAACAGCAGTTTTTTGACATTTTCCCGGAATTCTTTAATAAACAAGTATAAAATTCCGGGTTTTTGTTTTAAAATATATGTTAGGAAGGTATATTATTCTGTGAAAACCATATTTGTTGTAGATGATAGTGATACCAATTTATCCATGGCAGAGGCAGCTCTGGAAGAGTGGTATCATATTATGACGATGCCGTCAGCCGCGAAAATGTTTATGCTTTTGGAGAGGGTAGTTCCCGATCTTATTTTGCTGGACATTGAGATGCCCCAAATGGATGGATTTGAAGCGCTCCAAAAGCTGAAAAACGACCCCCATCTTGCGGACATACCTGTTATGTTTTTAACAGGCCGTACCGACCCTGAAGTGGAGGTTCGCGGTTTTGAGATAGGAGCGGTGGATTTTGTTACCAAGCCTTTTTCCGCTCCTGTGCTTTTAAACCGCATTAAAACCCATCTTGATATTGACAAAATTATCCGGGAAAGGACAGCGCAGCTTCACAGGCTGCAAAACAGCATAGTGTCGGTATTGGCAAATATTGTAGAAAACCGCGATAAAGGAACAGGCGATCATATTGAGCGTACTTCGGCATATATTAAAATACTGATTGACGAAATGATGAAACGCGGTATATATACCGATGAAATTAAAGACTGGGATGTCGAAAAGATCATCTCTTCTGCCCGTATGCATGACTTGGGAAAGATTTCCATAACTGATATAATTGTAAACAAGCCGGGTAAGCTAACTGAAGCAGAATATGAAATTATGAAAACCCATGCTCTGGAAGGGGAGCGGATAATTGATGAAATTATCGCGCAGACGGGCGAAGGCGAGTTTTTGCGTAATGCAAGATTGTTTGCAGGATGCCATCATGAAAGATGGGACGGCAAAGGATATCCGCACGGGCTTAGGGGAATCGAAATCCCTTTGCAGGGACGGATTATGGCTATTGTAGATGTGTATGATGCGCTTGTTTCTGAACGGCCGTACAAGAAAGCTTTTACGGACGAAGAGGCAGTCAAGATTATTATGGAAAGCGCCGGCTCTCATTATGATCCAAAAATTGCCGAGGTTTTTTATCAGGCAAAGGAATTTTTTAAAGCTGTAAGAACGGAGGTTAAATGAGTAAAGGGGTGCGGTTATCGCGCGAAACAATCACCAGGTATTCACATATTCTGCTTGTGATTATTGCGCTTGCACTTATTGCTATTGTTAGTTACTCATTTATTAATAAAACAGAACATTCAAGAGAATGGGGGGGACCCCTGGTAATTGTTCTTTCTGTATTGGGAATCATTTTTGCAGCTTTGCTTATCTGGGTATTGATGCCGCGGGATATGCGCGATATGAAAAAAATGATGAAGGAAATGGAACAGCGGGCGCGGCTTTTGGATATTGTGAATACTGCCGCTACAATTCTGTTGTCCGGAAACGAACGCTTTTCCTTTGAAAAAGTATTGCTTAAAAGTTTTGAGCTTGTAGGGCATTGTCTGGATGCTGACCGCGTTCAAATATGGCGCAATGAATTGATTGACGAAGAAATGCACTTTGTTCTGCGGCATGAATGGCTGAGCGAATTCGGAAAAACCCGCAAGGATATTCCTTATGGTCTGCATTTTCCGTACAGCATGAAAAAAGAATGGGAAAAGCTGTTTTTACAGGGCGAAAATATTAACTCGCCGGTTTCTAAATTACCGGATGAAGACCGGGAATTTCTGGAATATTACGACATGAAATCTATCGTGATAATTCCAATGTTTTTAATTGGGGAGTTCTGGGGTTTTTTCAGCATCGACGATTGCCGTAACGAGCGCACATTGTGTCACGAAGAGATTAGTATTTTAACATCCGCAGGTTTAATGATGTGCACAGCCGTAAACCGCAATATTCAAAATATTAAAATGCGCGAAGCCGATGAGCGTATGCAGATTATGATTGATACGGCGCCTTTTTGCGCTATTTTTTGGGATAAAAATTTAAACCTTATCGACTGTAATCAGGAAGCCGTAAAGATGTTTGGGTTGTCTGATAAACAGGAATACATGGAAAAATATGATGAGCTGTCGCCGCAGCGCCAATCAGACGGAAGTTTATCGGGAGAGAAAGGCCTTGCTCTTGTAGGAAAAGCGCTGGATGAAGGTTATTGCAAGTTTGAATGGATGCATCAAAAACTGAACGGCGAGTTAATACCTTCGGAGATTACCTGTGTCCGCGTTAAACACAAGGAAGAATTTATAGTTATCGAATATATCAGGGATTTACGCGAACAGCAGGCTATGATTGCAGAAATGCGCAAGGCGGAAATTGCAGAAGAAAGCAGCAAGGCAAAAAGCGATTTTCTTGCCAGAATGAGCCATGAAATCCGCACCCCAATGAATGCTATTTTGGGCATTGCGGAAATTCAGCTTCAGGATGAATCGCTTCCGCAGACGACAAAAGAAGGGCTGGAAAGAATCTACAATTCCGGAGATTTATTGCTTGGTATTATCAATGATATTTTGGATTTGTCAAAAATAGAAGCCGGGAAACTGTCATTGATATCAAATCAATATGATATAGCAAGCCTTATCCACGATACTGTTCAGCTGCTTATTATGCGTTATGAAAGCAAACCTATTGAATTTAAGCTTATAGTGGATGAAAAAACGCCCGTAATGTTTGTCGGCGATGAGCTGCGTATTAAGCAAATTTTAAATAATTTGCTTTCCAATGCATTTAAGTATACAGATGAAGGCACAGTAAGCCTTTATGTTTATGCAGAGGATGAAGCGCAGGATGAAAATTCGGTAACTCTGATGTTCCGTATCAAAGATACCGGACAGGGTATGACTGTTGATCAGGTTAGCAAGCTGGGCAGTGAATATTCCCGGTTTAATCTGGAAGCAAACCGTAAAACCGAAGGCACCGGTCTTGGAATGAATATAACAAGAAATCTGATACGGTTAATGAACGGTGATATTTTTATAGAAAGTACGCTTGGTGTAGGGACTGAATTTACGGTACGCCTGCCTCAAAAATGTATTGATAAAGAACCGATTGGCAAAGAATTGGCTGACAATTTAATGCAGTTGAATCATGCAAATAGCGTAAAAATCAGAACAGTTCAGATAAAACGGGAATTTATGCCTTACGGACGCGTCCTGATTGTTGATGATGTAGAGACAAATCTTTATGTTGCCAAAGGATTAATGGCTCCTTACGGTTTATCAATTGATACTGCAATGAGCGGGTTTGAAACGATTGACAAGATAAGAGACGGCAATATTTACGATATAATTTTTATGGATCACATGATGCCCAAAATGGACGGTATAGAGGCAGCAAAAATCGTCAGAAGCCTGGGGTATAAAAAACCTATTGTTGCTTTAACCGCCAATGCGCTTGCAGGACAGGCGGAAATGTTTCTGAACTGCGGATTCGATGATTTTATTTCCAAGCCGGTAGATATCCGGCAGTTAAATATTACTTTAAACAAGCTGATACGGGACAAAATGCCGCCCGATGTAGTAAAAGCGGCGCGTATGCAGAAGGAAAGCCTGTATGGCATAAGGCATCAGTCTTCCATAGATTCGCAAATTGCGGAATTCTTTGTTCGTGATGCAAAAAAAACCTTAAAGGTACTGGAAGCCATTTATATTAACAAGTGCCGCAGCGATGAAGATATTTCCATGTTTGTTATTAATATTCATGCCATGAAAAGCGCTCTTGCGAATGTAGGCGAAAACAGCCTTTCTGTTCAGGCTTCCAAACTGGAACAAGCCGGGCGTGATAAAAATATTAAAGTTATTTTATCTGAACTTCCGGCTTTTATGGAATTATTGTTTGGAGCAATAGAAAAATTCGAATCCAAAAATAAAGACGCCAATGGCGCAAATAAGGGAGATGTTTCGCTGTTAAAGGAAAAACTGCAGGAAATAAAATCCGCTTGTACGAGTTATGATAAAAAAACAGCCAAAGACCTGCTTGCAGAGATAAGAAAAAAAGCATGGCCGTCTAAAACAGAGGAAATTCTGGGCGAAATCGCAAGCCACCTGCTTCATAGCGAATTTGACGAAGCTGTGAAGGTTATAGAAGAGTTTAAATAGTTATACAGAGCCCGCTTTTATTAAAGCCAATATATATTTATCCATTATAATATTTTCCATAACGGCTGCGGGTGAGCGCAGAAGTATTTCGTATCTGGCAGTAAGCGCAAGACAGGCTTCTGCAGATTCAATGTTGTAGCGGCGGGCTGCAGCAGCGTAATCATTTTTTGTTTTTGGAGAAGACAACCCTATCTTTTTTAGTTCAAAGCTGTTGTTTGCATTTCCGGCTTCCAAAAGCGACAAATAATCGCCGAGTTTTCTGAAGCACCAGGCAAGACCGGACAGAATTTTTTGAGCGCTTGTTTTGGCAGCCAGCATTACATTTAAAGCTTCAAGTGATTTGCCAAGATCGCCTGCGGCGATGCGGGAGAACAGCGTAAAAGCGGATTCTTCCCTGTTGTGAGAAAGCCATTTTTCTATGTCTTGCGCATTTATTGGCTGGTCTTTTGGAAAAAAATAAATAAGACGGGTACATTCGCGTTTTAAGGCATCAGTGTTGTTTTCTACCATTTCCAGGATAATATCAATGCAATCCTTATTAATATTAAAGCCTGAGCGCCTGAAAAAATCCTGCAGCCACTTTATTTTATCGCTTTCAAACATTTCATAAAAAACCTGTTTGTTTGCCTTTGCATTGTCAAAACCTGCCGCAAGCCGGATTTCGTCAGAGAGCAGAATAAGCGCGGTGTTTTCTTTTATTTTTTTTGAAAAGGAAACAAGATAATCAACATCGTCCTTTTTTTTAATCGCTTCTGCGTTTTTTACAGTAACAATTCTGGCGTCTGCAAACAGACCCTGATTTTGCAGGGTATCAACAATTGTGCCGACAGAAGTATCATCGGCATAAAAGGTAAATTCTTCTGCTGTGGTGCCTTTTTTGTATCTTTCTTTTACGGCATTTGCCGCTTCCTGTCTTCTGCCCAGCTCAGGACCTATAAAAATATAAACGCCCATTTTTAGTAAGAACGTATAATGCTGGAAAGCCGCCCCAGTATTTTTACATCTGAACTGTAAATTGGCTGATAAGCGGGGTTTTCTGACTGTAATTTTATCCGGGAACTTTCCCTAAAAAAACGTTTTAATGCTGCGGCTTCTTCAACTACTGCTACGGCTATCTCGCCGTCACGGACAGAGCTTAATTTTTCTATAATTGCTATGTCGCCTTCCAGAATGCCGGCTCCGGACATTGAATCGCCTTTTACTTTCAGGGCAAAATATTTTTTGTTTTTCTTTACCATGGAACGGTGCAGAGTGATGTTTCCGTCGAAGTTTTCTTCTGAAAGAATGGGAATCCCTGCGGCAACGCTTCCCAATAGCGGAATGGAAATCATGTCCGGCGATTCTTCCGGTTTTACATGAACCAGTCCCATTGTCCGCGGACGTTTATCGGCATGTTTTAAATGCCCCTTTTTTCTAATCGCAGTTATATGATCGTGCGCTCCCTTTACGGAAATGAAAAAATGGGCTGCAACTTCCCTGATTGCCGGCGGGTACGAATGTTCTTTTATATAACCAGCGATAAAAGAAAGTACTTGTTTTTGGCGTTCTGTCAACTCTCTCATAATAACCTCTGATATAAATTATTTAGCCGCAGTAATATTGTATTTCCTTAACTTTGCGTGAAGGTTGCTTGGATAAATTCCAATTGCTTCCGCCGTTCTGGAAATTATACCATGATTTTTTAAAAGTTGGAACTCTAAATAACATTTTTCAAAACTTTCTTTTGCTTCATTAAAACCTTTCTCTAAAATGTTTTCGTTTAAAGCTCCGCCTGGATTTTCCGGCTTTTTTATCCTTTTATTGAGTAATTTTAACAATTCGCCCCCCTTAATGGTATTTTCCTGATGCATAACCGCTATCCGTTCAGCCAAATTCTTCAATTCCCGCACATTTCCGGGCCAATTATGGGAAGCCAGTTCCTCCAATGCGCAGGTTTCCAGGGTTAATTCTTTTTTTAACTGATTAAGAAAATATATAAGCAGCAGCGGAATATCTTCCTGCCGTTCACGCAGGGGCGGTACGTGGATGGGAATAACATTCAATCTAAAATAAAGATCCTGCCTGAATCTGCCGTTTTCGCAGGCTTTTTCCAAATCCTGATTTGTCGCTGCTATGATGCGCACGTCTGTCTCAATTGTTTTTTCACTGCCAATACGTTCAATTTTCTGTTCCTGAATAACCCGTAAAACCTTGGCTTGCGCAGAAAGACTCATGTCCCCAATCTCATCAAGAAAAAGCGTTCCGCTGTGCGCCAGTTCAAAACGCCCTTTGCGTGTTTGCACCGCGTCTGTAAATGCGCCTTTTTCATGGCCGAAAAGTTCGCTTTCTATCAATGTTTCCGGTATTGCAGCGCAGTTAACGTCAATAAAAGGATTGTCTCCTCGCAGCGAACATTGATGAATCGCTCTTGCTATCACTTCTTTTCCGGTTCCGTTTTCGCCTGTTATTAAAATGCGCGCATCGCTTTCCGCCGATTGTTTAACCATTTCCCGTATATTTCTGATTGCGGCGCTCGTTCCTATAATATCTTCGCTCGCAAAGGCTGTAATCTTTTTTAAAGTTTTATTTTCTTCCCGCAGTTTTTTGATAGCAAGGGCATTTCTGCAAACAGTAAGCACTTTTTCCAGCGATAAAGGTTTTTCCAAAAAATCAAAAGCGCCCAGTTTTACGGCACGGACTGCCATATCGATATTTGCGTGACCGGAAATCATTACAACTTCCACCGCAGGCCATTCCTTGCGTATTCTTTCCAGCGCTTCTATGCCGCCCAGTTTCGGTAAAAGCACATCAAGAAAAACAAGGTCGATTATTTGGCGCTTAAGTATTTCTATGCCGGCAAGCGCATCTTCCGATACATGGACTTTGTATTTTTCGTCTTCCAGAATTGATGAAAGAGCAAGTCTGATACCGGGTTCATCATCAATTATTAATATTGCAGGCATTATGTTACTTCTCCGGGCAAATCAATATAAAACGTTGTTCCTATACCTTCTGCCGTATCAAACCATATTGCGCCGCCGTGATCATTTACAATTCGTTCAACAATAGGAAGCCCCAATCCTGTGCCTGATGTTTTTGTTGTAAAATAGGGAGTAAAAATCATCTGGTGTTCCTGAATGTTGATGCCCTTGCCGGAATCTTTGACGCTTATTCTACAATAACTCACTTCCCGTTTTTTGACAAGGTCTGTTCGTATTTCTATCAACCCCGATCCGTTCATTGCGTCAATTGCATTTATTACAAGATTTGTTAGAATTTGAGACAGGCGGTGTTTGTCAATTTTTATCATTATTTTTGTTTGTGTATGCGCAGCATCAAACTTTACGCCGGAATATGAACTTGAATAAGTGTTAATTGCTTCTTCTATGGCTTCATGTAAATCTGTAAATGAATTTGACGGCTCCATTGGTTTTGACAATGTTCTGAATTCATTAAGCAAAGCCGATAATCCTTCTGTTTCCTGAATAATAGCCATCATGGAGCTTTCAATAATTTCGCCTATATTTTCCGGCTCGCTTTTCCATCTGCGTAATACGCGTTCCGCGGAAAGTTTAATGGGTGTAAGAGGGTTTTTTATTTCATGCGCAAGCTGCTGAGCCATGTTCTGCCATATTGATATTTTTTCGCTTCTTACAAGCGCTTCCCTTGATTTTTCCAGGTTTTGCACCATTAGATTAAATGAGCGGATTAGCCTGCCAAGTTCATCATTGCGGCGCGTAAGTATATGAATGGAAAAATTGCCTTCCGCTACATTCTGTGTCGCTTCGGTTAATTCTACGATAGGGCGGGTAATTCTGCGCGTAAAAGAAATTGCTATAATTGCTGTCATGAGCAGGGTAGGAAGGAAAAACACCGCATAATAGTAAATTAAAAGCGGACGCAAATTTCTTCGCAGTTCATTTATTGTTTCAAAATGCTCAATTTGATTTTCCAAAGATGCCTTTCCCCTGTCAAAATCGATGCCAAGATTGTAGCTGATAACGCGCAAAGTATTCTGCCCCATGGGTCTTTGTACATAACGTATGGTTCCTGTATCTCTTGGCAGTTCTCTTGCCGGAAAACCGGTTTCTGCAGAAGGAGGGTAGGGCAGTTGAAATTCATTGTTTCCGGTAAAAGAGGTTTCTGTCCAGGGCTGACCCTCGCTGTCGTTTGAAAAACGGAAAACCTGAACAGATAATATATCCTGCGGATTGGAAAAATCATTTTCTTTAATTATTCCTTCGAATCGATCAAGATGCATGGAATAATTTTCTGCCATAAAACTGTTTGCTGCCCTGTTGGCGGTAGAAGCGTCTATATTGTGCCAAAAACGGACTATCTCATTCAGCGCAGAACTTGTCATGAGCGTTATCGGCGTTACAGAAAAAATTACTATTACTGCAAAATAAGCCAATAGCCTTAAATTGAATCTGCTTCCCGGGCGGTGGAATAAAATATCTGTTACTACCTGATAAACTGATATGCCGAAAATAATCAGCAATACAACCGGTATTGTAAAAAATACGATTAAGTGCAGGCGGTCAGGCACAGCTCCGTTCAGGGTTTCTATAAAAAAATTGCGGGAAAAAAGAAGAGTTAAAAGGCAAAGAAGCGAATAAACAAGAATCAGCGTCCGTACTTTCATAATAGAAAATTCAGGACCGGCTTTGGCTTTTTTCATAAATTATTCTTCTTCAAATTTTGATTCAAAAAGCCTGACCATGGTTTCTACTGCGGCTATCTCATCTTCTCCTTCGGCGATAATTTTTACTTCTGTTCCGTAACCCGCCCCAAGAGTTATAATACCCATTATGGATTTGGCATTAATCCGATATTCGCCTTTTTCAAAAAATATATTGGATTTAAAATTTTTGGTTGCTTGTACAAGAATCGCAGAAGGACGCGCGTGAATGCCGGCTCTGTTTGTTATTTTAACGGTTCTTTCTGTCATTTTATTTTCCCTAAATTACATCATCGTCGCCGAAGAAAACTGAACGCGCCGCATCGCTTTCAATCCATTTAAGAATATTCCTGTTGAATTCCCTTGCAGCATGATAACCCATCGACTTGAGCCTTTCGTTCATTGCGGCGGTTTCAATGATTATGGGAATGTTTCTCCCGGGTTTTACAGGAACTATCAGTTTTGGGATATTTACTCCAAGCAGCTCGATAGTATGATCTTCCGCTCCAAGCCTGTCGTAATTTTTATCGGAGTCCCATTCTTCCAGTTCTACGACAAGCTGTATTTCCTTGCGATCCCTTATTGCCCTAACTCCAAAAAGATGCGTAATGTTGATTATGCCCGGTCCGCGTATTTCCATGTGGTGCCCGATAATTTTATTTGCACCGGCGCCCATCAATGTGTTTCCGTAGATACAATTAATCTCTACAACATCATCTGCCACAAGCCTGTGCCCGTGATGAATTAATTCCAGCGCTGTCTCGCTTTTTCCTACGCCCGAATCGCCCTGTATTAAAATACCCAGTCCGTAAACTTCTACAAGCACACCGTGAACAATCTGGCGCGGAGAGAAAATTCTGGAAAGGATACGCATAATTCTTGCGGAAAAATCAGCAGACCCAAGTTCTGTCAGCAAAATGGGGCATTGCGCTTTTTCTGCTATTTCAAAAAATTCCTTGTGCGGGCTTTGATTATGGGTAAAAATGCAGCATGGCATTGGGTAATCGAACATTTCCCTGATAGTATCGGTTTTACCTTCGGAATCGAGCCGCCGTAAAAAAGCCGCTTCCCCGCGCCCAAAATGCTGTATTCTTTGATACGCGAAATCCTCAAAAAAACCCATTATTGCGCCCATTGGCCTGTTAAGGTCGGGAATACTGATTGTATTTCCAAGCCCCTTTCTGCCGCCGATACATCGCAGGTTAAGCGAATTGTGTTCTTTGAGATCAAGGTCAATTAGGTCAAGTACGGTAAAAACCCTGTCTGCCATGGTTTTAGTTTATACTAAATTTGTATGTAGTGCAAGGTGAAAATTAATGACAATCCCTGAATCAGTGCTGTTTTAAAAGCAGGAGTCTTCTTCCGCCGGAAGTTAATGTTAACTGGTTTTCGTTAAAGCTGTGCAAATAAGTTTCGTGCGATGCTGTTGAGGCGGTCCATCTAAGACCATAATAATCAATACATCGATACAGGTCATTTATTATAAGTGTTTCTTTTGATAAAATAAAATTACCGCTTGAAATTGGGATTCCCTGCTGTAATTTTAATAAAAAATTTCTGCCGCCGAAAAGATACTCAATATTGTCTGATCCCACGCTGCGCCAAATGCCTTCCATCTGCGTTGTTTCCTGTTTAATAAAAACAGGTGAAGATCCGGGGGTGTAATCGAATTTTCTTAATCTGTTAGCCGACGGCATTTCATAATTAAAAACCCGGCTTGCCGGCCTATAGGAATCAGAAAAAGTTATACTTATGGTTTTTTCTGTTAATGAATAGTTAAACGGCCTGTAAATTAAGGAAAACGAAGCCCCCTGATTTATGGTTATCTCGCAGCCTGTTCCATCATCGCGATATTGATATATCATCACAGAACGAGGGTCGCCCAAAAACCATGTGCCCGCAGCACTATAGCTATAGCTTTCTTCTTCCGGCACAGGTTCTTCAGCCGCCGTCTCTGTAGTTTTGCAGCCATAAGCAAGAAACCCAAACGCCGCAATTATACAGAATAATTTTTTAGCACTTATCTTTTTTGTCATTTGCTTTCCTAGTTTATCATATTCTGCCTGCTTCTTCCTAGTGCCAAGAAATAAAAAATGCTTTGAAAGCGGTAACGATTACCATTGCGTTGCCTCGGTGGTGCGTGTTCCTCTGGAACTGTAGAAATTCCGGTAATTTATAACTTAATTGAATATTTTTCAAAAAACTTTATTAATTCTTCTTTTTTTACATTACCTTTTGCAACATCCATCATTTTATTATATAATGTTTCTTCATCACAATTAAAATCATAACCATTTATATCCAGAAATACCAACGAACATGCCAATGCAACCCTTTTATTTCCGTCAATAAAAGGATGATTTTGACAAAGATGAAAGGCGTATGCCGCTGCCATTGCAGGAATTGTTTCATGTAAATAATTACCGCCAAAACTGGATTCTGGCATATAAATTGCCGAACTAAGTAAATTTAAATCTCTAACTCCGTATGCTCCGCCGTAATTCCTTATTTGGTCTCCGAGAATCAATAATACTTCAGATAATGTTAAAAATTTAATCATTCTTATTCGCCAAGTCGTTTTAAAACAGTACCGTACTTTTTATTAATTTTTTCCAATGAATTTAGTATATTTATTTCCTGCGTTTGTTCAATTTGCGGAGATAAAATTAAATTTTTGCCATCTGTGCTTAATTCAAATGTGGTTTCGTTTGTAATTTTGAGCATTTCCATTATTGGTTTATCAATAACCAAAGCAACACTGTTTCCGTGCTGAATTAACCTTTTAACCATTAATTTCCTCCTACAGAAAATTTTAACTGTATACTATTTTATACAGTACTTCTATTTATATTGTATACATATTGTGGATACATGTCAAGGGGGTTTGTTCTTAGAATAATTAACAAAGGAAAAAGAGAAATGAGCAATGCCGTAATTTGTAAGATTACTTATTCAAACATTGCTCATCGTCTCTGTCATTTTTCAGGGTACACCATATGTAGCGTACCCCTACACTCAACTACACTATGAAAAAGTGGTAATTGATACCGTTGCCGTTTCAGGGAATGTTAACAGTGGTGTTGCTACCGTGGTATAAAAGCATAATTTACCGACCACACGAACGGGGGGAGAGTTGACGAGGTTCTCGCGGACCGCAAACCGAAGGTTTGAAGGAGGATGCGGGGAACGCGGAGTTGTAGTTTGAATTCTGGGATAAAGGGGAAGTTATCGAATAAAACTGGTAGACAGCTACCAGTTTCCACACAGCCTACTGCCCGCTTAGACCTCTAATCCGCGGGAAGCCTTCGCGTACAACACCGCTAAAATTCCAGTGTTCTACGCTAAAGTTTAAGCCGCCGTTGGCAGCGGTATTTGTCCAGATACTGGGATTGTAGAAAGAGCTGTCTGCAACGGCTCTGCCATAGGGACCTGCTGCATTGGCAGCAGCCATGGTTGTACTGATCAAATTTGGACCCGATACGATAAAATCTGCAAGAGTGAGAGGGTCTGCAATTTCTTTGGCAACTGTTATGGTTTTAGTGATTGTTTCTTTTTTAAGTATGATTTCACCATCTTCTTCCTCTAACGTGTAAATATGTTCTTCTATTTCTTCTTCTTCAAATACAATTTTTGTGTTATTCCTGCCAGGTCTTATTTCGATCCTGTAAATAGCGGAGTTACCTGCTGAATTTGTCAATGTAAAGGTACGTGAAAGAGACTGACTTGTATTTGTTAGGCTGCTTAGATCAATGCCGGAAACAGAAATAATACCGGTACCTGCTGCAAATGACGCAGTACCGCCTGCGCTCATGGTTACACTTGCCAGATTCATACCGCCGTTGTCAGCGGCAGTTAATCCGCTAATGGAAGCTGCGCTTACGCTGCCTCCCAGGGTAGGAATGCCCAACATGACGGGAACAGAAGAAAAGTTCATCACCGATGGGTTGTTGTCATTGTAAACACTGCTGGTTTCTACCCGCATTGATTCTCGGGTGAAATTGTTAGTACCAATGTTAGTCGTAGGAGACCCGTAAATGCGTCCAACGCCTCTCGTGCCCGGAGTCTGGACGGTAACACTTGTACCAAGAGCAGCGCTGTTTGAGATAGTGCCTGATGTCCTGTTCCCGACAAGCCCTCCGGCATAAATTGTACTTGACGCTGATGAAGACTGGGCTGTTACCTGCCCTGCGCTGAAGCTGTTTGTTATACCTACACCGCTAAGACCGCCCACAAGACCGCCGACACTGACAGAACCGGTTCCGCTCCGCGAGTCTGTCAAAACATTACCAAGAGCATAACTATCACGTATTTCTCCTCGAGCCCTAATATTACCCACTAATCCGCCAATAAAAATATCACTGGGAGTACTTTCAATAACAGAAAATACTGTCCCAGTCGCATAACAATTGCTAACAGAACTGTCTGTTGATGAGATTCCTAATACGCCTATAAATCCGCCTACATAGGAAAGTGTTGTGCTTCTTGTAATAATATTCATATTACTGAAACAATTGGAAATATGTCCCCTAAAATCGGAAGTAAACCCTCCAACATAAATGGCGCCGCTTGACGTGTTAACATTTATTGTCCCTTCTATAACGCCGCAGTTGCTCATTATATGCTGACCCTGTAACCAACCGCTGAAACCGCCTGCTTCAGTGGTCGCGCTTCCTCTTACAATAATATTTCCTCTTTCAAAAAAGCAGTTGGTAATTATAATTGAGCCGGCACTTAAATCTGACCATCCGATAATTCCGCCAACTTGTTTCGAATTATTACCGGAAAATTCGATATTGGTCCGTATCGTACAGTTGTTTATGAAATAAACACCGACCTGATCTGTCACATTATAACCTATCAATCCGCCAAGATATGTTTGGCCTAAAACTTGAGCATTATTAATTGTTCCGATATTACCGGAAAATGAACAATCTGTTACACTTGTTAAAACAGAATGTCCAATCAGACCTCCGCAATAGTTGGTTGAACTGGTGGATCTTCCAAACGAAACTGTTCCATTTGTATACACAACATCATTCATGGTATTCCTTCCGCTTCTGCCTACTGCGCCTCCTATGGATATAATACCCCACCTGGTATTTTTGTCAGCGCTCACATTTGCGGAAACAGTTACACCGTTTATGAGCAGTCTTTGCAGTGTAACATTGGGACCTTGAGCGGCAGTCCCGCCGGTATATCCGTTATTAATAGGAAGGGTATTTGCCGTGCCGCCTTCGCCTATTTCTCCGGCTATTCCGCCTATGCGGACTTCGCCATCGTGTCCGCCGCTTGTATAAGAAACCGGAAGCGCGGCACGGCAGTTTTGGATAAAACCGGAGCCTTCAAAGTTTCCGGCAATGCCGCCAATGCGAATTTCTTGTGCGGTCAAACTTGCTGCCGAAATAGAAAGCGTGTCAGAAAAGTTTGCTCCGCGTACAATGCAATTGATTATACTTGTATTTCCTGTGGCGTTACCTACAATGCCGCCAATGTGTGTCGCATTACCGGCTGTTATGGTCATATTGGAATAAGCCACGGTTAAATCACGGATAAGCGCGTCAGTTGCAACACCGAACAATCCTCTTTCTGCGCCAGTTCCGCCAAGACTGCTAATCGTAACCGTATGCCCGTTGCCGTAGAAGCTGCCCTGGAAATTACTAATCGGCGTATGCGTAGAAATTTGAATATTTCGTGTTAATACATAATTTTTATTCGCACCTGCGGCATCTGTTACAATTTTTCCGCCTGCGCTTACAGGTCTAAAATCTTCCGCTGAGTTTATTAGTTCTGCGGGGTTTGCTCTTGAAACTTTCATGCCGTCAAAATTCCAGATTGTTACTGGGAAACCGCTGTCCCTGTATATGTCATCGGCAGCATCATGTAACTGCAGCCATATATCATAGCGTTGGATATTACTTACTTCCTGTCCGCTTCTTACACCGCCTGTAAAAAGCGGTTGGACTTCCTCAATATCCATTATCACGTTTGTGCCTGTTTCAGATTCAAGCTGCCGGCGCTGGCTGTTATTTACCGTGTACGATATTCTCGCGGAATGAGACGCGCTTAATATCCATTCAACAGTAATTGTTCCTTCTTCTTCGTCATATACAGCTTCCAGTTTTATTACATCTGTTGTTGTTAAACTGTTTGTTTTCCAGGAAAAACTAATTGATTGAGTCTCATTAATCCCTGCAATGCTGAAGTCATTTATGTTTTTTATTTCTTTTCCAAGAACAACCGTTAACATTTTATTTTCTACATAAGAAGCGCCTTCCAAAGTTGGCTCGATAATTATCCGCCATAATCCGGCATTCCATCGCGCGGTAAAATAACCTGACTCTGTTAAATCAATAACAGTTCCTGTCGGTTCGCCGTTTAAAAGATCCCGTGCGTAAATTTCTATATAGTCTTCTTCAAGTCTTACAGTATTATGATCCACAGGAGATGTCAGTTCTACAATTATGGTATGTGTAGGGGGAAAATTATCAAGCGCGGCTCCTGCTTCTTTCATGGGAGGATCAGTTTGTTTTATTTCTGGCGCGTTGTTGCATAAAGGTACAATAGTCACATTGTCTGTAATATTTATCTTAAAAACAAAAGTTCCAAACCCTGATTGGGGAGTGCTGATAAGCTCAATATCTTTATCCTTGCCCCATTTAAGCGCACCAATAGCATCTTCCATTTTTATTAATTCGGCGGCAGGGTATGCATCCTGCATCCAGTTCCAGTTAACCCCCTGGCTATCCCTGTAAGTTTCTATATCATCTGTCTTGTAGGCGCGCCAGCTTTCTATCGAATATCCCTGCGCGGGAGTAAAATTAATATCAAAGTCGTAGCCCAACCTTCGGTTTTCGGCTATTGTCGTTATGGAACCTTGCCCCCAAGAACCCGGAAAGTTCAGAACAACAGTCAATCTCGCCGCATTAGACCACGCAATCTCATCATCAATCCTTTGCATAAAATCCGGATCAATATCACAACTTACAATGAGCAAAGAGCAGAGAACAGTGAGCAAAGAGCGGTTAACGGAGAACAGAGAACAAAGAGCAGAGAGAACCGGCTTTTTCCTAGTTTTTTTCATTATTCTTTGTTCTTTGCTCATTGTTCTTTGTTCTTTTGTCTTTGTTCTTTTTTCATTGCTATCTCCCCTTTTTTTTCAGCAAATCAGGAATTTAAACGTCCCTTTAAATTCCCGATTATCTGCTGATTTTATGGGGTAAAACGTATCCTCGGCGCTGGCAGAAAATAGTTGTTATGTTCATTAAAATAAACATTTTATAGAGGTATCTTGACTTTTTTTA
>WQXG01000045.1 GCA_009784975.1 Treponema sp.
AACGGACAAAAATTATAAAGGCAGGAGAAAAAAGATGGACGAGAAAAAAGAATTAGAAGCATTTATGGAAAAAGCGTTAGAAAAAATTAACAAATTGTCAGACAGGTACAAGGATAACGAGAAATCAATGACCTTCCTGGAAAAGATGACAATCTATGTAAAGGAGAAAGCGGAAGACGATGCTTTAAATTACAAAGAAAAAAATTTGTCACTTAATGCAAAGTATTTTTTATGTCTTGAGAAAGCGGCAGATAATTTTGAAACAAATGAGGAATCTGCCTGGGAAGATTTTCGCTGTTGGTTAGAGGATGATTTCAGAGAGAGAGAAGAAGACGATTAGTACTTGGAATAATGAAACAGGTCGAATCAACTCAGCAGAATCCTCTTCCTGTACGCAGCCCCAATCCGCTTCAGCGTTTTAGAGACGGTTTCCCCGGGCAAAGCCTGCTGTTTTAAATCTATGGTAAACTGGTTCATGGAAAAATGACGGTAAATAAAAAGCCTGCTGTCTGCAAACTTTTTCAGGCTGTCTGTGTAGACCTCGAAAATTCCGCCCTTGCGCATTTCTGAATAGCCGGTTATCCATATGGGGCAGTCCAGCGCTTCGTGAAATTTTAAAAGAAGAGCAGCCATCGCTCTTTGGGATTCTTCCAGTACAGGAATGATGCTTTCTTCCATTCGGCAAAGCTGGCGAAGTTCAATCGTGCGCGGAGAGTGAATGGGAGTTTTATTCAGGATGATAACGTGTTTTAAAAAATCAATGCCCAGTGCGGGATTATCGCGGAAAAACTTTTGCGCTATTTTGCCGGATGGTCCAACCAGATAGCGGCTGGAAGCCTGTTCGCGCCGTCCGGGATTATCTGCAACTAAAATTAATTTAATATCGTCTTTGATTGTAATATCATCAAGAGTGCTGTTGTAAACCACAGGCGTTTCTACCGTGTAGATGCCGGTACGGCTGTTTACAAATTGCTGCAGGATGTTTTGCAGTTTTGGAAGCGATAGCGATATTTCTTCTGTTAATTCGCGGAATTGATCTCTTGCTTTGGCAAAATTTTTCCATGCAGCGTGATTCAAATTGTTATCCCCTGGAGATAATTTCCAGTGTTAACTCAATCTCGCCTACTGCCCGTCCCATGGTTCTTGCGATTTCTTCTACCTTGTAGCCGCGTTCCCACAGTCTTTTGATATTGTCGCGAACCTGCGGCGGCGGCGCGCCTTCATCTGCTTTCTTTTTACCGCTTTCGCGATCAATAAGATCTTTGCTTATTTTAAGGAATTCTTTCGCGTCCTTATATACCTCTGTCATTCTGGTTTCTGTTTTGGCAAGCCAGTCACGGGCAACATTCATGTCGGTTATGCGCTTTTCTATCTGCGCAAGAGAATCTTCCAGAACGGTAATTTTATCAATTGCGCCTGTTGCTTTATCACTTTGCGCGGCAAGATCTTCTATTGATGTATGCAGCCTGTCAAATTGATCGTAAATCGATGTAATTGTGTTTTCTGCAGTTTTTATAGAGTTTTCTGTTTTCTGCAATATTTTAAAGTTGCGGTCGATACCTTCTGTTGTTTCTTCAAGAACAATGTTCTTTTTCTCCATGCGGATGTATTTTTCTTCGGCTTCCTTGATGGCATCTTCCAGCTTTCGTATTTTTACCTGTTCCGCCTGAAGAATATCGTTGGAAGAGGAAATTGATTTTAGTTTTTCTTCTACTTCCGCAGATGTTTTTACAATACGGTTGAAATCTTCTTCCATCAATTCTATGCGGCGGCTCTCCGAAAGAAACCTTGTCATTTTGTTGTTTATCTCATCTTCAATGCGCCTTACATGATTCAATTGGCTTTCAAGCTGCACTATTTCGTTCTTCCGCTGCTCCAGGCGGTTAAGATTAACATTTGTTTCTTCTATGCGCCTGTCAAGTTCCTGTTTGAGTTCTTCTGTCTTATCATAAATCTTTTTCTGTTCGCCGAGTTCCTTGCGTATGTCTCCCAAACTTGCGCGGAATTGAGACATTCGTTCGTCGTTTTCGGCGGCGGTTTCCCTGTTGTGCCGTCCGATTTTTTCCAGGGTATCGTCCATTTCGCGCATTCTGGACATATACTGATTCTGCCAGTCATCCAGAGATTGACGTGTGCCGCGCGCAGTTTCTTCCAGAGAGAAATATTCGTCGCTGCAATGCTGTGATATATTTTCCAGTTCTTTTTCCAGCTCTCTTTGTTTCTGACGAAGAGTTTCCTGCATTGTTATTTGATGTTTGCCAATCTGCGAGTTAACTTCGTTTTCTGCAAGCGTGCGCATTTCGGACAAGTCCTGCTTGAGCTGCGCGGCAAATGATGTGCGCGCTTCATCTACACTGCGCATTTCTTCCCGAATGCCCATCTCAAAAGCGGACGCTTCCTGTTTTAGCCTTTCCAGATCGGATGTTAACCTGACACCCATGATAGAAATTGTTTCTCTCTGGCTGGAAGCGATGCGGTCTTCGGCAGTTTTCCAGTCCTGCATGATTTTTTCTTCGCTGTTGTTAAAACGTTCCTGAATACCGGATTGCCAGTCTGCGATCTGCCTTCCCATATCAGAAGCGCGTTTTCCAAGCTCTGCGGTAAATTCGCTTTCAAAGGAGACAAGTTTTTCTGAAACATTGTCGTAAGCCTGCTGCCTGATGCCGTCAAGCTCCTTGTTCATTTCGCTCAATTCTTTGCGCAGTATTTGCGCCTGAGAATCAAATGCAGCGGCGGCATTTCCCATGCTTGCGCCGGACTCTTTTTCGAATATCGAAAAATCTTTTTTTACTCTTGTAATTACCTGCTCCATGGATGCGCGCAGTTCATTGTCCAGTTTGGCTGCATCATCTGCAAGATTGTTGAGCTGTTTTACCGCTTCTGCATGGGTTTTGCTGTATTCATCCAGCCGTTTTTCGTTGGCTGCAATGATATTTTGTTCGGTATTTCTGCAAAGGGTCTTCCATTCATTCATTTGACTATCCAATGCAGTTTTTAGATCATCATGCTGGTTTGTAACAGCTGCGCTTGACATGGCTTTAAATTCTTTTAATGCAGTATCAATTTCATTCTGTTGTTTTCTTAACGCTGCGCCTGTATTTTCTTTCATGCTGCCGAGTGCTGCTGAAAGTTCATCGTGCTGCAGTTTAACGGCAGCGCCGGATTTATCTTTAATTTCTTTAAGGGTTGATGAAAGTTCATTGTGCTGCATTCTGATATCAGTATCTGCTTTTTCCTTTATTTCTTTAATAGCAGATGAAAGTTCGTTATGCTGCAGTCTTACAGCAGTATCGGATTTTTCTTTTATTTCTTTTAGAGCGAAAGAAAGATCATTCTGCTGTACTTTGATATCAGTATCTGTTTTTTCTTTAATCTCTTTAAGGGCAGAGGATACTTCATTTTGCTGCAATCTAACGGCAGTATCCGCTTTTTCTTTTGTTTCTTTAAGAATAAAGGAAAGTTGATTTTGATGCTGAGTAACAACAGAATTTGTTTTTTCTTTAACGTTTATCAGAGTGGAAGACAGTTCTTCCTGGTGCAGCCTTACGGCAGTATCCGAATTTTCTTTCATGGCGATTAACGCAGCGTTGATTTCATCCTGCTGATGTTTAAGCGTTGCATTTAATTCATCCTGATGCTGTTTTTGCATTTTCTTTGACTGCATCTGAAGTTCAGAAAGCGAAGTATTAAGCCTGGAAAGAACTTCGTTTGTTTCCTGCTGTTGGTTTTTAACAGCGGCGCCGGATTTTTCCTTAAGATCCGAAATCGCTGTAACAATTTCTTTTTGATGAAGTTTTATTGACGTATCCAGTTCGTCGTGCTGTTGTTTTAAAGCCGTTTGTGATTTTGTACGCAGTTCAATAATCGACTGGTTTAGTTCAGATTTGGAAGAGATAATACTCATGTCCAGCTCTTTGCGCTGTTTTTCCGCAGATTTTTTTAACTCCAGAAAATTCTGTCTCCAGTCGTTCTGCTGCTGAAGCAGCGAAGAATTAATCGATTCTTTTTCTTTTGTAAGAGCGTTTGTTATTTCTTCCTGCTGGCGCGCAAGAGAAGAAATTATATCTTCTCTTTGTTTTTTTGCCATGTTTTCCAGTTCGGAAGATCCCTTTGTCCATTCCTGCTGGTAATTTTTATGTTTTACGCTGATTTCATGAATATCAGAATTGCATTTGTCATGTATGTTTTTTAATTTATCATTGATTGTAACATGCTCACCTTTTAGCGCATCCTGCACGGTTTTAATTTTTTCTTCAAAGAATGTTTTTATCTTGTTTACGCGATCCTGGGCTTGTTCTTTTAAATTGACAAGCGCCGCTTCCTCCATTTTGTCTGCGCGTTTTGCCGCATTCTCATGTACGTCTTTTATTATCTTTTTTACCTGTTCTATATCATGATTCAGAACGGCTTCCCGTTCACGTTCCACTTTATTTACAGCTTCCCGGTGTTCTTCGATTTTACGCTCAATGACATGCGCGGTAGCTTCAAAATCAGAAACAAATGACTTTGCCGACGATATTACTTCGTTTGCCGCCTGTTCCAGATGTTCGGTATTCTTTTTCTCCAGACGCGCTTCAGTATCCAGAAGATCTTTCTTTGCCGCTTCCAGCGCTTTTTCAACCTGTTCGAATTTTTCTCTGGCTTCGTTTACCCGTCTGCCTGTGTTTTCTACAAAAACAGATTCGTCTCTGATACGGCTTAGGTTTTCCTGCACTCTGTTTGTCATTCCGGAAAGTTCTTCCAGAGAGGACTTGAAAGCGCTGATATCCCCTTCTATCTGTTCTATAGCCTCGGTTTTTTTAGCCAGCTCTTCATTGGTAAGTTCCTGAATTTTTTTCATTAACTGGGCTGCCGCTTTTTTTTCAACATCCAGAACAATGCCGAAATTCTTTACAGACATTCCTTTTTCTTCGACAAACGCTTCAAGTTCACTTTTGCATTTTTCCGCAAATTTTCTGATTTTGTCCATAGAACGGTTGTTCTTATCCATCCACCGGAAAAGGATAAGGCAACACGCAACAATAGCAAGTGTAATTAAATTTCCAACTGTAAAAATCATCAGTATTATGCTCCCCTCTGAATAATACCTGTACACGTTGTTACAAGGCTGTTTTCTGCCAAGGCTGAAGACAGCCAAGGCTGCAGGCAGCCACAACGCTTTATTTATAATAACATAAAATTGTTAAATTGGCGATAGTTGCTGAAAATAAAATCCGGTTTTGGGTTTTTATTGCCTTTGGGCATCAAAGCAGGTTTTATCCAGGCTGTCTTCATCCCCGCCCCGGCTGCCCCTGCTACATCATATCGATGGCTGTTTCCTACATAGAGGATCTTCTCCGCGGGCAGAGACATGGCTTCGGCAAGTTTTATAAATGATAAAGGATTCGGTTTTAAAGCGCCAAAATGCTCGGAACAGAGGACAACATCCCAATAGCCGGAAACGCCCAAATTGATGAGTTTTGCCTCCGGCGGAAAGTCCGACAAAAGCCCCATTTTACAGCCCGTTTTCTTCAGCGCGCCAAGCGTTTCATGCACCCCGCTAAAAAGTTTAACAGACTTAAAAAGCGGCTCCCAACCCCGATAAATCAACCTTGTGATTTTTTCCTGCAATTCTTCGGGCTCTACAGAAAGTATTTTAGCGGTTATTTCCGCCTGATACCTGTAAAAATCGCCCGGTAAAGGGTTATTCTCCTGATTTTTACGGATTATCTCCCTGGTCTTGCCAAAGGCAGAAAGCAGATGCCATTCTTTTAAGATAAAGGGTACCAGCCTGATATTCAGCCGGTAGTTAGGATACAACGTCCCATCCAGGTCAAACGCTACGCCTTCAATGTCCTTTCGCATGGGAATAGTATATAGGGATTGATAGGCAGCAGCAACCCAGCCAGGCAGCGGCAGCCTTTTTGACTTTACATTTCGCGGTACTTTGACTTAACATTTCGCGGGACTTTGGCTTTACATTTCGCGGGGAACGTGTTAATATAAGGCTTATGGCAGAATATTCCCGTTGGCGGGCTGAAAATGTAAAAGAAGCGCTAAAAACACGGCGTGTGGTAGTAATATCAGGGGCAAGGCAGACTGGTAAAACTACCCTTGCAAAGCAAATAACAGATAAAAATTGTATTTTTCGCCCATTGGATGTTGATGCTATTTATAAATCTGCTGTTGATGATCCAACCGGATTTGTAAAAAATGATTCCGGAACAATGGTTATCGATGAAGTACAGAAAGTAAAAAAACTAATCACAGAAATAAAATATGCCGTGGATAATGATAATCGCCCCGGACAATATTTGCTGACAGGTTCTGCAAATTTGAACTCATTACCGGAAATAACCGAAAGTATGGCAGGAAGAATTAAAAATATCCGTTTACGGCCATTAACTCAAGGTGAGATACTCCGAACCCCTCCGGCTTTTCTGGAAAAAGCTTTTACGATGAATTTTCCAAAACAGATAACAGGGTATGATAAAAAGATGATTTTTGATTTAGCGTTTCGCGGCGGCTTTCCGGAGGCAGTAAGGCTTAATACGCAAAAAGATCGTAAAGAATGGCATAAAGATTATATTTCTGCCTTGTTAAAAAATGATTTAAAAGATGTAGCAAATATAAACCGTCAAAATACATTGATAGACCTTATAAGTATATTAGCCGCATGGTCCGGTAAATTTATGGATATATCACCTATTTGCAGTTCTCTTGGATTATCACGTCAAACTATCACATCTTATATGAACGCACTTGAAGCATTGTTTTTATTTGACAGAGTTGCTCCCTGGATAAAAACTGATTACGATCGGGTTGGGCGCAGCCATAAGCATTATGTAAGCGATACAGGATTTATGACGGCTATGCTTGGCTGGAAACAGGAAGAAATATTACTTGATGTAGATCGCTGCGGAAAACTAATGGAGACTTTCGTATTCCAGGAATTAGCTGCGCAAACCGATTTAGATAGTTCATATTCACTTTACCAATACCGAGACAGGGAAAAACGGGAAATTGATTTTCTGGTGGAGCGGGATGATGGCAGTTTGTTGGGTATAGAGGTCAAAGCCAGTCATAGTGTATCTTCACAGGATTTTGCGCATCAAAAGTGGTTTAGGGAGAATGTACTCAAAGGTAAAAAAAAGTTTACCGGATTAGTTTTATATTCAGGAGATCAGGTACTTTCTTTTGGCGAAAACATGCTTGCTGTTCCCATAGCTGCATTATGGCTGGATTAATTAGTGACTGTCTACGGGGCGACCTTTTTCTGGTAGCTGCTACCGATTCTGAAAAGCGGAGGATAGAAAATAATAATACCTAAAACTTGTTGACAAAACCCGGCGAAATCCTTATACTATACATATGTTTACATTAACGGAGGACATCTATGGAAAAATCTTTAAGTAAGATAAAGCTTTTTGAGGAACAGCAAATTCGCTATGTTTGGGACGAAGAAGCCGAAAAGTGGTGGTGGTCGATTATTGATGTGGTTGGGATTTTAACGGAACAACAAGACGATATGACCGCACGAAAATATTGGAATAAGCTAAAACAACGCTTGAAAGAGGAAGGAAATGAAACGGTGACAAATTGTCACCAGTTGAAATTAGTCGCCCTTGACGGCAAAATGCGTCTTACCGACGTTGCCGATACAGAGCAAATCTTGCGTCTTATTCAGTCTGTTCCCAGTAAAAAGGCTGAGCCTTTTAAGATGTGGCTTGCTAAAGTGGGAAGTGAACGAATTGATGAAACTGTAGACCCCGAACTATCAATTGAACGTGCTATTCAAAACTACCGCAAATTAGGCTACAGCGAAAACTGGATAAATCAGCGCATTAAGGCAATCGAAGTCCGTAAGGCTTTGACAGATGAATGGGATAAAAGCGGCGTTAACAGAAACAATGAATACGCGGCTCTTACAGATTTAATGAGCAAAACATGGAGCGGAATGACTACCCGCGAGTATAAAAAACACAAGGGTTTAAAAAAAGAAAACCTGCGCGATAATATGACCAACACCGAATTGGTATTAAATATGCTTGCAGAAGTTGCTGCTACGGATATTTCGATTGCTCGCCAGCCCAATGGTTTTAACGAAAGTGCTGAAGTTGCCAAAGAAGGCGCAAAAGCGGCAAAAGTCGCGCGTCAGCAAATAGAAAAAAGTACTGGAAAATCGGCGGTCAGTAAATTAAATGCAAAAAATACAGGACAGCGGCGTTTAAAATAACGACTGCAATACAGGCATACATTTCTGAAGCGCTAAGGCTCGAATCGCGCAGAAACCGGAATCTTTACCAGGTTAACAAAATGTCCCGGATACCGGTTTCTGAAAGCGATAAATGATGATGTTTCTGTTGCGCTTTCAAAGACGGCAATTCTGAAGACGCCGAGTTCGTCAAAGTAGGGAATAAGAGCGGCTATGTGGAAATATTGGCGAAGACGGGGAGTGCCTCGTATGGAAGTTGGAGTGGAAATTTCGGTGTTTATTGCCGCAAGATAGAAACTGTAAGGTTCGTCTATGGCGAGAGTGTAGAGCAGAGGGCGCAGACCTTCCATAGTGTATCCTGCTTCGTGCATAAAGCCGGGGTAGGAGTTAACTACGATATTTCTGTTTTCGTTTATCATAATAGAAGAAAAAGTGTTGCGGCGGATTTCAAATTCTTCAAGGGCGCGGTAAGGGGCTGAACGTAAAGTGCCGTTTGCTTCTGCGGCGAGGTTTCTGATCCAGTCAAGGCCGAAGAAAACATCGCGTCTTTCTTCCCAGTTAACGGTGAAAGAGGAGCCGCGTTCGCCGAATGGTTCTTTTAGGGGCGGGATTGGGAGCCTTTTTCCTGTTACAGGGCGGAGAATGCCGTCTATCAGCCATTTGGCAAAACCGGAACAGTTAAGGCCGGCAGCTGCCGGTCGCTGTGGTTCAAGGGTGTTGATAAAGACATAGTTTCCGTTTTCATCAATCGCGCCGTCGTCTGCAAAACGTAAAGCGCCAATTTGGCTTCGTATCTGCGTGACCAAAGTTCGGCTGTCCCTGTATAACGAAGGATCGGGTTCAAAATATTTTAAAGGGAACTTTCCTTCAACCAGCTTTAAAATGTCGTTTAACGGCATGGTATAGAGACGTTCAAAAGCGTTGTTTATGGAAGGGGTTGTTCCGGGAAGCGGCGGCGGGACCGGAATAGGCACAGAACTTACGATATAGCCGCCGTAAAGGACAGCGTCCATCATGCATTTTTCGGTATCAAAAGGACGGAATTGGATATAGGTAAATTGATCGCTGCGAAGGAAAATCCTGATAAGGGTACCGGCGCCGGTTTCCTTGTTTCTGGTCAGCATCCATGAACCTTGCGCCCAGCCCGGAAACTGCCCTGTTGGTCTCCGTTCTGCTGCGGACATTCGTTCACGGGAAAGAACTACGATAAACTCGTCCCTGCCCTCAGTTGCGCTGACCTGCACCCTTTCGCCGGTTTCCAGGTGTTCGATCCTGGTATGCTGGGATAACACCATTCGCGGGGTGTCCAAAAACCATGCCTGCCTGAGATTGTTTCGCAGGATAGAATCATCGGATATCCGGGCAGCAGGCAAATCAAGGCTGCTAATGGGCGAAATATTTAACAAAACGAGCAAAATAAATGTAATAAAAGACATATCCTCTTCTATTATCGGCATTTTTTCATTATACTCAAAGTATCTGTGCGGGGCAGATGCCGCAGTCAAGGAGTATTAAATGAAATTGTATAGCCGTGGTCAGGTTTTATTTTTCTCGTTATTGAGCGCCGCTATCGTACTGCTTTTTGCCGTTGGGCTTGGTTTTTTAAAGCCTAAAGCAGGCGGTAAAACTGAAGAAGTTAAAGCGCAGGAGGAGCAGGTAAACGAGTATAATTTACTGCAGTCCGATTATATAGCGCTAAATACAGCGGATTTGGTTCAATTCTCCGAAGGCGAGCGTGAAAATATCTCTATTTATGAAAGGTTGAATTCGGCTGTTGTAAACATTACTACAGAAACCATGGCGATTAACTGGTTCCTGGAACCTGTTCCGCAGGAAGGCAGTTCCGGTTCGGGGTCAATTATTGATACACGGGGATTTGTTCTTACCAACAATCATGTTATCCAGAATGCCCACAGGGTCTTCATCAACCTTGCCGATGGCAGTCAGTTTGAAGGTACGGTTGTCGGCGTAGACCCGGAAAACGATCTTGCAGTTTTAAAATTTGATCCCCCGCGGGGAATGGAGTTAAGGACGATACCTTACGGCGATTCTTCGAATCTTCTGGTTGGACAGAAGGTTTTGGCTATCGGAAACCCCTTCGCTCTGGAGCGCACATTAACGGTGGGGATTGTGTCAGGGTTAGGGCGGCCAATTCAAACATCCAGAAACCGGATAATCCGGGATATGATACAGACTGATGCATCGATTAATCCGGGTAATTCAGGCGGTCCGCTTTTGGATACTCAGGGCAGGATGATAGGTATCAATACGATGATTTATTCGCCGTCCGGAGGATCTGTGGGTATCGGTTTTGCCGTTCCCGTGAATACCGCAAAACGTGTTGTTACGGAAATTATGCAGCACGGAAGAGTGCGCCGCGGCTGGATTGATGCGACTGTCGTGCAAATTTTTCCAAGCCTTGTGCGTTATGCAAGACTGCCTGTTAATTCCGGTTTGCTTGTTTCCCGTACACGAAGAGCGGGGCTTGCGGAAAGAGCCGGTTTGCGGCAGGGCAGCGAACCTGTTCAATACGGACGCAGCGTAATTTATCTGGGCGGCGATATTATAACTTCTGTTAACGGCTTAAAAACAAATACTCTGGCAGACCTTTACTCTTCGCTGGAAGCTTCAAGACCGGGAGATGTGGTAAAAGTAGAAATTATAAGAGGCGGTCAGACTACTACTCTGGATATTACATTGGCTGATCGTGAAGAAGTGATGAATTAAAAGATGGCTGCGCGTTTATCGCTAAAGCGCAAGCCTTTTTTAAAATGGGCTGGAGGAAAAAACCAACTTCTGGAGCAATTTGAGCAATACTTTCCCGGCGAGTTAAAAAATGGAAAAATTGATCGATATGCCGAACCTTTTTTGGGAGGAGGCGCGGTTTATTTTTCCATAATAAAAAAGTATAAAATAAAAAGCGCTTATTTGTCAGATATAAATAAAGATTTAATTTTAACTTATTCAGTGGTTCAGCAAAAATCGGAATATTTACTGGATTTATTGGAACAATTTCAGCAGCAATACGACGCGGCAAAACAGGAAAAACGCAAAGCGCTTTTCCTTTCTGTACGGGAACAATTCAATAAACAGGTTTATGAAATTGATTACGGCAGAATTTCAGAAAACTGGATATCCAGAGCCGCTCAATTTATTTTTCTTAACAAAACATGTTTTAACGGGCTTTACCGGCTGAATTCAAAAGAAGAATTCAATGTCCCCTGCGGAAGATATAAAACAGCGGCTATTTTTGATGCAGATAATATAACATCTGTTTCTGATGCTCTGCAAAATGCAGAAATTAGCCTGTCAGAATACAGGGATTGTTATGATTATGTAAATAATAATACTTTGGTATATTTTGATCCGCCGTATCGTCCAATCAGCCGGACATCTAAATTTACATCCTATACCGGAGATGTTTTTTCTGATGCCCGGCAAATTGAACTGGCAGAATTTTACCAAAAACTTGATCGTGAAAAAGGAGCAAAACTAATGTTATCAAATTCCGATCCTGCAAACATCGATCCAAACGATGATTTTTTTGCCAAAATATACAAAGGATATAATATTAACAAAGTGTACGCCTCCAGAGCCATTAATTGCCAAGCCGGCAAACGCGGAAAAATAAGCGAAATTCTGGTAACAAATTATTAGGTTGGCTGAGTATTGCCCTCTGGTGATGCAGGTTTCATTTTGCTTTCAATTGCATTTAATATCAAACCGGATATATTATTTGCAACTCGCTTGGATATTATGCCGGAGATAATCCAGATTAATAACACAAGAATAACCAAAACAATTATTGGAATTATATATTTGCCGCCGGCAATTAGCGTAATTATTATTGCAATCGCGGAAATAATACCAGTTACTATGGTTAGTATTAAAGCAATTTTATTTTTGATTCCATTTGCTGCTTTTTGAGTAGCTATTATAATCAATTCTTTAAAGGCATTGCTTGCAATTTCTGTATTCGAAGCATCTTCGATAGAACTGCTTTTTAAAACTTTCCTGGCAACTATTTTGGAAATCCCTGTTAAAGTTCCGATAGCCTTGACTAATTCTTTTTCATTCATATTCATTATTATTGCAAAGAAATATAAAAAAAACAACTGCAAATATCCTTAACAAATGTCAAGTGGTATTCCTCAAAAAAAATTAAAAATATTTTCACTTTTTACTTGACATATTGTACTAGTACATTTATGATTGTACTAGATGAATAGTACAATTGCGAGAGGGGCGTTGCCCCAGGAGGTTATTAATTTTTCGCTCGACCAGGTGAATGGGACGCCTATTTATAGGCAGATTATTCAGCAGATTGAGTATGCCATCCTGTCCGGCAGGATAAAAAGCGGCGATAAGCTGCCCACTATCCGCTCCCTTGCGGTTGATTTAAAAACCAACCCCAACACAATCGCAAGGGCTTATGATGAGCTGGTTATCCGGGGAATACTGGAAACACAGGTTGGCAGCGGTACCTACATCTCCGATAAAAAACCGGTAATGGAGGACGATAGCCTGAACCGGAAAATCAAAGAAGTGTTGGGGAGGTTTGTGCAGGATATGCGGGATTTGGGGGTCGAAAATCGCGAACTTATCAAATTGATAGAGTTATTTTTCAGGGAAAATCAGGAGGTTAAAAAGTGAATTTATTTAACTCAGGTGTGAAAAAAAAGGCAGATCATACGCTTGCCTTAATCAGGTTTATTGTGCTTGTTATTACTGCGGCAGTAATTTTAATCGTTTATCATGTGCCGGGAAAATCAGTTTTGCATCTTGAAGATTTGCAGGGAATGTGGGCGGGTTTTGCAGTTTTTCTTGTTGTGCTGCTTTTGGTTTTTTCTATCCGCAAGGCAGATGAATGGGAACGCGCAATTGTTCTGCGTTTTGGAAAATTCCGCAAGGTAAGAGGTCCCGGACTTTTCTTTCTTGTTCCGCTGGCAGACAGGATTGCGCAAATCGTAGATATCCGCATCAGGGTTTCTGATTTTTCCACGCAGAGAACTTTAACAAGCGATTCTGTTACGGTAAATGTTGATGCGATCTGTTTTTGGCTTGTTTGGGATCCGCAAAAAGCTGTTTTGGAAGTAGAAAATTATATTGATGCGGTTGTGCTTTCTTCAAAGACCGCTCTTCGTACTTCTATCTCCAGCCACGATCTTTCAACATTTCTTGAACGAAGCGATATTATCGAAAAACAAATTCAGGAGGAAGTTGATAAAAAAACAACCGAGTGGGGGATTACGGTTTTGCATATCGAGATTGTAGATATTCAGATACCGGAAGCTCTGCAGGATTCTCTTTCGCGGATTGCCCAGGCGGAACGTGAAAAGAAAGGACGTATCCTGCTTGCAGAAGCGGAAATTGAAATTGCAAAAAAACTGGAAGAAGCGATTTTAATTTACGCAAAGAACGAAGGTACTATGAAGCTAAAGATACTTTCGATATTGAATGAAGGATTAAAAGCAGGTAATTCAATGATGCTTGTTCCAAATTCCATTTCGGAAGAACTTGAGACAAAAGATATATTCGGACTTAAAGCCTTAAATGAAATTAAAAGAATAAAGAAGGAGTAAAACAATGTCAGTTGTAAAAGCGGAAAATGTAGTAAAAGACTACGGTTTAAACGAACAAACGGTACACGCATTACGCGGAGTAAATCTGGAATTCCAGGGCGGGGAATTTGCCGCCATTGCAGGTCCTTCGGGAAGCGGGAAATCAACTTTCCTTCATCTTGTTGGCTGTATTGATACGCTAACTGCTGGAAATATTATTATTGACGGCACAAGTACGGCTAATATGACCCGTAATCAACTGGCGCTTCTGCGGCGGCAGAGTATAGGTTTTATTTTCCAGGCGTATAATCTGATTCCTGTGTTGTCGGTGGAAGAAAATGTTTCCTTCCCTCTTACATTGATGGGTGTTGATAAAAAGGAAATTAAAGAACGTACAATGCAGGTGTTAAATGAAGTAGGTCTTGACGGAATGGCAAAACGCCGCCCCAAGGAAATGTCAGGCGGTCAGCAGCAGCGTGTCGCGATTGCGCGCGCTCTTGTTAAAAAACCCGCTCTGATACTGGCTGATGAGCCGACAGCGAATCTCGATTCCAAAATCGGACGTGAAATCCTGGAACTTATGCTTAAATTGAACAAGTCAGAAAAAACAACTTTCATTTTTTCTACTCATGATCAGATGGTAATGGATTATGCACGCCGGCTTATACGCATCCGCGACGGACAGATCGAAAGCGACGAAGTGAAGGGAGGTTGAAATGAACCTTAAGGGAATTTGGCAATTAAAGAAAATAGCCATGCGTAACCTTGCGCGTCACAAAGTAAAGACATTTCTTACTTCTGCGGCGATCATGGTCAGCGTAGCGGTGTACATCTTCCTTAATAGCTGGCTTGGCGGAATGGCAATTGAATCACGCAGAAATATTGTAAACTTTGAAATTGGAGCTGCAAAACTGCAAACTAAAATCTACTTTGAGAAAAAAGACGAGATGCCCAGCTACGAAAACTTTAAAGGATGGGAAATTTATCAGGCTGCGCTTGATGGCGAAGGATACAACAGCGCTCCCCGTTATATTTTTTCCGGTACAATGTTTTCTTCTTCAGGTTCTGCGCCCATTTTAATTCATGCTGTTGATCCGGCTTCAGAATTAAATACTTTGCGTTATGCTTATGATAAAACAAGAGATGTATCTTATGTTGACTTTGGACGTTACATAGAAAACGGTAATTTTGAAATTGTTCTTGGAGCAGTTGCCGCTGAAAAGTTAAAGGTAGGAATCCCCACACGTCCTTTCAGAAATGAACTTGAAAGCTTAATCGCTTCTTTAACGAACAATACATCAGATGCTGATTTTATACGTTCACTGTACGATATAGCGCCGCCTCCGCTTGATCCTTTTTCTCCGCCGGAAAAAGTAACGGAGGGCAATGAAAGAATGATCCTGAAACGAAATGTTTCCAGACAGGATTTGGACAGGTACTGGGATATGATTGCAGCGACAAGCCGCAATGATGTGAGGATTAACGCAGTTATCGACATTAAAGCCGTACCGGAATATATTCGCGGCGATAAATGGGACGGAGAACTATGGCCTGCTCTGCGAACAGAAGATCAGCAGCTTGTGCGGAATGCTTACGAATACGAAGATTTCTTCGGCGCATATTTGCTTGCTGAAACAGACGAGTATCAGCTCAATCTGGTTCTTGACGCGATGATCCGCGCAGGTTATCAGGGGGCGGTACGTCATGTGAATCAATTGCTTACAGTCACGGTTGTGGGAATTATTAATTGCCCTGCGCCTCTTCCAAACGGCAACACCGCTTACATTCCGCTGGATGTGCTGCAGGATGAAGCCGGCATGATGCTTGAAGGAGCTGTAACAGAACTTGTTATAAGAGACAGAAATATTCCCGACACTGTTCTTCCGGGGCAAAGTGAAAGTTCTGCAGCGATTAGCGCAGCTCTAAAGCGCGGACTTGCAGCTCAAGGGCTTGCGTTTCCTGAGGAACTTGCTGTATACACATGGCAGGACATAATGGATGATTATCTTGGTTACGAAGCGCTTCAAACAGGCGCTCCGCAGGTTCTTGCCTTCCTGTTGTTTATACTTTCGTTTTTAGGAATCTCCAACACTATCCTTCTTGCAATTTTGGAAAGAACAAAAGAAACAGGAATGATGCGCGCAATGGGAATGACCAACGGACAAATGATAATAACCTATATGCTGGAAGCGGGGTTTTTAGGATTTATAGGATCGGTATTGGGAATCATTCTTGGATGTCTGATAAATTATCCGGTTGTAAAATACGGTATTGATTTCAGCGCAATGGCAGATACATTATCAGGAGGCATAGGGTTTAGGACAACCGGTATCTTCCGCAGTGTGTGGAATATTCCGCTGATCATCCAAACAGGAATCGTTGCAACATTGATCTCATCGTTTATGGCATTTTTCCCGACCCGCAAAGCGGTTAAGATGGCAATCACTGAAAGCCTGCGGTTTGAGTAAGAGGAGGAAGTATGACTAATAAAAATAAAAAAGGCGGCACCGGAATGTTGGTTACGATCGCCTACAGAAATATTTGGCGTAACAAAAGACGCACATTGTTTTGTTTTTGCGCGGTTGGAATCGCTGTGTTTTTTATAGTGATCTATTCTGGCATGATTGACGGAATGACACAGAGCATGAATGAGCTGGTGCAGGTTTTTGAACTTGGACATATCAGGGTTGTGTCATCAGATTATGAAGCAAACAGCGAGTATATGCCCGTTCAATACCCTGTAGGGATTTCCAATGAATACCCCGACGGAAGAAGCTGGAAAGATCTTGCAGCCGAAATCAGACAAATTCCAGGAGTGCGCGATGTTTTCCCGAGGATTGCTTCTTTTGCGACATTGCAGGAAAGCACGATAAAACACGCGATACTTTGGGGCCTGGATATTGAGAATGAAATGAAAGCGAATAATTTTAATCTTACAACCAGGACTGATGGTCTGCAGGAAGGCAGTTGGCCAAGACCCGGCTCTAACGAATGTGCTGTAGGCAGTGTCTTTGCCGAAAAAGCAGGATTAAAAATCGGAGATCGAATTCCGCTTAAAACAATTTCTGCCCAGTTTTCCGATAAAATATGGAGCCCGGTAATTTCCGCAATCTATTATTTTGATTATATCAAATATGACGAACAGGTAATTATCGTTGATATTGAGCGTTTGCAGCGGCTTCTTGTTCTGGAAGAAGGAACTCAATCCCTGGCAATCTTTTGCGATAATGAAAAGCAAAGCCCGTCCATCGCAGCATCTGTGCAAAATATGCTGGGAGAAGACAGTATTGTTACTGACTGGAACGACACCTATTGGGTCGCGGTTATGAAAATGGCAACACCCGCATACAACATTGTATTTTTCATTTTTTTGATAGTTGCAAGTTTCCTTATCATCAATACAGTTGTTATGATTATACATGAAAGGATAAAAGAAATCGGCATGATGGGCTGTCTTGGAATGACCCGCGGAGAAATTGTAAAGGTTTTCTTCTTTGAATCCCTTTTTATGGCGGCATTCGGCGCTCTTGCCGGTGTAATTGTCGGAGGGATAATTACCGGCATTGGCTCATATTTCCCGATACGTATGGGAGATTTGTACGGCAACACATTCAGCGATATGCCGTTGAGCAATTCGATCTTTTTCGACTTTAGCTTCGGCGCTCTGCTGAAAGCATGGCTGATGGGAGTTGTAGTAGCATCGCTCTTTACGCTGATTCCATCGCTTAAAAGCGCATTCGTGGAGCCGGTGGAAGCTTTAAGAAGATAAAAAAATACTGGAGGTTTTATTATGAAGAAAATGTTTTTTGCAGTGTTGATTGCGGCGATTGCCATTCCCGCTTTTTCTCAGACCGCTGCGGAATTGTTAAAACGGATCGATGATAACGAAATTTATTCTACTATTCAGTACGAAGGGGAGATGATCATCGAAAACGGCGGAAGGCGTTTTGTAAAAACAATGAAAGCATGGGCTCGCGGAAATACGCATAGTTTTATCGAATTTGTTAATCCGGAAGACAGGGGAACCAAGTATCTGCGCAGAGACGGCAGGTTATGGGTTTATTCTCCTGACAATGAAGGCGTCATGCTGATCTCCGGTCATATGCTGCGCGAGTCCATGATGGGTTCCGATATGTCCTATGAAGACACAATGGAAAATGATACATTGGCAAGCCGCTATGACGCTGTTATTTCCGGATCGGAAATTATTAAGGGACGTGATTGCTGGGTGCTGGAACTGACTGCAAAGCGCAGAACAGAAAGTTATCCAAAACGCAAATTATGGATAGACAAAGCAACATTTGATCTTATCCGTTATGAGCTATTCGCTCTTTCCGGCGCAAAGCTTAAAGAATACAATATGCTCAGGGTGGAAGTTATCGCAGGACGGCGTTTCCCGGTAGAAATTGAAGTGCGTGATCTTTTGCGCAGGGACTCAAAGACAACTTTTACAATGCGCAATATAGTGCTGGACAGACCAATACCTGATTCGGTATTTAGCCAGAGAAATTTAGAGCGCTAGAAAATTTTCACACGGAGGCACGAAGAACACAAAGGCACGGAGCAGTTATTTGAAATCTTCTCTTTGAGCCTCCGTGTCTTTGTGCCTTTGTGTGATGAATTTGGGAGAATTTTTATGAGGAAATATTTAATTGTATTTATATTCTTTACTGTATGCAGTTTTGTGTCGGCGCAGATGACTGTTTCTGGGATTCTTGATACTTCTGTTGCTGTGCAGGCGGGTGCCGGTGATTCTCCTGCGTTTTCAAGCGGGTTTGAAGAATACGCTAATCTTCGTTTTCAGGCAAGACTGCGGGAAAGAGGTATAATTTACGGAGCGATTAATTTTATTGCCGCTTCTGGCAGTTATGCGGCAGCGATACAGCCGATGGCTTTTTTGGGAGAGAACTTTATCGCTGCTATTGAACTTGAACGTCTTTATTTCCGGCTTAACGGAGAGCACACAGATTTTGACGCGGGACTTTTCCGCCTGCCCTTCGGCTACGGTCAGGTGTGGGGTTCATCAGATTTTTTAAATCCTAAAAATCCCCTGAAGCCTGATGCCCGTCCCCGCGCTGTGCTGGGCGCCGCTTTTTCCTGGTACCCAATTGATGATTTAAAAATACTTGGTTTTTATGCCGCCCCGCGCGATCCGTTTTCGCATGAGGGTTCTCTCTTTGGCATTTCGCTGGATCGCCACTGGGAGAAAGTCAGTATTCAAACACTTTATTCCTACGAGCTGCCAAAAACAGGTTCTGCTTACGGCATTCACCGCGCAGGTTTATCTGTAAAAGCAGATTTGATTGCAGGTTTTGTGATGGATACGCTTTACACCTATAATCACGCTGCAGGAACAAAGCTGGACGGGTTATCTTTTAGCTTTGGCGCAGATTATTCTTTCTTTGACGGTAATTTAATCGTGCTTGTTGAATATTTATACAACGGAAAATCTTCATCAACTGCACTTGGATACGGCGGCAGTTTTTTCAACAATCACTATCTATACACAGGTTTTACCTGGCGTATCAATGATTTTGCAAACATTAACATTGGGCTCATCTGTGGTTTTAACGACGTATCCTTCACGCCGGTTATCAGTTTTAATAACGACCTGTTTCAGGGAGCAACTTTAACAATTACCGCGCAAGTGCCGCTGGATCGTGATTTATTTCATGGTGACGGCAGACGCGGCGAATTGGGACCGCTGCGCCCGGATACTCTTCAGCCGCACTCACCGGAAACAGGTGTTTTGATAGGACGCTTTGGCAGTTACTTCAGCAGCACTGTGAAGATTAGGCTGCGGTTTTAGGGGATGGGGGAATTTATAATTGTTGACAAGAAGTTAATAGCGGGGATATTATACACTTATGAATAAATTAAAAGCGCAGATAACAGAAGGCGTAGTATCAGTTGTAGTTAATGCAATTCTATTTGGCGTGAAATTCTGGGCAGGAATGATAACCGGCTCAATTGCGTTGATAGCCGATGCATGGCATACGCTTTCTGATTCTTTAACATCGATATTGGTTATTTTTTCGGCAAAACTTTCATCAAGAAAACCGGACAAACAGCATCCTTTTGGCCATGGACGCTGGGAACAAATATCCTCCATTTTTATTGCTTTTATTTTGGGAATAATCGGTTATGATTTTTTAATTAATTCAATAGATAGATTAAAAAACAAGGAAACTGTTGTTTTTGGAACGCTTGCTATTGTAGTAACAGCTGTTTCCATAGTTGTTAAAGAATTGATGGCTCAATATGCATTTTACATTGGGCGGAAAACAGATAATGTGATTGTAAAAGCAGACGGCTGGCATCATCGCTCAGATGCATTTTCGTCAATTGTTGTTTTGATAGGTATTATTGTTTCTAAATTTGCCACACAGTTATGGTGGATGGACAGCGCTTTGGGAATATTCTGCGCACTGGCGATATTCTATGCAGCCTTTGAAATTTTAAAAGAATCCACCAGCAAATTGCTGGGAGAAGAACCCGAACAGGGATTGACAGATAAAATCAACGCCGAGATTAAAAATATTTACGGTGATGATCTGCAGACACATCATTTTCATTTGCACAATTATGTTTCTCAGAAAGAAATAACTTTACATATCAGGCTGGAAAAAACAATGACCATCGAAAACGGACATAAAATAGCCACTGTAATAGAAAAAATGATAGAAGAGAAATTCAACATGGCGGCAACAATCCATATTGAGCCGCTGGAATACAGGGAAGAGAAACTTTAATGGTTACCGGGTTTTAGCGCACTCGTAAACCCGGCAAGACCAACAATATCTCCAAAGTTATAATCATTAATTGCCAATTTAATACTATCAATAAAATCTTTAAATGGTTTTTCAGGAATATGGGTTTGATCAAATATCCCATGATGTTTTACGATTTTTCCGTCTTCGTATTCGGCTTCTAGTTTGTATAAATATTTTGTAAAAGCCGGTTCATTAAAATCTTGTTTGTCGTTCCAGCCGTCTGCTTCAAGGCAATCTTTCATTTTATTCAAAAAAAGACAGCCAAGTTCCGATTTTTCTGCGAATTCATAATGATGCACCGCGTTTCCGCCATCCGGCATACTGTGCCTGATTATCATTTGTTCTTTATTAATAATCAATTCGTTTTTATTATCACTTCCGAATAAATGAAGATATATTCTTGCATATTTAAGCACAGTTTACTCCTTTTTAATTTCATCTTCAGGTTCAAAATCGTCTTTATTCAGAACAACCGGAACCGCTAACGATCCGTCAGAACGATATGCATAAGTTCCGGGAAGAACAATCATTTCGTTTTCATTTCTGATACATTCTTTTATTTCCAAACCGCATTTTTTTGCAAGATTATCAATACCATTGGTAATTTCTTGCGGATTGAATCGCAGCGCTGCTTTTTTTACCGGAAAATGCAAACCGCCCGGAGATGTAACAATTAAAAAGTTTTTCCTGCCGATTTTTTCTGTCAAAAATATTCTTGATTTTTCCGTAAATGAAAAATACTCATCTTTGGCAAACTCATCTTTTTCTATATCAATTTCAAAATCCGTCCACATTTTTTCTGAAGATGCCCTTGCATACAATGACAACGTAGCGTCAAAGATACGCCTCATTTTATGAAAAGCGGACTCTATTGCCGCATCGCTTTTTTTTAAGGCTGCCGCGATCATTTCTTCGTTATATTCGTTTATGAGCCTTTGCTGCTCAAAGATTACTTTTCTGACAGAAGTAGCGTTAAGGTTCCAATAAAGCCTTAAGCATTTCTGCGGATACGGCACCCTTGCCTTTGTTAACATTCCATGTTTATGGCATTCTGCAGTTCGTAAACTTTCCATAAAAAACGATAATCCGTTTTTCCGTATAACCGTTTTTTTAAACATCTCGGAACGTCCAAGCATAAATGTTTCTCTTTCTTTTTCGTCCAGCAGCTTGTTTCTCGCGCTCAGGCTCCAAAAAAGAACTCTGTCTTCTTCCACGCGGGGCACCGCGTATTTGTAGAACCAGGTAATTTCTTCGATGTCATGGAGAAATTGGTAGTGTGAGGATTCGGTTGGGAAATGCATTATATATTTTCCTATCTATTGCTGATTTTGTCAACTTGATATTGTCTGTTTTTCAGTAATATTTCTATATCATCTTGATCAAATACAGGATAATCATCAATATCAGGATCTTCATCGTCGTATGGATTGTCTTCATCAGCTAATCCAATAATTTCTTTTGTTTTTTCCAGAGGGAACGGAGTATTATCCTTGCGGCAAATTTCTATTGTTTCTACAGTAGCTTCCTTTTCATAGTTGTTTCTGCCTACAGGTACAATTACTATATCGCCTTCCTTAATATTTGTATCGTTAGTACGGTAATGATAAATTCTGCCGTAATCAGAAAAAACAACGCCGCAGTATATAATTTCGCCGGGCTTAAGTGTTTTTAAAGTACCAGAGTCATTGTTTTTTTTATAAAATGCGTTTTTAATATTATCAAATATTTCTATTAATTTTGTTAAAATTAAATTCTTTCTTTTAGACTGCTTCAAACTAATATCTTTAATCCATCTTTTATATATAGAACGTAATTCTGAATTAAGAAATATTTGCGCTTTTGATTTAATATCAACAGGAATCCCATAAAATGCTTCCGCAATGCCTCCTGTAATACAGGCAATTGTATCACTATCGCCACCGATACTTATTGCATTACGGATTGCATCTTCGAATGCATCAGACTCCAGGAATGCCTGAATTGCCTGCGGCACAGTATTCTGACAAGTTTCATCAAATTTATAATTCTTACGAATACTATCAAGAGGGGAACCTTCGCCGCAAAGCGGTTCGGTTGAGGTTCCAAGAGTAAAATCGAGTTTATAATAATCATTTTCTATACGTTCTTTAATTTCGTTTTTTGAAGCGCCATTACGAGCCATAAATACAGCGATAACAACCGCCTCTGCGCCTTTAATTCCTTCTGGATGATTATGTGTTACTTCAGTAACTTTCTGCGAAAGCATTTTAGCTTCTTTTTCTGTTTGAGCAATAAATCCGCATGGAGAAACCCGCATAGCCGCCCCATTACCAAAACTATTATATGGTTTGGGGTCATTGCTGAATATCCATTTTCCAAACATACTGCCATAACCGCAGCCAGGATATTTTTTCCCTATAGAACGCATATATTTTACGGCATTTTTATCAAGCTTTTTCCAGTCCCCTTCGCATGCTAAAATTGCCTCTGCAACAGCAAGAGTCATTATGCTGTCATCTGTAACAAAGCAATCATTATCAAAAAGTTCAAAATCTTTACTACGATGATTGTTAAACTCAAATCTTGAGCCTATTATATCACCTATGATCGAGCCTAGCATAACGCGCCTCCTTTGGAGTTAATGTTTAGTATAGTGTAATTTATCATATATGACAAATAATGTCATGGCAAGGAAATTATTTGAGACGATATGTTTGAAGAGATTCTCGCAGACCGTAAACCGAAGGTTTGAAGGAGACACAGAGGACGCTGAGGAAGAGGGAAGAGAGCCTTTGGAAAGTGGATGATTCAGGCAGACCGGAGATTCCGCTACACCCCAATTGTATGTGCGAATGGAGACCGCGGCTCAAGACAGATGAGGAGATAATCGCAGCGTTCAAGGAGGAAATGGCTGAGGAGCTTGGGATTATTGAAGGGACAGAAGAGCAGCAGGAAATGTTAGATGCGATTGACAGGGGGCTGTGTCCTGTTTGTGGGAAGGCTTTTAATTCTGCAAATAAAAACAAGTATTATAATATCATTGATGTTGGAACCTGCCCTGTTTGTGGACAACCGAATTGGGATGACCAGCATGATATGACTAAAGATACATCGGAGTATATTAAAACAATCGAAAGGAAAAAGAGGATCGATAATAATATCGACCTTTTGTTAAAAGATTCAATCTATATTGAAGGTGATCCTTATAGTGATATGGAAAGAGTTGGTAGGATGAAAAATCTGATTGCTTTAGTTCCCGATGATGAAATGGAAGAAGTGATCAAAGGTTTAATCCAAAGCAAAGAAATCAACACTTTAGAAAATACTTATAAAGGGACAGGGAACATACGGCTTATAACTAATATTTTGCAAGAAGCCGATCACAGGAAAGTTGAGATAGATTATATAGACATTTTGCGTCAACCTTGGACACCAGCACATGAAATGATTTACGAAAAAGCTATACCGTACTTTCAGGGGAAATCTGATGAATGGTGGGACAAGTTATCGCCAGAAGATAAGCATTGGCATAAGTTTTATACCTATGGCGGCGATGGTTATATAAATAACATAAAAAGAGGAATATACGAATACAATGGCGTCCCTTATACTCAAAGTGAAATTGATAACGCCAATGCGGCTATAAACTCTTTGGATAAATGGTTGACAGAGTATAAGCTTGAAAGCCCGATGACATTCCAAAGAATTGATGACTGGGGAAGATATAAACACATGGCAGTTGGAGAAATAATACCCGTAAAAAATTACTGGAGTACATCACTCGGAGCCCTTCAAAGATTCATTGGGATGAATACAAGAGAAGGGAAGGAGTCTGTACAATTCGAAATAAGAGTTCCGGCAGGTAATCACGGAGCCTATATTGGTAATCACTCCGATACTTCTGCAGAAATGGAATACCTTATTAAGTCAGGTCAAAACTTTAAAATATTAGAAATAATAGAAAATGGCGGAAGAAATGGCGTCCCAAGAATGGTTGTAGAGCTTATGTCATAATGTTGTGGTATAATAATTAGAGGAGTTATTAATGAATAAGTTAACCGAAGAATATTTCAGTCTTATGGGTAAATTAATAGACGATACAGAATGGCTCGTAATTCATAAAAACAAGAATTTTACAAGTAAAATATATGATGAAAGTAGTGTTAGATATATTGATGAAAAACTAGGTTCTGCAATTATTCCTTATGTAAAATGGTGGGGTTCGATGATGATGAAAGCTGTTGGAAAAGCACAGGTTAAAATTGCTAAAAAATACGGATTTAACTTTAAGAAAACCCATTACGATAAGATGATTTTAATAGGAGAGATAGTGTCGTTTACTGATGATCTTAATTTCAAAGAATATAAAGAGATACTAGATAACCTTGATTTAGAGATTAAGATTGCTATGCAGTATGAAATAGAGTATACAGGGTATCCAGAAAAAGCACCGAGGCTTGAAATATGAGCCACCTTGCAAGACATGGAAAGAAAGAATGCGAAAATCTAACGGGTATGTATAACACCCATAACCCCAAGGAGGAATAAATGAATGAAGAGAAAAAAGAGCCAACTGAATTAAGGTTTAGGATAGGTATTGTTGCTAAAGTAAAGCTGTTTTTTTATGTTTTAACTCACCCGTGGGATGCTACAAATATGCTATATGAATTTGCAGCGGAAGCCGCAAGGCAGGATGCAAAGGTAAAAACCGAGGATATCCAATGAGCCGCCGTAAAGACAATAACGTACAATCTTTCCAGATAGACCATGAAAGACTGCTGCCAGGAATTTATATCTCCCAAAAACAAATTACAGGACAGGATATAGCAACAGTAGACATAAGGATGAAGCACCCAAACAAAGGAGGCTACCTTTCAACTGCATCTTCTCATACCCTTGAGCATTTAGGAGCCACGTATCTTCGAACAATAGCTCACAAGGATTGGCAAGAAAGAATAATTTATTTTGGTCCAATGGGCTGCAGGACAGGCTTTTATTTAGTTCTTCTTGGTTGGTTTAAGCACAACCATATTTATGAATTACTTGAAGATATGTTCAGTTGGATTATTAAAGCTGACAAAATCTCAGGGCAATCGTCAATAGAGTGTGGTAATTACCTTGATAACGATCTTGTCTCTGCTAAAAAGGAAGCTGCTTTGTTTTTGAGCAGAATAGAATCATGTGATTTCGGGAAGGAGTATCCTTATGTCGAGACGTAAAGACAAACAGCTCCGCAAGAGCGTAAGACGTGAAGTAGGCGACAACAGCCGCCGCTTCTTAATAGCCATCCTTGGCGAAAAGTTCACAGAGCGCCTGAAATGGGCAGTCGTGATACTGTTTCGCTTAGGATACAAGGATTTAGTATTGGGATAGTAAGATGGTGTTGTGCCCACGCTGAACTTGCCGAATTAGACCAAAGCTTATAAGGTGGTATTACCAATGCTCAGGAGGGAAAGATGGGCAAAAGAAAAAGGTATACTGCCGAAGAGAAAATAAAGATTCT
>WQXG01000046.1 GCA_009784975.1 Treponema sp.
CGAACCCTCTGTCAGCAAGTTCCGGGCGGTTGTTCTATCTTTCTCTTCGCTGCATTTTTCCCAAGCTTCTTTCCAGGTTTCTTTCCGAACTTCTTCCCGAACTTCCTCTTTTACAACAGCAATCTCGTCTTCTATTCTATATTCACCGTACAGCATACTATACACCTCCGAACCATGTTTTCTAAGAAAATCCCTCAATACGTTATTGTCTATACAGTATTGTATCGCATACCTCAAGGAATCTTCAAGTGTAAATTTACTGTTCCGGTATTCCCAAATCTTGCTTATCAAAAAACTGTAGCTGTTAAGTGTTGCGCTTTTCTTCAGCATCTGAGGGTTATGTCCCTGATTGATATTGTAAACCTGAACAACCAGTTCCAGCGGCAGCTCGTCAGTACAAGAGAGTTTCAACCCTTGAACGTCCATGAAAGCATCGGAAAGCCGCAGCACTTTGTGGTCAGGAAACGCCTCATTGCCGTTGTATAATACGATAAACTCAGGCTTGGGGATTTTAGTAAGATTTTTCTGAAATCTCCTTTCGTATTTTACCGTTTTTTCGTACACTTTCCCGATATACTCCAGCAAGCGCAGAGGCAGATTTTCACTTATGGTACTCTGATGCTCAATAAGAACTACAAGCCGATTGTCGATTGTAAACGACAAGTCATTAATCTGCCCTCTGATGAGTACATCTGAAAGGGTATTGATGTCAATCTGCATATCCTGCGGGATGTGGATACCTTCAATAGCCGAGTAGAGCTCCCTTAAAGCCTCCGGGTTATTGAAGAGAGTCGAGAAAACACTGTCTTTGTGTTTCTTGTTAGGTTTCATAAAGCCTCCTCACAGAGAGACAACTAACGCTCCGTGATAAAAAATAGATTTAACTTTGAAAAAAGTTATAGCTATTAATGGCGCACAGATGCGTGGTGCTTGACTGAAAAATGGGATTTTTGAAAATAATTTAATAATTTACAGAAAAATTACTACACAAGTGTTTCTTTACCGTGAAAAGGTTGCAGCTACCAAAATCCTCAGGCGTGTCGGGCTGCAAGATGGGAATTGTAACTATTTATCGTTTTCGTGAACCTGCGGCTCTGACAGCGGGCGGGGGAAACAATTTTTGCAGCTCCCTGCGAAAGAGACCGCTTGCGGGCTCTGTAGCAGATTCCGGCAAATGTTTCCCATGCACGCTGTCAGAGCCGCAGGTTCACGGAGAGGAAGTGGTAGCTGCTACCAGCTTTAGGCATACATTTCTGAAGAGCCAGCGGGATCGTCACCGGTTAAGGCGCATCCAATCCGACAACCGCCTCTCCAGCGGATACGTATCCGCCGCGTTGTCCCGGCGTGCGCGGTCATGAAGGTAGGGAAGCACCACACGTTCCTTGATGGTGATCCAGCTGCCGGGCAGTATATTTGGGAGCGTGAAATTTTCCGAGGGAGGCATACGGCCCAGAAGTTCCGGGTAGAAGAGAGGGTAGATTTGTTCTGTGACAGAAGTAAGCGCGGAGAAACCGTCGCTGATACCGAATATGCTTTCGTTTATTCTGTTGGTTCTGGAATATTCCAGAAGCTGGCGCTGGGTTTCAATTCTAAAGAACCATTGGACAAACGCCCTTGCCGCCTTTGTGGATTTTGATTTTTTGGGGATACCGAGGTATACGGCATCTTCTGATACCGGGATTCTGTTTTGTTCCATTATCCAGCGGAAATCAAGATTGTTTTTGCTGTCTTCGTTTAAGGTAAAAAGATCGTTGCTTTCCATGTATGAAAAAAGAATACGGCCTGATTGAATCAATCTTTCCGGCGGTTCAATAAAATATTTATAGGTAAAATCCTCTTCTGCCTGATTATTGGAGTTTATCTCATTTGTCCAGTTATTTATAAAAACCATAGAACGTTCCAGCGCGGCAGCATCCCAGACAAGCGGGCTCGCTTCCCTGAAAGATGCGCCGGACAGGATAGAAGTTATAAAAAGAAAATCATCTTTCCAAAGCGGAGAAAAACCCATGCGGGTATAAGTGCCGCGGGATTGTATATTGTAGGGACGGCTTAATTGTTTAATTTCGTCAAAATCAATCGTAAATTGATTAGAGGTAGATACCCTTGAGCCTTCGGAAAAAATTAATGCTGGAATATTAAAGGAGACCGGCAAAAGATACTGATTTCTGTCTATTCTGCCCATAGTCAAAAGGCGGGGGTAGAAGATGTTTCTGGAAAGATTTTTTGCGCCGAACAGATGATCCAGGGATCTAAAAAGCGTACCTGTGGACGAATTTTTAAGCCAGCTGGCGACAACAATATCGGGGGGGGGTTGTTTACCCAGTTCCAAGCCGGGGAATTCGATAAACCTTATGCTTACCTTATATTGATTTTGAACAGTATTAAAGAATTCTCCGTAAAGGGCAAATTCCTGGCGATCTGTCCAAATCAGCGCTGTTTTGTTTTCCGTACAGGATGTAAAAACCAAAGCCAGCAGAAAAAAAGCTGTAAAAATACGATTAAAGGGCATATTACAGTGTATTTTACCCCTTATTCCCTTGTCAATCTGTCAACGGAGTGATAAAATTAAAGAGGAGGCACTGATTGGATCGTATTAAAGATGCTCATATTATCAGGCAAATTGAACTGATTGGCGAACATTACAGAACAAACATATCTAACCGGTTCCTGCGCCCGCTTTTGCTGCAGCTGCAGCTTGATAAAAACACCTGGGACCAAATAGAGCTTCTTACAGAAAAAGTGGAATTATTCCGCTATCAGGGGTTTCATCTTGACGAACTTTACCGGCAAATCTATGCCTGTGCCCGTTTTGTAGAAACTGCCCGGAATAACATTATTCCCAACCTAAGATCCAAGCTAAGCCACATCCCCAACGGACCTGACAAAATTCTGCGGGATATGGCAGCCAGCAATTTTGGCTCAAATTTGCAGGTTTTTGCTGATAATCTGAATGAGTTGTATTTGGGGCTTGTAGAGATGGACAAAAGCTTCGTTACAAAGAACCGGACGCCGGTATATAGTCAGATTCCGGAGTTATATAATGTTGGCAGATTGCTTGTAGGGCATTGACTCTATTTTCAATTTAAGATAAAAAGAGATACTATTTGACAATTTTTGGAGAAGATGATGTACGCTTTGGTAGAATTTAAGGGAAAACAGTATAAGGTCGAGAAAGGCACCCTGCTTAAAGTTGACTTGATTGATGCCGAACCAGGTACGGCTATCAGTATTGATACTGTATTATTGGTTAGCGCTGATACTGTAAAAGTAGGCAGCCCCTATGTAGAAGGCGCGAAAGTGTCTGCGGTTGTGGAATCTCATGAAAAAGACGAAAAAATAATCGTTTTTAAATACAAACCCAAAAAAGATTATCGCCGTAAACAGGGACACAGGCAGCAATTTTCTGTAATCAGGATTGATGGTATATCAGCCTAAAGATCGATGATAGAAATCGAAGCAGTGCTGGAAGACGACGGGACATTGAGGGCTTGTAAAGCCTCAGGTCATGCGGGAGCCGGGAAGACCGGCAATGACATTGTCTGCGCTGCCGTTTCGGTACTGATGAGAACTGCTATAAGCACCCTTTCCGGCAGGAAGGGGATAACATTGCGCTACGGCGCACCGGAAAAAGGCCAGGTATGGCTGGAAACCGAATATGAGGCAGAGGGGAAAGATTTTCTCCATGCCGCAGGGGTTTTCCTGATAAAGGGACTTTCGTCTGTAGCCCAGGAATACCCCGGCAATTGTAAATTGAATATTAGTTCATGGAGGACTTAACATGGCACGGAAACGCGGCGGAAGCGGAGCAAAAAACGGACGCGACTCAAACCCTAAATATCTGGGGATAAAAGCATCAGATGGTTCACTTATCAAGGCGGGGACGATTATTGTCCGTCAGCGCGGAACCAATATCCATCCCGGAACCAACGTAGGCTGCGGCGGCGATTATACCCTTTTTGCCCTTGCAGACGGAAAAGTATCTTTCACACAAAGGAGAGGCAGAAAACTTGCCTCAGTAATCCAGGAAGCCTAAGTAATTATTTGTTCGATAAATATCCCCTATGGAAAGATTTGCGGATGAAGCGGTAATCGAAGTTTTCTCCGGGAACGGCGGCAACGGGCTCGCTGCTTTCCGCAGGGAAAAGTATGTTCCAATGGGCGGACCGTCCGGAGGGGACGGCGGAAGGGGAGGGAGCGTTGTGTTCACTGTCCGCCGTAATTTACGCACACTTGCCCATCTTCGCTACAAACACACCTACAAAGCAGAGAACGGCCAAGACGGCGGAAATGCGGGACGTTACGGGTCTAACGGCGCAGATGTTGTTATTCCGCTGCCGCCCGGATCATTAATCCGCGATGCCGTCACAAATGAGCTAATCCGGGATTTTACCGGCGACGAAGGCGATTTTGTTTTTCTTAAAGGCGGAAACGGAGGCTGGGGCAATATCCATTTTAAAACTTCCGTTAACCAGGCGCCCCGTAAAGCTCTTCCGGGAAAACCCGGACAAACCGCTAAACTTAAAGTTGAACTGCAAATTATGGCAGATATCGGCCTTGTGGGTTTTCCCAATGCAGGCAAATCCAGCCTCCTTGATAAATTCACCAATGCCAGACCAAAAATAGCAGCGTATCCCTTTACCACCAAAATCCCCAATCTGGGAGTTTTGACAATAGGAGACAGAGATATCGTCATCGCTGACATCCCCGGGCTAATCGAAGGTGCTTCCGGCGGGGCAGGGCTGGGTATTCGTTTTTTAAAACATATTTCGCGCACGCAGGCATTGGCTTTTCTTATCGACCTTGGCGACGATAATTATCTTGACGCTTTTGATATTTTGCTGAATGAATTAAATTCCTTCTCTTCGGATCTGCCCAAAAAGAAACGGCTTATAGTGGGAACAAAAACCGACCTTTTAACTGACAGTGCGGCACCGTTGACACGTCTTGCCGAACTTGCAGCCAAATATCCTTCAGAAGAAGTTATGGGTATTTCTGTTTTTTCCGGCGAAGGTATAAAAGAGCTGTCTTATTCATTTTTGCGCTTAACGGAAGCTCCCGTTTCAGAAGATGAGACAGAGGAAGACCTTGAAGGAGAGGAATTGTGAAGCTGGGAATATTGGGCGGCAGTTTTAATCCTGTTCATCTTGGGCATCTTTTTCTGGCGGATAAAGTTATTTGCGCATTAAATCTTGACAGGGTTGTTTTTGTTCCGGCTTTTCGTTCTCCGTTTAAATTATCGGAAGGCATAGAAGACAATGCAGATGACAGGCTGGATATGCTTGCCGCCGCAGTTGCCGGTGACAGCAGGTTTGCCATTGATGATTGTGAAATCAGGCGTGAAGGGGTTTCCTATACCGTAGATACGATTCAGGATATTATAGCTCGTTATTTGCCGGACGGAAAACCTGCGCTTATTATCGGGGACGATCTTGCCCTGGATTTTCCCAAATGGCATGAAAGCGAAAGAATTTTGCATCTGGCGGATATTGTTATTGCGCGCAGAATTGAATCAAAAGGTTATGATTATCCTCATACGCTGATTGATAACGAAGTGATAAATATATCTTCGCAAACAGTGCGCCGGAAGATAGACGAGGGGAGCGATTGGCGTTCCCTTGTGCCGTCCGCAGCCGCCGCAATAATTGAGGACAGGCAGCTTTATGGCTTAAAAAGCAGTTTTTATTCTGTCTGCAGCCGGGCGGCTTTGCGCCGGATAGAAGCTGCGGTGCAGGAAGCACTCAGCACAGAACGTTTTCTTCATTCAAGGAATACTGCCCTTCTTGCAAGCGATATGTGCCGCCGTTTTGGGCTTGACCCAATGGCAGGTTATCTGGCAGGTATTACCCACGATTTGGCAAAAGAGCTTGATAATAAGCAAATAATTAAGCTAATTAAAAATTCCGCTCTGGAAATCTCCCCTTTGGAAAAAGACAAGCCGAATCTTATGCACGGAAAGGCTGCGGCGATCTTGCTGGAAGAGCGTTTTTGCATACATAATAAAGATGTATTGGATGCAGTTGCTTTTCATACATCGGGGAGCGAAAGCATGAAAGCGCTGGCAAAGATTATCTATATTGCCGACAAGACTGAAAGCTCAAGGAATATCGATCCTGCTTTAAGAAAGATGTGTATGGAGGCGGACTTGGATACGATCTTTTTTGCCGTGCTGGAAAAAACCGTTGGTAAACTGCGGGCAAGAAAACTGGATTTGTCCGAAGATACCATCCTGCTGCTGAACAAGATTCAATCAAAGGAGTAGAAAATTGAAAATTTTTAAAGGAGACGCTTCCTATTTACTCCTGGTTTTTATAATACTTCTTTTTGCGCTGGGAATTGTTTTTTCCATTTATACTTTCCGCAGCAACCCTGTGAATGACGCGCTTTCCGCAAACCGTGTTATCAATGTGCTTTTTGTTATAGAAGAAAATAAAAAACCCGTAAGCACCTATGTTCTTATGTATTATCCGTCAACAAGGCGCGCTGCCATTTTTGATATTCCCGGGAACCTTGGATTATTGTTATCCAGAATTAATCGTGTAGACAGAATAGACAGGGTGTACGATCCTTCGTCTGCCGCGAATCCCGGCAGGCTTTCCGGTTATGAAAATGAAATAGAAAGATTGCTGGGGATAGATATTAATTTTTCCATTGTTCTTACAAAAGAAAATTTGGTTTCTATCGTTGATCTGCTGGAAGGAGTGGAGATTTTTATTCCTTCGCCTGTATCGCGGATAGACGTGACCCCGGGCCGGGAGGAAATTATTCTGTTTCCTTCGGGTGTGACAGTTCTTGACGGCGATAAAGCCAGTCTTTATGCTACATACAGTTTAAGTGATGAAGACAGCGAAATGTCTATGGTCCGCAGGCAGCGTTTTTTTCTTGGTTTAATAAACCGCCAAATACAGATGAATGAACGTTTAAACAATCCTTCTATGGCAAAAATGTATTATTCATTTTTTAAGTCCACCATGAATAGGCGTACACTTCAGCTTCTTTTTAATGAATTTGTTTATATTGATACCGATAGAACCAATATACAACCTGTAGGAGGAAACCTGCGTGAGGTTTCCGGTCAAATGCTGATTATCCCGCACTGGGACGGAAACCTTATAAAAGAAATTGTACGCCAGACTTTGGGTACACTTACCCGAGAGATAGAAGATCATTTAATTGAGCGCACTCTAACAGTGGAAGTTTTAAACGGGACTGCGATTACGGGGCTTGCGGGAAGAACTGCGGAAATGCTGCGGAGTTTCGGCTATGATGTAATTTCCACTGGAAATGCGGACAGGAACAGTTATGACAGCACTGTTGTTATTCACCGTTCCGGAGACGAAGGCATGGTAAAAGCTTTTGCCGAGGTTATCCGCTGCAGGAATATCCGCAGTGAGGTATTGGCAAATGACGGAGACGACGATCTTAATAACTTGAATGTTGAATATAAAGCGGATATAACTTTGCTTATTGGAAGGAATTTTAATGGAAGATATGTTACCGGGAATTAGCGCATTGCTTAAGGAGCACAAAGGACAGGATGTTACCATTCTGGATCTCCGGAAGTTTCATGCCTGGACGGATTTTTTTATTATTGCGACAACATCAAGCAGTACGCACATGAACGGCATGGAGCGGCACATAAAGGAATTTTGCCGGGAAAGAGATATTGAAATATTTGGTACAAGCAGCTCCCGGAAAAATCAGGATGATGATTGGCGCTTGCTCGATCTTGGCTTTGCTGTAATACACCTTATGAGCAAGCGCGCTAGAGAATTTTACGAATTGGAAAAACTCTGGACACCGATACCGTAAAGGTTATTCTTCGTCTTCCCAATCATCATCTTCTTCGTAATCATCTTCCTCTTCGTAATCGTCCTCTTCTTCGTCATCGTCGTCGTAGTCATCCTCTTCATCGTCGTCGTAGTCATCTTCTTCATCTTCATCGTCGTCGTCATCATCATAGGTGTCATCATCGTAGTTGTCGTCATCGTCCATGTCATCTTCGATACTGCTGAAAATGAAGTCCGGCGATATGCCGTCCGGCATGCCGCCGGCTGACTCATAAGCGGCATTTTCGTTTACTGATAAAAGTGCAACTGCCGGCTCTTCGTGTACCTGGAAACTTCGCCCGTTCAGAACCATAATGTTCTCCCTTAATTATTTGTCAAGATTTTAAAACCTCTTCTTAGAAACATAAGGGAGGAAATATATGATTGTCAAGTAGGGATCTTATTTTTTAAATTCTTATTTCATGCTAATCTTTCCTATGGATTTGACCATTATGGCGCCCGCCAAAGTAAATCTCCATCTGGCGGTAAAAAACAGGCGTCCGGACGGTTTTCATAACCTGGAAAGTGTCTTTTTAGCCGTGAATTTTGGGGATATACTGCATTTCAGCCAAAAAAAAGGCAATCCGGCCCTTAAATTTACGGGAAAATATTCAAAAATAATGGAAGATATCCCCTTAGACAAGAATATTATCTTTAAAGCACAGGCTATTTTCAGGGAAAAAACCGGTTTTAATGAGGAAATTTATATAACGGCAGAGAAAAATATCCCTGTTGGCGGCGGTCTAGGCGGCGGGTCTTCTGATGCGGCGGCTGTTCTTCTGGCAATGAATAAAATAGCCGGTTTTCCCCTTAAATTTGCTGACCTTTTGCAGATGGGGGAAGTTTTAGGCAGCGATGTGCCTTTCTTTCTATATGAGACCCCTGCCGCCTGGGTAACAGGCCGCGGCGAGCACATTGAGCCGATAGAGCTGCCCCCCATGTTTCTGGTACTGCTAAACCCGGGCTTCCCGAGTAATACGGCTGCGGCATTTAAGTTGCTGGACTCTCGCAGAGAAGAGGTTGGGAGAGACTCTCGCGGAGACGCAGAGGCGCAGAGGACGCGGAGGGGAGAGGAGGAAAAGGGAGAAGAGGTTGGGAGAGACTCTCGCGGAGACGCTGAGGCGCAGAGGACGCGGAGGGGAGAGGAGAAAAAGGGAGAAGAGGTTGGGAGAGATTCTCGCGGAGACGCACTTTTCCAGTCTTCTCTTCCTCTTCTCTCCTCTTCCTCCTCTTCCTCCGCGTCCTCCGCGCCTCCTTCAAACCTTCGGTTTGCGGTCCGCGAGAGTCTTCCCTATTCTCTTCCCTCCTCTTCCTCTGCGTCCTCCTTCAAACCTTCGGTTTGCAGTCAGCGCCTCCGCGAGAATCTCTCCCCCCATAATGACTTCCTGGAAATACTTCCGGAGAGAGCAGTCTACAATGAGATTATTTCCCGGCTGCAGGAATTGGGGGCGGAGTTTGCCGGTCTTTCTGGGACGGGGTCTACCTGTTTTGGGGTTTTTAGGGATTGGAAACAGGCGCAGGAAGCGGCAAATGCTTTGCGCGGTGATTGGGAGTTTGTGCAGGAGTGTGCTATAATAAATTATGAAAAATAAATTATGGTTTTTTGGCATTATTATACTTTTTGCGGTAATAGGCACTGCCTGTTATGAAATCGGCGGCGACGGAGCAACCCTGTCGGGGGAAATAACCATTGATCCGAGCGGAACTGTAAATGTAGGTACGCTTCTAACCGCGTACTACAGCGGGGACGAAGAAGTTATTTACCAGTGGAGAAGAAACGGACACATTACTACAGAAGCAGGAGGAAACGAACCGGAATTTAGACCGGGATTAGCCGGAGACTTCACAGTCACGGTAAGCGCATACGGCTATGTCAGCAAGACCAGTCTTCCCGTTACTGTCTTGGTACCATTTAATATTGCGTCTGAAATCAAAGAACATTTAGAAGAACGTTTCGATTTACATAGCGAAGAAAAAGGCGAATATCACCATTATCTGCGATATGCAAACCCGGATGCAGGTTACCATTCAGAATTTATAGAATGGCTTAAAGCCCAGGGTTTTCAGGAAAGTTGGTTTGACTCAACTGCAGACAATTATTGGTGGGATGCGTTCGGGCACGGAATAATGATTAAAACCAGTTTTAGTATTTTATGGCTTGAAGTCGAAATACATAGGTTGGCGCCGTCTGTTGCTATAGCGGAAGGGGAAGTTTACGGATTTTTGCTTGCAAGAGATGCCGTAATTGATAGGTACGAATATGATGAAGGCGGATACCTTGCATATTATATCGGTACAAGTGATGACTTTACCGCTTTAACAGATTGGCTAATAAACACTATGGGTTTTACGCAGGAGCATAGCGATGACGGCGAGTGGGGCGGTTCCAAAAACGGCATGGAAATTCGGGCAGTGTTTGATAATGATATAATTGAAATCTCTATCAGGCTGGAAGAAGAGCCGCAAGAACCTTGCGAAGAATGCGGACAATATGAATGCCAGTGCATCGATGACGCGCATCCCAATTTTGCCGGAATATTCGAAGATATTGATGGTTTCCTGTCTTCCATACCGGGTGTTAATATTGATAATTTGTTCAGCGATGAAATTGTGTGCAGAATTGAATATTCAGGTTTAGAATCAAACGACTTTGATGCGTTTATAGAATTTTTGGAAAGCATCGGGTTTGATTTAGATGATTATGAAGACGACCGGTTTTGGCTGCTCGGAGAAGATTTTATAATATATATCAAATACGAAGGGATCGATATGACTTTAATTCAAATTGAATTTCTCGACGCTCCTGAAAAACCTTGCGATGATTGCGGAGAAATTGAATGTGAATGTATAGACCCCGATCCGGAGGGGTGACAGAAACCTTGTATTTTGGTAGGATATAAATATGAATAACGAACAACAAAAACAATTTATTGAAAAGTACTCAAAGCTGATGCTTGAGCGGGGAGTTATAGACAATGAACTCTATCGAAAATACGAAGTAAAGCGGGGTTTACGGGATATAAGCGGGAAGGGCGTACTTGTCGGTCTTACCGAGATTTCCGAGATTATTTCGTATGTAATCCAGGACGGAGACCTTGTCCCATGCGAAGGCAAACTCTATTATCGCGGTATTAACATCGAGAACCTTGTAAAAGGGTTTTTGGACGAAAGCCGCTTTGGTTTTGAAGAAGCCTGCTTCCTGTTGTTGTTTGGACATTTGCCCAAAAAAAGCGAATTTAATGATTTTTCTGCTCTTTTAAAAGAATACTCAGAGCTGCCTGAAAACTTTGTCCGCGATACAATCATGAGCGCTCCCAGCCGGGATATGATGAACTCCCTTTCAAAGAGCGTTCTTACTCTTTATGCTTATGATGATAATGCCGATGACATCTCTATCGAAAACGTCTTGCAGCAGTCAATCCGCCTGATCGCACAGTTTCCGCTGCTTGCCGTTTACGGGTACCAGTCTTTTGTTCACTATCATGACAACAAGAGCCTTGTGATTCATCCGCCGCAAAAGAATCTGTCTATTGCGGAAAATATTCTTTACATGCTTCGTCCGGATTCAAGTTACACAGAACTTGAAGCGCGGATTTTAGACCTTGCCCTTGTGCTTCATGCTGAACACGGCGGCGGCAATAACTCAACATTTACAAATCATGTTGTTACATCTTCGCATACCGATACATATTCGGCAGTTGTCGCTTCTCTTGGTTCGCTTAAAGGTCCGCGTCATGGCGGCGCAAATGTTAAAGTAGTGCAGATGTTCCGTGACATGATGGAAAAAGTTTCCGACTGGAAAGATGACAATGAGATTAATACGTATCTTGGAAAACTTCTTGGTAAAGAAGCATTTGATAAATCCGGTTTAATTTACGGTATGGGACATGCGGTCTATTCGCTGTCTGATCCAAGAGCGCTTATCTTCCGTCAGTTTGTAGAACAGCTTGCAAAAGAAAAAGGCCGCGAAGATGAATATATCCTTTATTCAAAAGTAGAAAGTTTAGCCCCGATTATGATCGGAGAAAAACGCCAGATTTACAAAGGTGTCAGCGCCAATGTCGATTTTTATTCCGGTTTTGTTTACAGTATGCTGGATCTTCCGGAAGAACTTTTCACGCCGATATTTGCCGTAGCGCGTATCGCCGGCTGGAGCGCTCACAGACTGGAAGAACTTGTCAATAACGGAAAGATTATCCGTCCGGCGTACAAGTCTGTTACCAAACAGCAGTCTTATGTTCCTGTAAAGGAACGCGGCTGACATACAACAGCATGTGGTGGAAAGAAGAAATAGTATATCAGATTTATCCCCGTAGTTTTCAGGATTCTGCGGGGACTGAATTTCCAAACGACGGTTTCGGCGATATTCCCGGGATAATTTCCCGTCTGGATGAAATAAAAAATCTGGGCGCCGGTATTATCTGGCTTTCTCCTGTTTACAAATCTCCCGATGCGGATAACGGCTATGACATCAGCGATTACTGCGCCATCAATCCGAAGTTCGGGACTATGGCCGATATGGAAACGCTTTTTTCTGAAGCGAAAAAACGCGGAATACGAATTATCATGGATCTTGTTATTAATCATACCTCCGATGAACATGAATGGTTTTTAAAAAGCAGAGACCCGCAAAGCCCGTACCGCGATTATTATATCTGGCGTCCCGGAAAAAAAGATAAAAACGGACGCTTGAAACCTCCGAATAACTGGACAGGTTTTTTCATGGGCGAAACATGGGAATACGATGCGCAAAGCGGCGAATACTATCTGCATCTTTTTGACAAAAAACAGCCGGACCTTAATTACAAAAACCCAAAGGTGATAGAAGAAGTAAAAAATATTCTTCGTTTTTGGCTTGATAAGGGAGCTGCCGGTTTCCGCTGCGATGTGATCAATATTATTTACAAGACAAGCCTTGCAGACGGCAAAAAGAGCACGGCTGTTCAGGGGCTGGAACATTATAAATCGCAGGAAGGCAATCACGAAGTGCTGCGTGAACTTAGGCGCGATGTTCTGAGTAAACATGATTGTTTTACAGTTGGAGAAACTGTTTTTGTCGATTTGGAAGATGCAAAACTTCTGTGCGATGAAAACCGCAAAGAACTTGATATGCTCTTCTTTTTTGACCATCTGGAAGTAGATCGCGTTATTGCCCGGTTTATTCCCAAAAAATTTCATGCCAAAAAATTACTTGATGTAATGACAAAATGGCAGCAGGGTCTTGAATGGAATGCTGTATACCTGGAAAACCACGATCAATCCAGGATTGTATCTCACTTTGGCGCCGCGGAAAAAGAACGCGGGAAACCGGGTATGTTATGGCAAAAAAGCGCTAAAATGCTTGCTCTGTTTCAGCTTACGCTTCGCGGTACGGTTTTTATTTATCAGGGGCAGGAAATCGGCATGACCAACTTTGACTTTAAAAGCCTTAAAGAGTTAAATGATGTGGAAAGCCATGGTTTAAATAAATTAATGAAAAAACTTTGTATACCCTCATTCTTGCGCTGGAAATGGATAAAAGCAAGTTCCCGCGATAATTCCCGCACACCTATGCAATGGGACGGCACCGCCAATGCGGGTTTCACCAAAGGAAAACCATGGCTGGGCGTTAACAGCAATTATAAATATATAAATCATGCTTCTCAGCAAAATATACCCGGATCGGTTTTAACTTTTTACAGGGAATTGATAAAATTCCGTAAAAACAACAAATGCCTGAAATACGGCGAATTTTCGCCCATTTACGCCGATTCCCGCATCATGATTTACGAGCGGAAACTGACGCAGGAGCATGAGGTATATACAATTGTGTTAAATTTTTCTTCCGATACCGTAAAGCCGCCGAAAAAGTATATTGATCTTTTTTCACAGACTGAGCTTTTCAGCGTATCAGGAAACAGGTTTAACGGCTCACTGCAGCCGTGGGACGGCTATTTATTTTTATTGACATAAACAGATAAATGTTATAGTATTTTTTATGGGTAAAATTAAATTATGGCTTATTTTTGCCGTTTGTATCGCTGTTTTTATTGTTTCCGGAACGCTCTGTTTTTTTAACCTTGATTTATTTAAATTAAAACCTTTCCAGAAAACAACAAATTTTATTGCGCCTGCCATGGCAAAATATGAACGCGACGGCAATTTGTATGTTATTGATAACGGTTCGTTCCGTCTTGTCTGTATGTCGCCGAAAGGGGATATTCACTATACCATCAATATAAACAAGCAAAAAGAATATGTCCGGATTGTGGACTCTGTCATTGATACCGCGGGAAATCTCTATGTATATGCCATAGAAGCGGAATATGATGCTCTGCTTACAAAGCGGGATATAATCAGAAAGTATGATAATCGCGGGCGTTTTCTCAAGGATATTGTAAGCATAGATTATGACAATTCTTCGGATTTGGGTCCCTATGACAATCCGCGCCTGTTTTATCAATTTGGTTCATTCAGATATGAGAACGGCATAATTACTTTTTCTCAGACAGAGAAAGAAAGAGTTACCTTATATCAATATGATACATTCCGGGATGAATTGCGTTCTTCTGTTTTTACCGGCGGCAGAAACAGAAGAATAGAAAACTTCCTGATTGCTCAGCTTGTTTTAAAAGATATGCAGAATTTTGCTTATGTCCAGCGTGACGGAGACATTTACGAAGTAAAAAACGGCGGCGAGCCGGAACTGCGCGCTTCTTTTAACTGGACCATACAGGACGGCGGAATTATTCCCTGGTATATTTTTTATGAACCGCAGCAGCGGCAAAGGTTCAGCGATCATTTAATTTTGGAAGATAATCTTGTATTTTTTGACATGGGGTCTAATGCCATTTACCGGCTTGCCGGCAATGATTTGCATCTTGTTGTTCCGGAAGAATATTTTGAAACTTTAATTGAACAGGGAGAATTGCCTGCGCTTAAAGGATTTGGTTTTAACAGGGGAACTTTTGCCGGAGTATACGGCGATGTTGTTTGGCTGTATGACGGCTATAGCTTTAATGTTTACGATGATGATCTGCAGCTTCCGTTTGGGAATGTATTGCATATAGCAGTTGTGCATATAGCGATGGTGCTGGGAATTCTGGCGCTTATTGCCGGGCTGTGCATCCTGTTTATCGGGATAATGGATCGCTATGTTTCACTGTTTATCAAGCAAACGGTCATTATTATTCCTCTGTTGATTATCGCGTTTATCGTTGTGTTTACGGTAACGTTCAATATGATGTCGAACCAGCTAAACGAAGCATTGTTCAATGAAATGACAGCTCTTACGGTACTGGCTTCAAAATTGGTGGATGGAGACGATATTGATAAAATCAATTCAATTAAGGACATTCACGGCAATGAATATAAAAAACTTTCAAAAATCATTAAAGAGATTGTAGGATACAATGCCGACCCGTGGAACAGGGGTTTTTATGCGGCAATTTATAAAGGTGATAACTTTGAGTACATCGTAGTAATTTCCAGCGAAGAAATGAATCTTTTCCGCCCGGATGAAATGCTTGATGAAGAAGACTACGAAATTTTTATGAAAGGGCAGCCTGTAGCAATGATCCTTGATTTATACACAGGCACATGGGCTTTTGCCAATGCGCCGATTTACAACAGCAAGGGAGAAATTTCTGCCATGTTCGAGGTCGGGCTTGATATGACAGGTTACGAAATCGGCAATGCAAAACTTAAAAGACAGGTTGCGATTATTGTATCTGTTGTATGTATTATAATACTGCTGGCACTCTCTGTTCTGGTTTCCACTATCGTAAAGCAGCTTTCTGTTGCAGGCAAGGTTTTATCCAATATTGCAAGCGGGGATCGCAGCGCGCGCGTGCATTATGTTGCGCGTGATGAGCTTGGTAAGGTTAGTCACGGCTTAAACAGCATGGCAGAAGAGCTGCAAGGTCAATTTGACAGAATCACCCGTCTTAACGAATCAACTATCCGGTTTGTGCCGATACAATTTATGGAACATCTGGGAGTATCTGATATTACCAAAATGAAGCTGGGAGATAACGTACAGCGTGACTTGAGCGTATTGTTCTTTGATATACGGTATTTTTCCATTAATTCGGAAATGATGACTGCGCGGGAAAACTTTGTATTTATAAATAAAATACTTGGGGTGGCAGGTCCTATTATCCGCAAGCACTATGGCTTTGTAGACAAATATATAGGCGATGCGGCAATGGCGTTATTTGCAAATGGTATTGACGCGGCGCGCGCCGGCATCGAATTATATCAAACTTTGGTAACCGACGAAGAAACCAGAGTAAAAATCGGGGTAGACGGTATTGATATCGGAGTTGGTGTTCACTCCGGCTCTGTTATGATGGGTATTGTCGGTGAAAATGAACGGCTCTCCAGTACGGTAATTTCGCCGAATGTTAATCTGGCTTCCCGCGTAGAAGGTCTCTCCAAGCAAACCGGTTCGGGTATGCTGATAACAAGGGATACAATGAATCAGCTAACCGGCAATGAAGAAGAGTTTTCTTACAGATTTATCGGCATGGTGCAGGCAGCGGGCGTAAATGAAGTAGTCGGCTTGTTTGATATGCTTGATGCTCTTTCTCCAAAAAACAAACATATGCGGCTAACTACCAAAACCTTTTTTGAATCCGGGGTGCGCAAATACCACATGAAGGATTATTCTGCTGCCGTACAGCGGTTTCAGAAAGTAGTAGAAATGGATCCCAAAGACATCTGCGCCGCGCATCATCTTGCCAATGCGAAAAAACGCCTGGAAGACCCAAGTCTGCCGAGTGTTTTTGTTTTTGACAAAAAATAGGATTATTGTGTCAAACAGCAGGAAGTATTTGCAGTTTTGGAAAAAATACGGACCCTGTGCTCTGGTTGCAGGCGGTTCAGACGGGCTGGGCGCGGCTTTTGCCGAGTCGCTTGCCAGCCGGGGAATGAACCTTGTTTTAATGGCGCGCGAAAAGGATCGGCTGGAAGCAACAGCAAACAGAATCAGAGAAAAATATTCTGTTGATGTTTTGCCTTTTGCCGTTGATCTTGGCGATTTTGAAAAAGTAAAAAATATATTGGCTGACATTAATGTTTTTATCGGGTTATTGGTTTACAATGCCGCTTATGCTCCTATCGGGTTATTCGAAAACACAAGCGAAGAACAACTGTCTCTTGCCGCCGCCGTAAATGTCAAAACGCCGTTACTGCTTGCTAAACTTCTTTGCGCGCCAATGATACAAAACAGGCGCGGCGGCATCGTATTGATGTCATCTCTTGCCGGAGAACAGGGCAGCCCCAAATTGGCAGCTTACGCGGCAACAAAGTCCTTTAACACAATTCTTGCCGAAGGTCTGTGGAAAGAACTGCGTCCTCATGGAGTTGACGTTATCGGCTGCTGCGCCGGAGCGATACTTACGCCGGGTTACGAGCAGGCGGAAAAAACAAAACAGGCGCCGGGAACATTAACGGCGAGTAAAGTAGCGCAGCTAACTTTAAAAGCGCTTGGAAAGGGACCGGTTATCGTTCCCGGATTTGTTAATAAAATAGCCCGCTTTGCGCTTGCAAGGCTAATGTCCAGAAAAGCGGCAATTGAAACAATGTCCAAAAATACAGGAGGTCTATCATGACAGTTAAAATGATTTTAGGATTTCTTACGCCGTTTATAGTATATGCAGGAATCACTCTTTTACATTTGATCTTGCCTGCAAAAAAAGTAAAAGGTTATATAAAACACGAAACAACCGGAGAGCTGTTAAAATACCGTATCAACGGAATTCTGGTTCTTCCTGTTAGTATTATTATCTGGTTTTTGCTGGGTTACTTTAAAATAGTTCCTTATGACTGGCTGTATCAGGTAAGATGGGAAAGCCTAATCGGAGCTTTTGTTATAGGGCTTGCGTTTTCATTTATACTTGTACTAAAAGTTCCTTCAACAGGAAAATCTTTTCTTGCAGATTTCTGGTTCGGCAGAATAATTAATCCGCAAATTAAAGACGGACTTATCGATGCGAAAATGTGGCTTTATCTGATAGGCGCTGTAATGCTTCAGCTCCATGTTCTTTCTTTTGCCGCGTATCACATTCAAACCCACGAAGTGATCAATACCGGCTTTATGCTCGGCGCTGCTATGTCAACATGGTTTTGCTGGGATTACCTGACATTCGAAAGAGTTCATCTTTACACTTACGATATTTTCGCGGAGAGGGTAGGATTCAAACTGGGCTGGGGATGCCTGATTTTTTATCCGTATTTTTACGCAATCACGCTCTGGATTACAGTAAGCGCGGCAAACCCCAATCTTCCCGGCTGGCTTTTAATTATTTTTGTGCTTCTTTTCCTTATTGGATGGACTTTTACCCGCGGCGCAAATCTGCAAAAATACTATTTTAAAATTGCTCCGGATAAAAAATTCCTGTGCATGAAACCCGAAACCATCACCGACGGAAACCGCTCCTTGCTTGTAAGCGGCTATTGGGGAATGAGCCGCCACATTAACTATCTGGGAGAAATCCTGCAGGCTGCCGCCATTGCACTAACCGCATTTGTATTCGGCGCAGGCAGTATAGGATACCCATTAATACTCGGAGTGTGGCTGTATCCGCTTTACTACATCGGCCTTATGTTTACCCGCGCAGCTGACGACGGCATAATCTGCAGAAAAAAATACGGAGCCCTTTGGGACACATACAGGAAAAAAGTAAAGTGGCGGATTATTCCGTTTGTGTGGTAGGAGTTAATACCCTGCAATTAATTCCAATAGCGGTGTGAGCATAAATTCTTCAAATGAAATACCGCTTTTGCCTACAAGAATAAGGCGCGCGCCGGGGAAACAGGCGGAAAATTCTTCCCGGCTTATGGTATTGATTTTTTCTGTGTTGCTTTTTACCTCAATACCAAATATTTTTTTTCCATACTTTACCACAAAATCCATTTCTGCGTTTTTCTCCCGCCAGTAATAGAGTTTAATGTCAGGATGTTCGTTTGCCTGATTGATCAAATACGCGCCTACAGAGCTTTCGAGCATATGTCCCCAAAACATCGGATCACCGAGCGCTTCTTCGAAAGATTCTGTACGCAGAGCACTGATTAAAGCGGTATTGTAAACTTGTAATTTTGGGATAGATAGTTTTTCGACGATTAGTTTTGTGCTGTATTTATTAAGTCCCGCGATAAGACCAGCCTGTCCAAGAAGATTAAGATAACGTGCCAGTGTTGTTGTATTTCCCGCATCAGAAAGCTGTCCAAGCATCTTGTTAAATGAAAGAATATGAGCGCTGTACTGAGTTCCAATTTCAAAAAGCTGCCGTAACAAAGCAGGTTTGGAGATTTTTGTTGTAAGAATAATGTCCCTGTTTAAAGAAGGTTCCACCACAGAATTTCTGATATAATTTTTAAAACGATTTTCGTTCTTTATTAGCTCTGTCGCACCCGGATAACTGCCGTACCACACATATTGCTGCGCCGAAAAAGAAAACGCTTTTTTCATTTCCGCAAATGTCCAGTGCCCCAGATAGTTCATTTCAAAACGTCCTAAAAGGGATTCGGATAAACCGTCTTCCAGCAATAACCGCGACGAGCCAAGAATAATCAATTTAAGTTTCCGGTTATCCGCAGTATCCTTGTCCCAGTTTTTCTTAACACATTCGCTCCAGTTGTTGATTTTTTGGATCTCATCTATAAAAAGAACAGCCTCTTTAGCATTTTTAAGCTGCATTTGAACACGCAAAGATTCCCATATTTGATCGATCCATACAGAACCAACTTCCGCGGTATCGTCAGCAGAACAGAAACTGGAGAGTATTTTTGTCTCTTTAAAAAGCTGGCGGGCAAGCGTTGTTTTCCCTGTTTGCCTGGGCCCTGCTATAACCTGTATAAACCTGCGTTTACCGGCAAGCCTCTCCGTTAAAATCTTTATTAATGCACGTTTGTATTCCATAAAAACCTGTCCTTTTTACTCAGTCGACTGAGTAATTTTACTCAATCAACTGAGTGTTTTTACTCAGTCACATTAAGTATACAATATTATTGGAAGCTGTCAAGCAAGAAACAGAGGGAAGAGAAGGGATTTTCGCGGCGGCGGTGTGCAGGTGACTGTCATTCTAACTGATTGAAGATAAGTATCTAATTTGCATTTTTATCATGTTTGAGGCTTTTTCACATTCTTCATTGATTATGTGGTCAATTTTACTAAGCATATTGTCATCATTTTGTATATCATCAATTGAATAAAAAAGTGTAGAAGCTGAGACGCGGAGATGTCCAGAAAATTTCTCTAATAATTCTGCTGATACAAAGGTTGCACCGGTTTCAATAGTACTCAAATGTTTTGGTGTTATTTCCAGTTTTTCAGCCAGTTGTTCTTGGGAGAGGCGCAATTTCTTTCGATAATACTTGATATTTGCTCCTAAAACGGTTTTTATCCTTTTCATATACTAAAACTATACTTCAGACTTCAAATCAAACCACCGTATTTAATGTAATAAATATCGAAAATTCTTACTTTATATGTTAAAATTCCCTTGACCAATCTGTATTTTAGGTATATATTTTAGAAATAAATAACATTTTGGGTTGTTTATAAAAGGAGTTTTTATATGAAAAATCGAAATAAGAAATTTGGGGTTATGATTTTTCTCATTGCTTTTAGTTTATTTTCATCTTGCGATACAAGTTCTACGCAACCATATAAAATCAGTTTTGAAGCAAATGGTGGTACTCCTGCGCCAGATTATGTTCTTGTATGGCGAGGTGGTAAAATAGAGATTCCTGAGCCCATGATAAAAACGGGCTATGGTTTTGGCGGGTGGTTTAAAGAAGCAGCTCTTGTAAACGAATGGGATTTTGCTACAGATACAGTAACTGGAAATATTACATTATTTGCAAAGTGGGATATTAATTATTATACAGCTAATTTTAATGCAGACGATGGAGATCCGGCTCCAAACCATCAAAATATAGCCCATGGAAGTAAGGTAGTTCCACCACCTGAAATGATAAGAACTGGGTATACTTTCGATGGTTGGTATAAAGAAGAAACATTTACAAACAAATGGGATTTTTCAATAGATACCATTGCTGAAAATATTACTTTATTTGCAAAATGGCTTGAGAATTTTATTGTTACTTTTGAGGCAAATGGTGGTAGTTCAGAGCCAAGCCAGCAAAATATAGCCCATGGAAGTAAGGTTGTTTTACCACCTGAAATGACAAGAATAGGTTATACTTTCGATTGTTGGTATAAAGAAGATACATTTACAAACAAATGGGATTTTTCAATTGATACCATTACTGAAAGCATTACTTTATTTGCAAAATGGCTTGAAAATTTCACTGTTACTTTCGAAGCAAATGGTGGAATACCATCTCCAAGCCATCAAAATATAGCCCATGGAAGTAAGGTTGTTCCACCACCTGTTATAATTAAAACAGGTTGCAATTTTGGTGGTTGGTATAGAGAAGCAGAATTTATCAATTTGTGGGATTTTTACAGTGACATGATAACAGAAAACACTATTCTTTACGCAAAATGGGATCCACCTTTTCTGGTTCCAGGCGCAAATTTTAATGCGAAAATGCGTTGGTTAGATACGGATACAAATGTACAAAGTGATAATTTTTATATTATTGAAGTTGATTCAGATTTAATAATAAGTCCATTGTTACTTTCTTTCAATGGAAAAAATAATATCATTATAGCTTTTATTGGTATAGATTCAAGACGTGTTATCAGACTTAACACAACAAGAGAGCCTTTATTTACAGTTGGAAATGGTGTTACTTTAATTTTAGATAATAACCTCGATTTGCAAGGAAGTAATCTCAGTTCATCATCATTAATTAAGGTTAATTCAGGAGGTAATTTTATTCTTAATCATGGTTCTAAAATCACTGGAAATAAAAGTTATTATCAAGGCGGTGGAGTATATGTGGATAGTTATGGTTCTTTTACCATGAATGGTGGAGAAATATCTGGAAATACCGTTTCAGCATCAGTACCTTTATCTGTTATTAATCCCATTACTTCTTCAGGTGGTGGAGTTTATGTTAATAGTCACGGAATATTTACCATGAATGGTGGCGAAATACTTAACAATATTTCTTCTTCAACTGGTACAGGTTTAAACCACTTAACTTTTCTTTCTTGTGGAGGAGGAGTATATGTTAATGGGTTTTTTATCATGAATGATGGAAAAATATCTGGTAATAGCTCTTTCGCCACCCACTCCAACGGCGGCTCTTATATTACATCCAATTCTTATGGCGGTGGTGTATATGTGAATAACAATGGGATTTTTACCATGAATGGTGGCGAAATTTCTGGAAATACCGTTTCTGCTTCTGGTTCCTTAACTTCCCGTTCTTGCGGTGCTGGAGTTTTTATTAATAATGGTACTTTTTCCATGAATAATGGAAAAATATTAAGTAATATCTGTACTACTGCAAGGGAAGCCAGAGGCGGTGGAATATTTTTGAGTGGTGGAAATTTAACTATGTATGACGGAAAAATATCTGGCAATATTTCTGGTTCTGGTGGTGGAGTGTATGTTAACAGTAATGGAATATTTACTATGATTAATGGTGATATATCAGATAATATTGCAAACTCAAACTCGACGTCTCAATGGAATTTTGGGGGAGGAGGAGTACATATAGAAAGAGGTACTTTTAGTATGAGTAATGGAGAAATATACGGTAATACTTCTATTATTGATAGTACTGGTATTGGTGATCCTTATCTTGGTTTTGGTGGAGGAGTATATATAAATAGTAGTATTTTTCATAAAACTGGTGGCACAATCTTCGGGTATACAGAAGGAAATAGTAAAAGTAATGTAGTAAGAACTAGTTCAGGAGTTATACGGCAAGGTCATACAATACATTTTAATCACAGTAATAGTATATATAGAATGGGAAAAAATTCTACTCTAGAGCCAACAGATAACTTGTCTCTTAATGGGACAATTAATCCTCCAACTTGGAGCGGGAATTTGGATTATTAAAAAATATTACAAAGGAGAAAATATGGAAAATAACTTAAAACATATATGTGAAAACTGCATATTTATACAAAGACCTTTTAGGAAAGATTTGAATGATTCAGAGCCTTGTGATAAGTTAAATAAATTTGTCAAATTAGATGATGGTGAAGAATGTCAATTTTTTATACATTTTAATGAAGAATAATATTAATTATGGTAATTCACGGACAATTACAATAATAAAGGAGTTAATATGAAATTATTTGAAAACGAATCTGAAAACAGAGATTATCTTTTTAATAAACTAAAAGATAATAAAGAAATTGCAGAAAAAAGTTGTTTTGTTGGCAAGGAAATTCCAGTGCCATATAAACATATCTACATGCCTGTCAGAAATTCTCTTGAAATATCTTGTTACAAACAGGATATATGTATTTATCAAAAGTTGTATGATAAAACAATTGGTTCTGATAAAATAACTATGAATACAGGTGGAAAAAGCATACTAGATGTTGCTATTGGTAAAAACTCAGCGAAAGAAAAAGATGTTGGTATGCCATTTGTTTTCGTCGAAACAAAAATGGATAATGTAAAAACTGAGGCGCTTTTTGTAGCTTCAGAAAAAACAAAAATGATAAAATCAATATTTCCATACTGTAAAGCATTTTTGTTAATATTTGGTAATCCACATGGAAGAGTATTTCGACATTGTTTAGGATTTGACGAAATTTTGTTTTTACAGAATTTGAGTGACGGAAATTGCGATGCTGTTTTAAAGAAAATTATTGATGGATTTCATATAGGATACGGATGTGTTCCATTCATTGCTTCACATAATTATCCATATGAACCAGAATAACGAAAACGATTAAAATAAAAAATAGTGTAAAATTTAGGCACTTTTTGGTGACAGCGGCGCAAGTGTACCAACTACCACTTTTTCATAGTGTAGTTGTGGAAAACGTTACACCACATATAGCGCAGGTGGTTGTCATTTTATTCACAAGCTTGTGAAAAAGATGACAACCACTCAAAATCCAATTTTTTTGGTTCCTTTTAGATCATTCAAAGCATGGACAATTTGCCTTATTGCCTCATCATGTTCCGAAAATTTATGGTCACTATTTTCGATATGAAGCATGAGAAGCTTACGTAATTTGCTCACTCGTACCGCTTTGTAAAAGCGCAAAATGCCTTAATTGCACAAAAGTCCGTATGATTTGGATGATTCAGAACCTTGCAAAAAATTAAAGATATTTGTAAAACTAACTGATGGTGAATTCTGTCAATCATTTATACCTTTTTATGAGGAAGAATGGAGAAATTTAACTTACGGAATATAAGTTATATAGCATGGGTTTGCGTTTGCACCTTCGTGCCTCTGTGTGATAAAACCTTCGTGTTAACTTGCGTTTTTGCGGGATATAAAAAGATTGCCTGTCACCGTTTCCAACAATACCAAGCAACGGGAAGGCGGGGCAGCCTTTTTTTGTTGCTTTAGTACTTGACAATAAATATCAAATATGATATATTAATAATATGGAATACAAGGTGGAAATGTATGAAAAAGAGGGCGGAAAAGTGCCTGTTATGGATTTCATACAAAGTTTAGAACCTAAAAAACAGGCTAAAATCGCAAGAGAAATCGATCTTTTGGAAAAATTTGGCAGTGAATTACACTTTCCTCATGTAGACTCTATAAAGGGTGAAAAATATAAAGGTTTATTAGAATTAAGAATTGAATTTGCTTCCAATATTTTTCGGATTTTTTTCTTTTTACCATCAATTAATTATGCAATTTTATTACACGGTATTGTTAAAAAGAAACAAAAAACTCCACAAAAAGAATTGGATGTAGCGCTGGAAAGAATGAAGGATTATTTAAGGAGGAAATAAAATGGAATGGAGTAAGGCTAAAAAGAGTATCCTCGAAAACAAAGACGTTCGCAAAGAATATGATTTAATGGAAGCTGAATATAAAATAATCGAGGAAATAATTATGGCTAGAAGGGAAAAGAATTTAACCCAAAAAGGTTTAGCCCAATTAATCGGAACAAAACAATCTAATATTTCCAGACTTGAA
>WQXG01000047.1 GCA_009784975.1 Treponema sp.
CATTGCTATAGAGAAGAAGATGAAATTATAAGAATAATTACAGCGAGAAAAGCAACAAAAAAGGAAATAAAGGAATATGGGGGAAGATAAAATGAGAAAAGAATATGATTTTACAAATGCAAAATTAAATCCGTATATAAAAAAATTACGGAAACAAATTTCTATTAGAATTGACATGGATACAATTAATTTTTTTAAAAAACAGGCTGAAAAAACGGGTATAGCGTATCAAAATTTAATGAATTTGTATTTATCTGATTGCGCCGTTCATTCTAAAAATATAAATATAACATGGAAATAATCTGTTTTGTAAGAGATTCGTAGCAGCTTTTTCATCGTCTAACGAACGGTATGTGCTTCGCCGCCCTTCGGTCGGCTCGGGTTCCAGAAATTGCCAGTCTCTTAAATTAACCGCGAAAGCGGTTAACTCTACGCCTTTGTGGCAATTTCTTCCACCACAGTTTTTTGTGCCCGAAAAATGCTAACGCATTTTCTTCATCGGGAACAAAAAACCGTCAACATACCTTTTCGCGTTAGGCGAAAGTTTAGGCTAAAAATAATTAATAAAATAATGAATAAAATACAATAATAATCAATATAGACACAAGATTAAAATTGGCGTATAATGTTCAATATGGGAATAAGTGAATTATCAAATTATATTGTAATTGACAGTGGAATTCGTTTTGGGAAGCCTTGCATAAAAGGAACTAGAATAACTGTTGGGGATATTCTTCAATGGTTATCGGAAGGAATTCCCGTATCGGAAATATTGGAAGATTATCCGCTATTAAAGGAAATACACATTAAAGCGGCATTGTCTTTTGCGGCAAGGCGCGAAGAAATTGTAAAGGTAATAAATGGTTCTATTGATAAAAGATTATCTTATAAGGATTTAGTAAATGCCTAAAAAACCTATAATAATAGAACCTATTAATGGTACTTTTGAACAAGTAATTGATAAAATTGTTGAAACCAGAGTAGAATATAAACATGATAAAACTGGTTATACTGCAAATATCAGGTTAAAGAAAAAACATAATAAAGATAATAAAGGAGATAAAAAATGAAAAAGATATTAAAACATAAAGATATTGATGTTGCTCTTTTAGAAACAAAAAATAATGGCGTAATCATTAGAATTATTGAAATTTTAAATAAAGAACATATGCCTATTCCTTCTGTAAGAGAAGACGGACAAATTGATGAAGACAGACTTGATACATGGTGGTTGGGAAGAGGCATATCTGAAAATAGAAAAGAATATAAAGCGGTTATGCAAAAACTTAATAATATTGGTAAAGAAATGCTTTTACATTTAAGCCAAGGATTAAGTCTTTCTGATCATTATTGGATGCAAAAAGAAAATGAAAATCTAAAATGGAAAGATATTAATTTTTATGAAAATGAATTTGACAGAAGTTTGGGTAAATTGTTTTTTGGTATTGAAACACAAAATAAAAAATACAATTTTAATTCTCCTGATGTTACATCCAGTGGAAATTTAAAAAAGAGATGGGATATTACAAAAGACGGTAAAAGAGTTTTAATAAAAACTGGTAGTAACCCTTTTATGCAAGAACCTTTAAATGAAGTTCTAGCAACAATTATATGCAGAAAACTGGGAATTCCTCATGTTCCTTATAAAATAAAATACAGAAAAAACGAACCATATAGTGAATGTATCAACTTAACAAATATAAATAGAGAATTAATAGATGTAAATGATATTTATTATATAAAAGAACCTACTTTTGAAAATGATAATTTATATAAACATTTGACAAAATGTTGTGAAAAATTAAAAGTAGGTGCATATCATGAAATGATTAACAGGATGTTAATACTTGATTATTTAATGTTAAATCATGACAGACATTATAAAAATTTTGGAGTTACCAGAAATTCTGAAACTCTTGATGATTACAAATTTGCTCCTATATATGATACAGGAAGTAGTTTTTTTCATAATGATAAAAATTTCAGAATTAAATTGCCTGAATATGCTAAGGAAAGAACAATTTGTTTTGATGCAGACCTTTTAAAACAGTTAAAATATATAACTGATTTCAGTTGGATTAAATTGAATGTTTTTGATGATACATTAAAAGAATGTAAAGAAACTATATATCAACATTTAAAGAATGACGAAAACAATAAAGATAATGAAGCAAGAGCTAAATTATTATGCAATGTTCTTGAAAAAAGATTTGAACAGATAAAAATAATTACTGAAAAAAAATTGAAAAAAAATTGAGTAATAAAATAACAGATAGTAGATGTAAAAAAATATAAAATCAATATTTTAATAGAAAATAAGGTTGTTTTGTGTTAATTATAATGTGTAGTATTGTATATAATTCCCAAAGACGAAGATTTAATGAATTTATTGGAAAAAAAAGGTTTTCCGCCAAAAGTCGTATTATTAAGAATTGGAAATAGCAGTAGTAAAGCGATTATGGAATTATTGGAAAAAGTAAAACCGATGATAGAAGATTTGGAAAAAAACGAATTAGGATTATTGGAAATAGTATAATTATAAAATATAAACAATAAAAAATGAAACGGAAAATGTAGTGCAGGCTAAACCATCGTCTACCACACTTTCTCGTGATGATACTCCAATAAGTATTGATTTTACAGTGCGGTAAAAATGGAGGTTTGTATGTTTATTTTAATAATCAAGGCTTTCTCCTAAGCTAAACCCGATAAATCTGTACAATATTCCGCCATGCTGATATAATCCCAGGTCTTCTGCGATAACTATTAGTATTTTATTTTCAGATGGACTTAAGAAATAGCCGCAAACATATACATCATAAAGCCAAAGAAAAGGTTTTAAGGTTTCATTTAAAATAATTTTATCGTTTGCTGTAAACGACAATGTATATCTTAAAATGGTATCACCTAGAAGCCATTGTTCATCTTCACCGTATTCAATATTAATAATCCCGGCGTTATATATGTTGTTGTTCTTTGTCATTGGAAATGGCAAAAAATCTGTCTTTTGTTCAATAATCTCATGTGTTTCAAGAGCGTTCATTATATCTTTGCCCTGTATTTCAAAGAAAGACTCATCTTCGATCCAGTTTTCGGCAGAGTCAGGAAATATAGTTAAACTAAAAAGTACATTATTTGAAGAGAGGTCTAAAATAAAAAAATCTTTTTGATAACTTGCTTCGCTGTTTATTCTGCCCTCAAGGGAGTAGGCGGCTTTTCCATCCGTTGACCAGCCCCATATCCTTGCATAGCGGTCAGGATGATAGTCTGCGGCAAAATTGGAATGTTGGATAAGATTTATTGCAGGCGGGAGTCCTGCTTTTTGCCCGTTTAACTCGGCAGAAAATTCTACATTTTGTTCAATTTGTCTGTCTGAATTTCTTGGGGTACATCCCAATACAATAATGGAAAATACTGTGAAAATTCCAATAAAAATAAACTGATTGCAAGTTTTCATAATTAACATTTCTTTATTTTACCACAGTATTTGAATAATTGCTACAATATATTACCCTATTGACAAAAATCAGGCGTTTTTATAACATAAAAACATGAAAAAAGCGATTTTTATTCTACTTATTGCAGCCATATTGTTAACAACAGGCTGCATAAGAAAAAATCAGGCAGAAAAGTCTGATATTTCAGTTCTTGTTTTTATAACAGGAGTTATTGCCGGAAGCCCTACCTATGAACTGATGGCGGAAGGCGCCCTTGAATACGCAAAGTTAAACCCAATGGCGAATATTAAAATATACGAAGCGGGCGTTAATCAGGCGCTTTGGGAACAGCAATTAACAGAGATGGTTTCTGAAGGTATTTATGATATTGTTATGGGTTCAAATCCTGCTATGCCGCAATTATGCGTAAATGTAGCAAGGCTTTTTCCGGATCAAAAATTTATAATTCTGGACGCGCACCATGAGGGGCATCCTCAAATTAGAACATACTTTTACAATCAATATGAACAATCACTAATTTTGGGATATCTTGCAGGGCTGATAACTACAAGTAATATGCCTTATGCAAACAACCGTAAAAGAATAGGTTTTATTGCCGCGCAGGAATATCCGCTGTTAACAGGGCATATGGTGCCGGGTTTTATCGAAGGCGCCAGAATGGTTGATCCGCAAATAGAACTTGATTATCGCCTGGTAGGTTCGTGGAATGATGCAAATAAAGCCTCGGATCTGGCATCTGCGATGATGAGTTCGGGAGTTGATGTATTTACGTCAATCGCCGGAGGAGCGGCTCAGGGGTTGATAAAAACCGCGGTTGAAAGAGGAGCGTATATTGTTTGGTATAATGCCAATGCCTACAATCTTGCTCCCGGTTTTATAGTCGGATGCGGAATAATGGAGCAAAAAAAACTGGTAATAGAAATATTAAATGACGCGGCAATGAATAAAATACAATACGGTTTATCAGATATTTTGGGTTTAAAAGATGGATATTTAGGTTTTATTTTTGACGATCCCGGGTATTATGATAATATACCTTTGGAAATAAGGGAAAAATTTGAAGCATTTGTAAAAGATCGCATGAGTATATGAACATATTGGAAATTACAAATGTAAGCAAAACATATCCAGGAAGTAAAAAAAAAGCAAATAATAATATTTCCCTTAATTTAAAAAAAGGAGAAATTCTCTGTATTGCAGGAGAGAACGGCGCGGGGAAAACTACCTTAATGAAGATCCTGTGCGGTTATGAAAAACAGGATGCAGGTGTTGTAAAAAAACATGGGAAAATTGGCATGGTTTTCCAGCATTTTATGCTTTTCCATGATTATACTGCAGCGGAAAATATTGTTATGGGCAAAGAACCCCGTAAGCTCGCGGTTTTTTTTGACAAAAAAAAAGCAAACGAAATTGCAGATAAAATAATTTCTTCCAATAATTTTGCGATTAAATGCGATAAAAAAGTGTCGCAATTATCGCAGGGAGAAATGCAGCAGGTGGAAATTTGCCGAATCCTTTACAGCAATGCGGATATTATTATTCTGGATGAACCAACGTCGATATTAACAGAAAATGAAACCCAATCATTGTTTAATAATTTAAAAACATTGGCTAAAAAAGGAAAATCAATTATTTTAATTACTCATAAAATACATGAAATAAAACAGATTGGAGACAGAGTTATAGTTCTTCGCCGCGGAGAAATATCAGGCGTTTGTGATGTTAATGAAATTGATGAAAAGAAAATAGCGTCATTAATGACAGGCGAAGATATCGATTTGGAATATACCCGCTCTTGCGGTAATTTAAAAAAAGATGATCCTGTTATAGTTTTTAAAAATGTTACAGTTTGCAAATCCGGGCAAAAACGTCCTCTTTTGGAAGATGTTTCGTTTACAGTTAATAGAGGAGAGATCCTTGGATTTACAGGGGTTGGAGGCAACGGACTTGGTGTAATTGAAGCGGTGTTGGGTGGATTTCTTCACCCCTGCAGTGGAAATATTCTGCATAGAGGTAAAGATATTTCAGGGTTAAACACAAGGGCTTTAAGAAAACAGGGGCTTGCCTATGTTCCCGCAGATCGTATAAGAGTTGGCAGCGCTTTAAATGCATCAATAGAAGAAAATTTAATTATAGTAAAAAAATATACAGAGAACAAAAAAGAAAAAATAAGAACAGATAAAGAATATTGCATGGATCTTGTACAGTCTTTTAATATTGAAGGGGCAGATTTAAAAGAAAAAGCATATACCTTATCCGGCGGTAATTTACAGAAATTGATTCTGGCAAGAGAGATAAACTGTTTTAGGGATTATATTGTTTTTTCAGAGCCGACATGGGGGTTGGATATTGTTTCCAGCCGTTTTATTATGAAAGAAATAGACGCTTTGCGCAAAAAAGGAGCCGCTGTTATTTTAATTTCTACTAATATAGACGAAATTACAGCACTTTGCGATCGTGTTATTGTAATGTATAACGGGCGGACTGCCTTTGAGTTTGTAAATGATGGAGATATTGGCAGGAAAATCAGAAATGCACAATTGGGAATGAGGAATAACGAATGAAAGAAATCAGGAAGGTGCAAAGCGGACCGCCTGAGGCAGGCGGTTTTAAAACAGTTGATTTTTCGCATCTTCAGTCTTTTTCTTTTGGAATAATACTAATTCCTGTCTTGTCTGTTTTATTTTTAATTTTACTTATTTTTATATTTAATGATAATCCGGCACAGGCGCTGTACTTTTTCTTTATTGGACCTTTTAGAAATATATTCAGTTTCGGCAATATGCTGAATGCTTCCGTTCCTTTGATATTCGGAGCATTGGGAGTAATTGTCGCCATGAAGGCAGGCTGTTTAAATCTTGGCGGAGAAGGGCAGATTTATTTTGGCGCTTTTACAACCACAATTACCGCGCTGGCGCTTTCGCAGTTTGGCATTACAGGTGCAATTATAGCGGCAATTGCAGGCGCGCTTTCAGCAGGTATTATCGCGGCTTTCAGCGGCTTTTGCAGAGCAATGTGGAATACAAGCGAAATTATTACGACTTTCCTTGTTTCCTGCGCTTTAATTCCTGTTGTCAATTACATGGTTACAGTACCGTTTGCAGATCATGAATCTTCGCTTTTATCTACGCAAAAGATAGCAGAGAATATGCGCCTTCTTTTAATTTTAAAACCTTCAAGTTTAAGTATAGGATTTATTATTGCTTTTATTTTTGTTTTTATTGTGCATTTTTTCCTTTTTAGAACTAAACCGGGGTATGAGTTAAGGATGACGGGTAACAATGAAATATTTGCCCGTTATGCGGGAATAAATACAAAATTACATACGGTTTTGGCAATGATGCTAAGCGGATGCCTTTACGGTTTGGCGGGAAGTTTCGCTGTTTTGGGAACACATCATGCTGTTATTAAAGAATTTTCCGCAGGGCTTGGCTGGAACGGCCTTGCGGTAGCTCTGCTTTGCGGTTTTTTCCCTCCCGCGGTTATTCCATCCGCGCTCTTTTTCGCGTGGCTTGCAGCCGGATCAAGAATATCAATGCAAAATACAGGACTGACTATGGAAATCGCGTCAATTGTACAGGCTGCAATTTTCTTTCTTGCTGCAAGTTTGCTTATAAGAAAAATATTTTCCGGTAAAAGGAAAAGCCTATAATGGAACTGCAGATGCTAAAGAGCAGCATAACAATAATGATTCCCGTCTTTTTCGCAAGCCTTGGAGGACTCTTTCCCGCGCTTGGAGGAACTCTTAATATCGCACTTGAAGGGTTGCTTTTGGCTGGAGCGTTTTCTTCGCTTTCTGTATATTATTTTTCCGGCAGTGTAATAATGGCTGTGTTATCTGCAATAATATCAGCCATGACGCTGGCGGCTATTCATGCATTTGGTGTTTTTAAACTTAAAACAAATTTGTTTATAGCAGGAATAGCAATCAATCTTTTTTCCGGCGGTTTATGTATTGTTCTTTCAGATAAAATATTCAATACAAAAGGAGTTGTTTCGCTAAGCAGCGCGGTTAACAGCGCGCCCGGTATTGTAAAATGGTATATTATTGCGGGAATTATTCTTTTATTTTTATCATGGCTTGTTATTTATAAAACCCCATTTGGCTACAGATTGCGCGCGTGCGAAAAAAACAGCGAAGCGCTTTTAACGCTTGGAATTAATTATAAATTTTATCAAACATCTGCTTTTTTAATATCTGGTTTTTTCTGCGGAATAGGAGGTTCTTTTCTTAGTTTGAATTTAGGAGCATTTGTACCGGGAATATCATCGGGAAAGGGATGGATTGCCCTTGCCGTTATATTTCTTGGTATGCGCCGTCCTTTTGGAGTTCTTGCAGGCGCTTTTATATTCGCTTTTGCCGAAAGTTTTTCCAACTATGCGCAGGGATTTTTAAGTATTCCTGTCGATTTTATCCTTGCGTTTCCCTACATTTGCGCTCTAATAGCCATGATCGTCGTATCTTTGTTTAAAAAAATCTATAAATAGCACATTCTGACGTTAAAAAACTGCACATTTTAATAACAAACACCATTGAAATTCTCTAGTTATAATGATAATATTGGCTAAAAGTTAAAAGAGAGGGGTTTAATGCTTAATATCGGTCAAATTCACCGAAATGAATATGAACTTAATAACGACCGATCAACTCAGATAGCAATCGCGCAGGCTCCGGGAAGAATTCATTTTTTGGGAGAGCAGGGCGAGCCCGAAGCCGGTTATTTTCTTTCAGCGGCAATAGATCGATATATTCGTGTTGCGGTAAATATGCGAAAAGACAATTCGTTTCGTTTTTTGGCGGCGGATCTTGGCGAGCGTAAACGAGGCACTCTTACAAATTTAAAATACAGGCGGGAAGACAGATGGGCTAACCATTTAAAACCCGCGATTTTGCTTTTTATTGAACTTGGATTACCTGTCAAGGGTTTGAATTTTACATTTTGCGGCGATATTCCGCAGCAAATCGCGCTTGCTTCTTCTACCGCGATTGAAGTTGCCACAGCTACCGCGCTAAAAAATCTTTTTCGTGTTCAAATTAATGATATGGATTTGGCGCAAAAACTTAAAGCGGCTCATGAAACATTGTTTGAAAATACCGCCTCTCTTGCGGATTATCTTATTTGCATAATGGCAAAAAAAGATCATTTTCTGCTTGTTGACAGTTCTGTAAACGAAGTCAAATTGATAAAATCTCCGTTTTCGCGCTTTAGGATTATACTGATAGATTCCCGCGTTCCCAGAATGGGTACAGGAGCGGAAAGTGAAATTGCATCCCGAAGATGCGATATTTTAAAAGGACTTGAGCTTCTTACTCAAAAACGTGAAGGTGCGGGTTTTAAGGATTTTGCTCCCACAGATTTAATCGAAGCGTTAGGTGATTTTCCGGAACAGATAAGGCGAAGAAGCATGCACATAGTAGAAGAAATACACAGGGTAGATGATTCTGCGGCGGCTTTGGAGCGCTGTGACCTTGCCTCTTTTGCTAAAATTATCTGTTATTCACATGAAAGTTTAAGAGACCTTTACGAAATTAGCTGCCCGGAGATTGACTGGCTTGTAAAACGCGCGCAGGAGATTGAAGGGGTAGCAGGTTCAAGAATGACAGGGTTGGGTTTTGGCGGCTGTACCTACACAATAATCCGCCGTGAACTTGTAGAAGAATATAAAAAACGCCTGGAAGATTATGAAAGAATCTTCGGGTTTCGCCCTGTAATTTACGAGATAAAGCTCTCTGCGCGGGCAAGGGTAATAAAAGAATGAAAATACTGCTTACAAACGATGATGGAATTTCTTCTTTGGGTATAACGCTTTTGGCAGATCATCTGCGCTTAAAAGGTCACAGGGTGATAGTTGCGGCTCCTGATACAAACAGATCCGGAAGTTCCCATTCAATTTTATTTTTAAATAATCCCATTAAATTATCAAAGATAGAAGAAGATACATGGGTATGCACAGGAACTCCCGTAGATTGTGTAATAACAGCGCTTTTGGGCGGAATTCCGGAAATCTCCATTTCTAAAGACGGAACAGATTTGGATTTAACAAACGCTCCGGATTTAATTCTTTCCGGTATAAACGCAGGTGCGAATTTGGGAACAGATATTATTTATTCAGGCACTGCGTCAGCCGCGCGGCAGGGAAGTTTTTTTGGAATTCCGTCTGTTGCGTTATCTTTGGTTGAAAGCGAAATTAGCTGGCAATGGGAAATAGTAATCCCGTATATCGCGGAAAATCTTGAAGAATTAATGGGGTACTGGAAAGAACAAACCTTTGTAAATGTAAATTTTCCAAATATAAAGAAAAAACCAAATGCGATTGTTCCTTCATTTCCTTCAATGCGTTTTTATAACGATCGTATAGTAACTTTTGCGGCTCCGGACGGCGGCAGATACTGTTTTGTAAAACCTGGAAAGGTTGATAATATTCCGGAGGATGGATCTGATTGGGCAGAAATTTTAAAAGGCAATGCGGCATACAGCGTTATATTGTCACAGCCATCGTGTTTTAGGGGGGAATAATTGGAAAACAAAACCGAAAACGAAAATTTTCCCGATAAAAAAATTATTGATGGAGTAAAATTTTACCGCAAAAAAGACTGGGCTGGCGCCTTAAAAGTTTTTTTATCCAAAGATACAGCAGATTTTGATTATGATGAAAAAATGGAACTTTCCTATTATCTTGGATTATGTTATACGAAATTAAACAAATATGAAGAAGCGCTTGTTTTTCTGGAACAGGTTGTAACATCCGGAAATGATATTCTTCGTGTTTTTCAATGCCGCATGACTTTGGCATATATCTATGTAATAACAAAACGTGTAAAAATGGCTGAATATGAGCTAAAAAGGCTGCAATCAAGCGGTTTTGAATCGCCTCTGCTTTACAATACATTGGCGTATGCCGCGTATCTTCAGAAACAAAATAAAAACGCGATTGACCTTTACGAAAAAGCGCTTGAAATAGATTCAAATAACGCGACTGCCATGAATTCCATGGGTTATATTCTTGCGGATACAGGAATGGATGTTATGCGCGCCCTTCGCCTTTGCAGAAGAGCTGTAGATTCAAGGCCGAACAGCGCAGCCTATCTTGATTCGCTTGGATGGGCATATTACAAAAGCGGAGAAACTCTGGAAGCCCGCACATGGCTTCGCAGAGCAATGGAAATCGCGCCGGATGAGGAAATAATAAAAAGACATTTTAAAATAGTAACAGGAGAGCCGCTATGAGAAAAAATATATTTTATATTTCTCCGCGATCTCAGCGTCTGTGCGTTTCTGCGGGATTTATTCCAATTGTATTACTGGTTTTACTAATAAATGCAAATCTCTTCGCGCAAAATGACAGGCCGGGTCCTGTTACGGGCGGAACAGGAGCTGATGCGCTTAATGCGGCAGATGAGTTCAGATTCGGCGTTCAGGCATATAACAGATTTTCATATAACGAAGCGATCCTGTCTTTTGAACGTTCTCTTTCCCTGCGTCCCGGTGAACCTATAATACTTGACTGGCTGGGCAGGGCATATTACCGCTCCGGTTTTGAAGAAACGGCAATAAGGCAATGGTTTTCCGCATTGAATATTTACGGCAGAAATTCAGGCGCCGGAATGCTTTTAAATGCGCGTTTGGAAACTGTAGCGAACAGGCGTATTCTTCTGCCGGTTGCAGATGACGGTGTTCGTTATGTTGAATCCGGTCGCTTCCCGGGAAGGTTTGGAGATGTAATTCTTTTCCGTCAGCCTACTTCTGTTTTACCGAATAACGACGGTTCTGTCTGGGTAGTCGCTTACGGCAGCAATGAATTGGTAAGAATCGATGTAAACGGAATAATAAGAGATCGTAAAAGAGGACCTCTTAACGGTTTCGACCGTCCTTATGATATAACACGCGGTCTTGACGGCAGACTTTATGTTTCAGAATTCAGAGGCGGCAGAATTAGCGTACTTAGCAGTGAAGGAGACTGGCTGTTTTATATCGGCACGAGGGGTCTTGGAAGAGGACAATTTATAGGGCCGCAGCATCTTACGATAGACGAAGACGGATACCTTTATGCTGTAGATTACGGAAACAGGCGTATTTCCAAATTTGATCCGGACGGACAGTTTATTCTTTCATTTGGAACAAGAAGCGGCGAATTTACGGGTTTGTTGTCGCCCACCGGCATTGCAGCGGGAGGCAGTAAAATATATGTTGCAGATAACGCGGCAAAAGTTATTTATACTTTTGATCCAAACGGCAGTTATCTTGGACGTTTATCTGTTGAAGGTTTAAATGTCCCTGAGTCATTAAGATTTTTATCTGACGGAACAATTCTTGCTGTGGATGGTTCAAGAATTATACAAATTAATCCGCAGTCCGCAATTGTAAGGGAGCTGGGAATTGCTACAAATGTAAGAGACAGAAACAGGATGCGTTTAACATGCGCCGATATGGACAAAAACGGAAGTCTTGTAGTAGCAAATTTTTCATCAAGCGAAATTACAGTGATGACACGTTTTGATGATATGGCTTCCGGTTTATTTGTACAGATACGCAATGTTTACACTCAGCGTTTTCCTCTTTTAACAGTAGAGCTTACTGTAGAAGACAGGATGCGCCGTCCGATACTGGGGCTTGATAATAATAATTTCCTGCTCTCAGAAGGCGGTGTGCCTGTAAACGATCAAACTTTAATTTCCAAAGGATATAGCTACGATGGCGCGGATATTTCCCTCTTAATTGAAAGATCGGATCTTACAAGCCGTCTTGGAAATGATTTTGCTGCCGCTTCCCGCGATATAAACCGCGCTTTGGCAGAAATGTCCAATTCAAAAATTGTCTCCGTAATTTCCGCTTCCGCGCAGCCTCGCAGGGAACGACATGATCTGTCCCTGGAAAATGCTTTGCGCGGCTCTTCAGGGGGAGCGAACGATAACAGCCAGCGCTGGCGTTTTGATTTAGGTCTTCGCCTTGCCGCGACAGATCTGCTTCCCGGATCTCCAAAAAGATCTGTCGTGTATATAGGCAGCGGCGCTTTGGGGGAACTGGCATTTGAACAGTACAGTCTTTCCGAGATGGCTGCCTATCTTGCAAATAACGGTATAGTGTTTAACGCGATAATAATCGGAAACACAACTGCCTCTGCGGCGGTTGAATACCTGTGCAGGGAAACCGGCGGGCAGGTTATGAGCTTATACCGTCCGCGCGGAATTGGAGAACTTATAAAAGGCACGGCTCTCGCTCCAAGCGGTCTTTATAGTTTTACCTATAATTCGCGACTGCCTACAGATTTTGGACGCGCATGGCTGCCGCTAGAAGTTGAAGTATACTTAATGGAAAGATCAGGACGTGATAATACCGGGTATTTCCCTCCGCTTGAATGATTAAAAAGAATTTTTTACCAGTTCGTAGTTTGACAGCGCTTCGTCAATGAGTTCTGTGAGTTCAAGGGATTCGTAGATTTCATTGGCTTCTTTGACATTGCCGTGAAGGATAGGGTGGGGCGGGCTGAAAAGAGTGCAGCAGTCTTCGTAAGGCTGTATGGAAATATCATAAGTGCCTATGCGCACCGCTTCTTTTATAATGCTATGTTTGTCAAAACCAATAAGCGGGCGCAGGACGGGCAGTTTAACCCTGCTTTGTGTGCAATTTAAATTTTCTATTGTCTGGCTTGCTACCTGCGAAAGACTTTCACCTGTAATAAGACATTTGCTTTTTATTTTAAAGGCGGCTTTTTCCGCCGCTTCCATCATTGCCATGCGAAGAAGAACAGTTGTCCAGGGATATGGAGCTTTTTCCTTTATCTTCATTTGCACCTTAGTAAAGTTCAGAATGTATAACTTTATACCCATGCAGTATGACCCTGTTATTTGGGAAAGACGGATTACCTTTTCTTTTGCTTCAAGCGAAGTATAAGGATATGAATGAAAATGAATCGCGTCTATGCTCATGCCGCGGCAAGCGAGTAAAAAGCCGGCAACAGGAGAATCGATTCCTCCGGAGAGCAGCAATAATCCTCTGCCTGCCGTTCCCACAGGAAGCCCGCCGGGCGCTTTTTCTGTGCCGCAGTAGATAAAAGCTTTTTCACGGATTTCTACATGAATAATATCATGCGGATTGTGAATATCAACTTTAAGATCGGAAAAAGCATTTGTTACGGCATTTCCCGCAAGGCAGCATATTTCGTAAGAGGATAGGGGAAAACTTTTATCTGTTCTGCGGGCATCAATTTTAAAAGTTTTATTGCCGCGTTTTAGGATTTTATTTCCTTCTTCTGCACAGCATTCAATGACAGCATCAATAGTTTTTTCGCAGCAAACAGTTCTTGCCCAGCCTGAAATTCCTGTTAAGCGGCAAAGCGCATCCTCTATTTTTAGAGCAGTTGTCTCATCGCAGTCTGCAAGTTTTAAATAATAACGTCCCTGTGTAGTTTTTATTTTTATCTTATTGTTAATTTTGGAAAAGATACTCTGCATATTCTGAAAAAGTATTTTTTCAAAGCTCTTGCGGTTTCCGATTTTCAGCGTAAGTTCTGCGGGTTTTAAAAGCCATGTAATATCCGTTACAGAAATTTTAACACCTCCGCGACTGCGTCAATAAGAAGATCGATTTCTTCATCTGTGGTTGTATACCCTTGAGAAATCCGGATCCCTTCGATTCTAAGTTTTTCCTCAATACCCATTGCGGCAAGGACAGGTCTTTCCGGAGAAGAGGAAGAGCAGGCGGAGCCGGTGGAAACGGCAAACCCAAGGTCATCAAGCGCTCGTGCCATAACTTCGCCGGGAATATCCTTAAATGCGGCTTGCAGGATGTAGGGGGAGAATGAAGCAGGGGAGCGTTCCTTTGGGATGAAAACGCATCTTTCAAATTTAGCCAGTCCTGTCATCAGTCTAGTACATCTTTCCTGTGCAGAGGACAGTGGACATTGGGTAGTGGGCGTCTGTTCACTATCCATTACCCACTGCTCCAGACACTTTGCGAACGCTGCGGCTCCCATCGTATTTTCTGTTCCGCCTCTTACGCCTTTCTCCTGTCCGCCTCCTTTATAAAAAACTTCAAGAGGACGGCGAGAGTATAAAAGACCAATTCCGCGCGGACCGCAAATTTTGTGCGCGCTTAAAGAAGCAGTATCGATTTCCCAGCCATCAATATCTACAGGTATTTTCCCTGCAGCCTGAACAAGATCACAGTGAAAATGCACCGGCGCTTTAATGCCAAGTTCTTCTTTTTTACGCAATATATCTCTTATGGCAGCGATATCTGTAATCGCTCCTGTTTCGTTGTTTACAGACATAACCGAAATAAAGCGGGTCTCAGGATATTTTTCCAGAGCTTTTGTTAATGTTTCGCCTGTCACCCTTCCGGCGCTGTCCACAGCAATTTGAGAAACAGGTTTACCCATTTTTTCCAGGGTTTCCATTCCCTCTCTGATTGAAGCATGTTCAGCCATTGAAGAAAGGATCCTGCCTTGACCTTTACGCATAAGGTTTGAAAAAAGCGCGATACTGTTGGCTTCTGTGCCGCCGGATGTAAAATACAGAGTTTCCGGGGGAACCTTTAAAACAGCCGCACAGCGATTACGGGCGTCTTCCAGAGCCTGTTTAGCCATTTTTCCTTCATAATGCAAGGATGAGGGGTTGGCGTACATATAAACCCCCGTCTCTAAAGCATAAGGGGATGATGCCGCCCAGTCAAAATATATGCGTTTTTCTTTGTTATTATTAATAGCCATTTTTATTGATTTACCACTATTAAAATATATAAAATATCAGTAATATTCAATGGGAGTTAAATAATGTTAGTACTTAAATTTGGCGGTTCGTCCGTCGGAAGTCCAGAGGGAATTGGGCAGATTATCGGTATTTTAAAAGACAAGGATCGTTTGGGGAAAGTCCCGGCTGTGGTGGTTTCCGCTTTATCAGGCGTTACAGACACCCTTATCGCGCTCGCTGATACAGCTTCTTGCGGAAAAGACTTTAAAGAACAGGTAAAAGTCCTTGGCGCGCGTCATAATGACATTGCTTCCAAATTTTTAAAGGGAGAAGATAAAAAAAACGCTGCCAAATGTATAGAAACAGCCGTTTCACAGTTGTCGCAGGTACTCGATGGCATTTCCCTTTTAGGAGAAAAATCCGCGCGTTCCATGGATTTAATAATGAGCTTCGGAGAAAGGCTTTGCGCAGAGTTACTGGCGTTTATTTTTTGCGCAAACGGAATAGACGCGGTTTATCTTGACGCAAGGCCCCTTGTAAAAACAGATTCAAATTACGGCAAAGCTCAGTATATAAAAAAAGAAACAGAAGATAATATTGGCGCGTTTTTTAAAAAAGCAAAAAAAGCGTTGTATGTTGTAACCGGTTTTATCGCGTCAAACAATGAGGGAGTGACAACTACGCTGGGAAGAGGCGGCTCTGATTTATCGGCGGCTATTTTCGCGGCGGCAATCGGCGTTAAGAAACTGGAAATATTCAGCGATGTTGACGGTATGTTAACAGCATCTCCTGTTCATGTTAAAAACGCATTGTGCATAGACGAGATTTCCTATACAGAGGCAATGGAAATTTCCCACTTTGGCGCGAAGGTTTTATTTCCTCCTTCCGTAAAACCGGCACTGGAAAAAGGTATTCCAATTTATATTTTAAATACCTTTAACCCTGATGCAAAAGGCACAAAAATTGTGGCAAACGCAGCCGCGGGAAAATATCCTATACGCGGAATAAGCTCCATAAGCAAAGCCGCTCTTGTAAGGCTTCAGGGCTCGGGGATGGTAGGGGTAGCGGGATTTTCCGCGCGTGTATTCGGCTCTCTTGCGCGCAAGGGAATCAGCGTTATGCTTATTACTCAAAGTTCCAGCGAATATTCAATCTGTTTTGCTATTCTTCCGCAGGATGCCGGCGCGGCAGAGGCAACTATAAAAGAGGAGTTTGCAAAAGAAATAAACAGCAGTTCAATTGATGCGCCGATTATCGAAAAAGACCTTTCGATTATTGCGGTTGTGGGTTCTGCCATGAAAAGCACATCAGGAATTTCTGGAAAGTTTTTTCACGCGCTGGGACGAAATGGCATCAATATAATTGCCATAGCGCAAGGATCATCGGAGACGAATATTTCTGCCGTAATAAGCGCAAAAGACGAAGGAAAAGCGCTTAATGCGATTCATAACGCTTTTTTCTTTGCAAATATGCGTTCAGTAAATCTTTTTCTTGTAGGCACAGGGCTTATCGGAGGCACTTTGCTGGATCAAATTGCCGCTAACAAGGAAAAATTGGCAGCCAATATGGTAAAGATAAATCTGATAGGCGCTGCAAATTACGACAAGATGCTTTTTTCCGCAGACGGGCTTGATCCTAAAAAAGCAAAAGAAATGCTTACAGCAAGCGGTAAAGTGGAAGGTACAGAACAAATCAAGTTTAATAAAGCGGGATCTCCCGACCCGGGCGCATTTATCGACAAAATGATAGCTTTAAATCTTCCCAATTCCTGCTTCTGCGATTGCACCGCAAGCGTAGAAACATCAGAGCTTTACGAAAAAATCCTTCATTCTTCAATTCCGATTGTTACACCTAACAAAAAGGCTAACTCTGGTACCCTCGATTATTACAAGAGCCTTACATCATATTCAAGAGAAAGGGGTATCCCGTATCTTTATGAAACAACAGTCGGCGCGGGTTTGCCGGTAATATCAACTTTGCGCGATCTTTTCCTTTCCGGTGACAAGGTAAACAGAATTGAAGCTGTGCTATCCGGCACTTTAAGTTTTATCTTTAACAGCTTTGACGGCTCAATGCCGTTTTCCGCGCTGGTTCGTGAAGCAAAAGCAAAAGGCTACACAGAGCCGGATCCAAGGGATGATCTTAACGCGATGGACGCTGCCCGTAAAGTTCTTATTCTCGCAAGGGAATGCGGTCTTTCAATCGAATTTTCCAATGTGACAATTGAACCTATACTTCCTGCTGCCTGTTTTAAGGCAAAAACCATCGATGCTTTTTTTACTGAGCTGGAAAAAAACGACGGCGAATTCGAAAAACGCAGGGCAAAAGCCGCAAGCGAAGGAAAGATGCTCCGTTATATTGCTGTTATCGAACAAGGGAAAGCAAAAATATCGCTTCGTGAAGAACCGGAAAACTCTCCGTTCCGTTCACTTGTAGACAGTGACAATATCGTTGTAATTACCACCGACCGTTATTCAAAACTGCCGATGGTGATAAAGGGCCCTGGAGCCGGAGCGCAGGTAACAGCCGGAGGAGTATTCGCGGACATAGTACGCACAGCAAGAACAATAGTTTAATTTCAGGTTCGTTCGTCTTCGTTCGTGGTAAAAAAAACAGGAGGCAATATGCCAATAGCAGACCAAATAAAAAACGCTCTAGCGTCTTCCTCGATGATTCGCAAAATGTTTGAAGAAGGTATACTTTTAAAAAAACAGCACGGCGCGGACAAAGTATTTGATTTTTCGCTTGGAAACCCGGATGTTGATCCGCCGCCTGCTTTTCATGATATTTTTGTAAAACTGGCAAGCGAAGATGAAAAAGGCTCGCACGGATATATGCCCAATGCTGGATATCCTTTTGTACGCGACGCGCTTGCGAAAAAAGTAAACAGGGAACAAAATGTAAATATTGACGGATCGCACATTGTAATGGCTGCAGGCGCCGCGGGAGGGCTGAACGCGGTTTTTAAAACAATCTGCAATCCCACAGACGAAGTAATTGTAACGCGTCCTTTTTTTATGGAATACCGCCCCTATACATCCAATCACGGAGCAAAACTTGTCGAAGTAGACGCTCTTGAAAATTTTGATTTAGATATCAACGCTATTCGTAACGCGTTAAATGAAAAAACTGCCGCTGTAATTATAAACTCACCCAATAATCCTACAGGCAAAATATACAGCGGAAGTTTACTAGCATCCCTTGCGAATGTACTTACTGAACACGGAAAAAAAACAGGAAGGATGCCATACCTTGTTTCAGACGAACCATATCGTGAAATAGCGTACAACTGTGAAGTTCCGCCTGTTCTAAGCTGCTACAGCGAATCCATTGTAGTAAGTTCGTATTCAAAAAGCCTGTCTCTTCCCGGAGAGCGCATCGGTTTTATCGCGGTAAGCCCCGATATTGGCGGCAAGGAAGATCTTTTAAACGGATTAATCTACACAACAAGAATTTTAGGTTTTGTGAACGCGCCTGCTCTTATGCAAAGGATCGTAGCCTCCCTTACAGGCGCGAGTGTAGATGTATCAATCTACGCAAAAAGAAGAGACGCTTTTATGAAAGTGCTTGATGCTGCCGGAATCGAATACTCGGTTCCCCAGGGAGCGTTTTATCTTTTCTGCAAAGTACCTGCAGGCAATTTGGGAAGAGAACAGGATGACAGATCTTTTGTTGAGCACTTAAAAAAACATTTAATTCTGGGAGTGCCGGGCTCAGGTTTCGGTAAGCCCGGTTGGCTGCGGTTTGCGTATTGCATCGATGAAAAGATAATCAGCGCTTCCGCTGATGCGTTCAAAGCGGCGATGAAAGAATGGTAGACGATAATTGACTTTTTCAATAAAAAACGATAATTATTAAGCAGTAAGTATTGGAGATTAATATGCCTGTAAAATTCAGAAGCGGAGAAAGTATCCCGCTGGAGATGCACAAAGCCCGAATGGTTCAAAGCCTGAACCTGCTTCCGGTAGAAGAACGTGTTAAAGCTTCACAGGAAGCCGGAAACAACACCTTTTTATTAAAAAACCGCGATGTTTTTCTTGATATGCTGACGGACAGCGGCGTAAACGCCATGAGCCAGGCGCAATACGCGGCAATGATGAATGCCGATGATTCCTATGCCGGCTCTGAAACATTTTACCGGCTGGAAAACGCGATTAAAGAAATATTCGGCACGGCTTTTTTTCTTCCGGCGCATCAGGGAAGAGCATGCGAAAATATAATCTGCCAGACTTTTGTAAAACCCGGGCAAACAGTAATAATGAATTATCATTTTACAACAACAAAAGCGCACATTATAAGAAACGGCGGAAAAGTTTCAGAAATAGTAAGTAAAGAGGGACTTGAAGTAATAAGCGGTCTGCCTTTCAAAGGCAATTTGGACATAGAAAGATTACGGCGCGAAATAGAAACAATCGGATCTGCCAACATCGCCTTTTTGCGGATAGAAGCGGGAACAAATTTAATAGGCGGGCAGCCTGTTTCCATGGCTAATATGCGCGAAGCCGTAAAAATAGCAAAAGACGCGGGTATCCTTACCATTTTTGACGCATCCTTGCTTTCCGATAATTTGTATTTTATAAAAATGCGTGAAAAAGAATTCTTGAATAAATCCTTAAAAGAGATAACTCTTGAATTGGGCAAATTATTTGATATAAGCTATTTTTCCGCGCGCAAGCTCGGCTGCGCAAGAGGCGGCGGAATAATTACCAACCGTGAAGATTTATACAATGAGATGATAGGCCTTGTGCCGCTTTACGAAGGATTTTTAACATACGGCGGAATGTCTGTGCGCGAAATGGAAGCATTGGCAGTAGGTTTGCGCGAAAGCCTTGATTTTCATGTAATAGAACAAACGCCTATTTTTGTTGAAGCGCTTACAAAAGAATTGTTAGCCGCAAATATTCCCGTAATTACGCCTGCGGGAGGACTTGGCTGTCACGTAAACGCGATGAGTTTCTGTGAACATTTGCCTCAGGGGCAATACCGCGCCGGAGCTTTGGCAATTGCGGCTTTTATCGCAGGTGGATTTCGCGGAATGGAACGCGGCAGCATAAGCGAAGAACGCAACGCGGACGGCAGTGAACGTTTCGCGGAAATGGAACTTTTGCGTCTTGCATTGCCAAAACGGGTGTTTACGCTGTCTCAAATTAAATATGTCGCGGACAGACTTACATGGCTCTATGAAAACCGAAATTTAATAGGCGGTTTAAGATTTACCTTTGAACCTAAAATCCTGCGTTTCTTTTTTGGAAGACTCGAACCTGTATCAGACTGGCCGCAAAAGCTATCTGAAAAATTCAGAAAAGATTTCGGCGACAGTTTATAATTCAGGGTCAGGCATTCAGGTTTAAACAGGCAAGCATTTCCCCGGTTAAAAGCCCCAGCCTTTTTTGGTCTTTTACATAAAGGGCATATTCCTTGTCGTAAACGGCAACATGGCTGAAAACCCAGTCTTTTAATATTCTTACAAAATGATTGGGTACAAATTGTTTGCCTTCCTTGTAGTCATTTGCCGCGGAAAGTATTTCCTTTATAAGCGTATCATGCATCACTTTATGCTCATGGTATTTTGGAAAATTTATTTTTTTAAGCAATTCCAGTTCCGTATTAAAATGATGAAGAACATAATCAACAACATGGCTCATTGTATTTTTAAAAATATCATTGATTCCTTTATCCCCGCCAAGACAGGCGTTATAAAGTTCGTTTGTATAATCAACAAGCTGTTTATGCTGGCTGTCAATTAAATCAATCCCTGTAATATACTTATTATCCCATACGATCATATCCATGTTCACAGGCTAACATAAAACCATGTAAAGAACAAGGAGGAAAAAGCGGCACCTTAAACATTTTTACAATTACAAGAATTCGGGAAGGCGGGGCAGCCTGCGTGCGCAGAAAAACCCCTCAAGAGCCCGGCTATGAGCCCTGCATCCTTCGGATGCTTGGCGGTCTCTCCGCCGGAGAACTTCGGAAGATGTTTTTCTGCGCCCGCAGGCTGCCCCGCCTTCCCGTTGCTGGTATAATTGCAAAAAAATAAGTAATAGGCACTATACGGCAAAGATTCCTTCTTCAAACTTTTGGTTTGCGGTCAGCGTCCCCGCGAGAGTCTTAAAAATTATTCTTCCCCCGTTCGTGTCCGTTCGTTTGGTTCGTGGTAAAAATTCTTCCCCCTCTTCCCTCTGTGTCTTTGTGCCCTTCTTCAAACCTTCGGTTTGCGGTTTGTGTGAGTTCTTCCTAACCCCCTCCCCCGTTCGTGTCCGTTCGTTTGGTTCGTGGTAAAAATTCTTCCCACTCTTCCCTCTGTGTCTTTGTGCCTTTGTGTGAGTCTCTTGCCAGTAAAACACTTCAAAAAAACACTTGTATAGCACTTTTTCCATAAAAATAAAAAAATCTTGAAGATTCTTCGATTCTCGGTCAAGCACCCTGCATCTGTACGCCATATATAGCTGGAGGATTTAATGAAATCTATCAAGAACAACACGTTGCAAAACATTCCCTGCAACGAAGATTCCGGCTCTCAAATCCCATGGCATCCAGCCTTTGTGGAAGCGCTGCAGCTGGAGCTGGAAGCTTACAAGGACGTATTGGAGTTCCACCCCGAACTTCAATTAACCACAGAACCGCTGCGTATAGACTGCGTAGTCATTAAGAAATTAAAGGAGGTGAAAATCGAAAAAAACATCGGGGCAATTTTTAGAACATGGAATATTCTGGAATACAAAAGCCCTGAGGACTATGTGTCTGTCAGTGATTTTTATAAGGTCTATGGATATGCATGTATATACATAACCCTAAATGAAATCCCTATCACAGACCTTACAATTACATTTGTAGAAAGCCGCTATCCCAGAGAATTAATAAAACATCTGAAAAATGTGCGCGGCTATACAGTTGCAAAAACCAGCGCTGGGGTTTATACTGTAAGCGGTGATATTCTGTCGATGCAGATTATCGACAGCCGAAAGCTTTCGGCGGATGATAATGTATGGCTTAAGAACCTTAGGAAAAACCTAAAGCGTTCAGATGTTGAGTTAATAAACATTAGGATAGCACAAAAGGGCAAATTTGCCAAAACAAACGCATATGCTTACGCGATAGCATGCGCAAACATTAACAAAATGGAGGAAAAATTAATGACATTAAAAGAAATAGAAACAAGATACGAGCAATTAATAGAGAAAACAGGATTAGGTGCCAAATGGGAAGCAAGAGAACGCGAAAAATGGACTGGCGTTGTTGCTGACAAAGACGCGGTTATCGCAGACAAAGACGCGGTTATCGCAGACAAGGATGCGGTTATCTCAAAGCTGATGGCGGAGCTTGAAAAACGGTAGGCTATTAAAATGTTAATATAATCCCACTCCGTACAGGCACTGCGCATGTATGAAGTGGACTGCAAATTATCTCTCCTCACTCCCACGCCAGCTGCGGGTAGCCTCTGCCTACCACAAAATTGAAATTCCAGTTAGCAGGCGAAAATCCCAAACCGTTAGGTGTGGTTCTTGTCCAGAAACTGGAATTGTAAAATGTGCTGCCTGTTACAGTTTCACATTTAATTACAATTACAAGAATTCGGGAAGACGGGGCAGCCTACGGGCGCAGAAAAACCCCTCAAGAGCCCGGCTATGAGCCCTGCATCCTTCGGATGCTTGGCGGTCTCTCCGCCGGAGAACTTCGGAAGATGTTTTTCTGCGCCCGCAGGCTGCCCCGTCTTCCCGTTGCTTGGTATAATTGAAAAAATAAAAATGGTAGTAGAAACCGATTTTTACTACTCCCTCGATCGTGTCCGTTCGTGCGGTTCGTGGCAAAAACTCTTCCCTGCTCACTGCCCCGATAATCCCACCAGTCTCGGAAACCCCTCACTCCCTAAACGGTTAAAGTTCCAGTTGGCTGTGGTAAAACCCCTGCTTGTCCAAAAGACGGGGGTAAAAAATGCGCTATTACTTATGCTTAAACCGTGGGGACCTGCCGCATCGGCGGGGCTCATTGTTGTGCTTACCAAGCTTGGACCTGAAATAATAAAATCTGCAAGAGTAAGAGGTTCTGCAATTTCTTTGGCAACTGTTATAGTTTTAACAATTGTTTCTTTTACGAGAACCATTTCACCATCTACTTCTTCCAGAGTGTATGTATGTTCTTCTATTTCTACTTCTTCAAATACAATTCTGACATTGTTTCTGCTAGGTCTTATTTCTATCCTGTAGACAGCGGTGTTTCCTGCGGAATTTGTCAATGTTATGTTACGCGAAATAGATTGGCTGATATTTTCCAGACCGCTTAAATTGATATCGGAAATTGAAATAAGACCTGTAGCTTCAGTCCATGACAAGGTGCCGCCAACGGACATCGTTACACTTGACAGATTCATACCGCTGCTGTCAACTGCTGCTAATCCCGAAATGGCAGCAGAGGATATACTGCCTCCCAGTATTGGATTTTCCAACATAACCGGAAAAGAAGTAAATGCCATTATTGGCGGATTATTATCATTGTATACATTGCTCATTGCAACTTGCATTGTGTCCAATGCGAAATTTGAAAAACCGGTAACGGCGTTCGCAGGAAAGCCGTAAATGCGCCCTGCGCCTCTTGCGCTTGCAGTTTTCGCAGTAACGCTTGATCCCAAGGCGGCAGAATTGCTGATTGTACCTGCCTCTCTGCGCCCCACAAGGCCACCGGCATAGGCTTCATCTGATGCGGACTGAGCGATAACCTGCCCCGCGGCAAAACTATTATTTATATTTCCCACTACATTCCAGCCAACAAGACCACCCGCGTGCAATCTTCCCGTCCCGATTTGTTTATCGGCAATTACATTTCCAAGAGCATAACTGTTCTCTATACTTGTATTATTTGATGATCCCGCTTCTTTTTTCCCTACCAAGCCTCCGACATTTACATGATTTGGCGAATCGGCGTTTTGTATGACACGCACGGTTCCAGCCGCATAACAATTTATGATAGAACTTCCGTTCCTTAACCTACCAGTAAAACCGCCAATACTATTACCGACATTAGAATTAAGACCAGTAGCAGTGGTTGTAAACAAACTATACACATCAATATCCATCCTGCTAAAACAGTTGGAAATTGAAGCAGATGAAATGCTTATAAATCCCCCAATATGAAGGTTGTTATTACTAATCGCATCGGTATTGATAAACATTGTGCCAGACAGAACGCCGCAGTTGTTAAATATTATGTTAGTACCTTCCAGAACTCCGGTAAAACCACCAATTTGGAAAGTTCCGGATGTTCCTCTTATGTCGATTATTCCATCCTCAAAATAGGTATTGGTTATAATGATTGATCCATTGCTAGCATTCGACGCCCCTAGAATACCGCCAATATTTTTTGTTCCTCTAGCCTTTATTTCTAAATTTGTTCTTACACTGCATTTATGGATAAAATAATTTCCAATGGATCGAACTTCGTTATGACC
>WQXG01000048.1 GCA_009784975.1 Treponema sp.
ACAGTTTTTTGATAAGCAAGATTTGGGAATACCGGAACAGTAAATTTACACTTGAAGATTCATTAAAATATGCGATACAATACTGTATAGACAATAACGTATTGAGGGATTTTCTTAGAAAACACGGTTCGGAGGTGTATAGTATGCTGTACGGTGAATATAGAATAGAAGACGAGATTGCGGTTGTAAAAGAAGAAGTTCGGGAGGAAGAAAAACGCACAATTGCCAGGAACTTGCTGGTGGAAGGTTCTACTCCTGAGTTTATTCAAAAAATCACCGGACTTTCTTTGGAAGAAATAAGCAAATTATAATAATCGCTGGCGGTAGCAGGAATCAATTTTAGAAAAGGCTGACAGACGCCGATGAATGGTGACTGACACTCCCTTGCGGTCTCTTCAACTCTCCCTCCTCGTTCGTGTTCGTTCGTGGTAAAAATTCTTCCCATCTTCCCCTTTGTGCCTCCGCGCCCCCCTTCAAACCTTCGGTTTGCGGTTTGTGTGAGTCTAATGCCAGCAAAATCCCTTCAAAAAACACCTGTATAGTTATTTTTCCAAAAAATTGAAAAATCTTGAAAATTCTTTGATTCTCAGTCAAGCACCACGCATGCCTCCCTTACCGGTCGGCGAGCTTAAGGAAAATTATTATATACGCCGCGAAAACGCGGCTAGTGCTTCTGTGCGCCATATATAGCTGACAGATTTTTTGTCTGTTAATCACTTTTTTTTTCGGGGGCAACCCCAAGGAGAATTATATGGCTTATTTATGTAAAAATCACACAAAGGCACAAAGGCACGGAGGACACAAAGATGAATGAAAATGATTTAGGGAGAATAATTGTTGATACAGCTATTGACTTGCATAGTAAGCTAGGACCTGGTCTGCTTGAAAGTGTATATGAGGTAATTTTAACAAAACATCTGTCAAAAAAAGGTTTGTTTGTTCAACGGCAAGTATCAATACCTATTGAATATGAAGGAGAACTCTTTGAAGAAGGATTTCGTATAGATATGATTGTTCAAGGAAAAGTGATAATTGAATTAAAATCTATAGAAAAAGTAACAAATGCCCATAAAAAGCAATTATTAACATATTTAAAATTGACAGATACAAAACTTGGGTATATACTAAATTTCGGAACAGAATTAATGAAAACCGGAATTTATAGGATAATAAACGGCGAAATTGATTAATCAATATTCTTTACTTTTTTATTCTTTGTGCCTTTGTGTCCTTTGTGCCTCTGTGTGTAAAATTTGCCAGAAACATGATATTATAAAGGACAGAGAGGAGATAGCGATGGCAGCGACAATATTGCGGGAAATTAGCCAAGATGAACATGAAAGAGCCAGATTGAGAAGCCGCCGTATGTATCAGACTGACATGGAATCAGACAGGCTTACTTCTGAAGAAATAGGCGAGATTCGTGAACGTGAAAAGTGGGAAGGTGTAGTAACCGAGCAGAAAGCAGTAATAGCTGACCAGAAAGCGACTATTGAACGTTTGCAGGCAGAGCTTGAAAAGCGCTAATTGCTACTAACCTGGTACTTACTATCTCTTCTTGAAATGTATGCTAAGAAAAAATATTTTTACGCATACATTCCTGAAGAGCCTGCTAAAATAAAAAATCCCCGCACCCGCAATAAGGACGTCCAACATCATGTCCTCAGCGCCTCCTTCAAACCTTTGGTTTGCGGTCCGCGTGAGTCCTTGCCAATCTGCGCCCCCGCGAGAACCTCTTCAACTCTTCCCCGTCCGTGTCTGTTCGTGTAGTTCGTGGTTAAAATTCTTACAAGGTTTAAAAGAGCCGGAATTTCGCCAAGAAGAAGAATTTGTAACAATTATTTGGAGAAAAAAGGTCGGTAATAAGGTCGGTAATAATTTAACAAAAAATCAAAAATTGATACTGGAAGCTATAAGAAAGAATCCTAAAATAACCGCTATTGCTCTATCTTCCATTGTAGGAATTTCTGAACGAAAAATAGAAGAGAATATTGCAAAATTACGCAACTTGGGAATAATTCAACGAATTGGCAGTACGCGGGGTTATTGGGAAATAATAGCCCGTTAATTTAACTTAAAAACAACCCTTTTCCGGACAAATCAGAAAAAAGATCAAAAATCTTTCATTCTCGGTCAAGCACCACGCATCTGTGTGCCATATATAGCTGGAGGAATTTATGAAATATTTTTTATTTTTGACCCTGATTGTTGTTTCGGGGTGCGCGCTTCTTGGCGGTCTAGCCGGGGAGGTTTTTGAAGGGACAGGGCAGGGGTACCGCGGACCTGTTACCGTGCAGGTGAGGATGAACGGGGCTGATATTACAGAAATTGTAATAGTTGATTCTGAAGAGGATCGTTTTGTGGGTACAGAAGCCATGGAGGAACTGGCTGACCTTGTAATTTATTATAATTCTACAGATGTAGACGCGGTCTCCGGAGCAACACAGTCGAGCAGGGGCTTTCTGGAAGCGGTAGAGAATGCTATAATAAAAAGATGAACAATTGTTTATTTTGTAGAATTATAGCAGGGGAGATTCCAAGCAAGAAAATTTACGAAGATGATGAAATGCTTGCCTTTTACGACATCAATCCTATGGCGCCCGTGCATTTTCTGGTTATTCCAAAAAAGCACATTGTTAACCTGATGGAGCTGGATCAGGCAGATGCCGCGCTTGTCGGCAGATTGTTTCATAAAGCGCAGGAACTTGCCAAAGAAAAGGGATGTGAGCAAAAAGGCGGGCGTTTTGTCATTAACGCAAAGACAGACGGCGGGCAGACTGTTGATCATCTGCATGTTCACTTTTTGGGAGGACGAGCCCTCGGCTGGCCTCCGGGCTGACTGGGCAGATTAAAGGCAGGATTAAAATGGCTATCGAAAAACATATCAACTTTTTTGAACTTGAAAAAGCGGCGCAAAAACCGGGATGCCCCCTTTGTACAATCGTAAGTGACAGAGCGCACCGTTACATAGATAACACTTTATTTGAGCATATAACAAACAGGGGATTTAGGGCTCTTTTCCGCGCGGCGGGAGGGTTTTGTTCTTTTCATTCACAAAGCCTTATTTCTTTTCGTGATGGTCTTGCGGTAGCCATTCTTGGCCGTGATATTCTTGAAGACAGACTTAATTGTTTTGAAAAAATAATTCCATGGAAACCCAAAGGCCGTTGTCCTGTTTGTGTTGAACGTGAAAATATCGAACAGGAATACCTGAGTTTTTTGGCAGCCTGTGACGGCAATACAACCGAAGAAGAAGAACTGCGTACCTTTTTTACAGCATCGGATGGTTTATGCGCCCCCCATTATGCGGCTCTTCTTTTTACATTAAAGGGTTTAAAAAGAAAAGTTCCTGTGTGGATTAAGGAATTTCAGGAACATAAATTCAGAGAACTCAAAAAAAGACTGGAAGTATTTATTGAACTCTCCGCTTACGGCAGACAAAAAGAGTTTGCGCAGTTAAGCGAAAAAGATCAGCTGGTATGGAAAGAAGCCGCCGCCTGCCTTACAGAAAATATTACGTAATTTAATTATTGTTTATTTTTTCTATTATGGGGAGCAGGGCTCTCAGGCGGACAACTCTGCCGCCGCCGTTTATTCTGTGACGGTATCGTTCTCCGTCATCGGCAAAGGGGTTTTCTTCGCCTGGAAACGGCGGAAAACGTTTGTTTGCCCAGTGGAGAGACAGGTCTTTTAACGAAACAGCCGTATTTGCAGGATCAAAATAAATAAAGGAGTCGTGTACTCCGCGGCTGTTCAGCGCCGCTACATTGTTGCATTGCAGATAACGGATAGTCCCTTTTGTCCAGTCAATGGATTGAATGATTGCCGAATGTGTAATTATGCCGTGAATATCCCTGAATAGCAGAATGTCGGCGGGGCGGAGGTTTTGGATTTTATCATCTACAGGGATTATTTGGGAATTTCTTGAGCTAAAAAAAGATGTTCCAACATAAAGAGAAGGATCTGTGTTTCGCGGAACTCCCAGCACTGCGGATAATGCCCTGCCAAGATCAAGTCCGCCCTGTTTTGCGATGTACGAGAGAACATGCCATACAAAGCCTGAACAATCTACTCCTACAAGGCCGATACAGTACAGGTAATTATATACATCGCTTTCCAGTGCGCCTCTTCCCGATGTTAACACATAAGGACGATGGGGAAGCCCTTTAAAGGTGCCGGATTTTATCCGCGCTATAATAAAAAGATCTGTAGAGAAAGACCATTTCTGTTCGGTCATATCAAATATAATTACTTTTTCCCGCCCGGAGGAAAGCGCGTTTATATATTCTTTAAAGTCATCAGAATCGAGTAATTTATCGATGACAGACATGAGGAATTCGGGACTTCCCTTGCCGTCTGCGACAATCTGCATTTTTGACTCAAGCAGTATATCGCGATCATTGTTCATTGCAAACGGAAGCCGGATATTCATTACCCTGCCGTCTATGATCCTTGTTCTGAAACATAATCTGTAGGCTTCTTCTATAACCCGTTCAATTCCGTTTCCCCAGATATTCGCAGGATCGGAATATGCCGCAAGATGATCGGCTGCAAAAAGCGGAGTATTAAATAACAGAAATAATGATAACCAGCCAAAGCTATATTTTATCAAATTCATGCTGAATGTTTTTAAAATAACGGACAGTTCCTACTTTTAATTCTTCTGTTGAATCTTCGTCGCAGACAATGATTGCTTTTGGATGCATCTGTAAACAGGACAATGTCCACATATGATTTACTCCCTCTTCTACAACCGCACGAAGCGCGCGCGCTTTGTTTCTGCCGTTTACAACGATTACTACTTCACGCGCATCCATTACAGTTCCCACTCCGACCGTTAAAGCGGTGTCAGGCACCTTTGTTTTATCGCCGTTAAAGAAACGGGCATTGTCTTCTTTTGTTTCTGGGGTAAGGTGTTTTATTCTTGTGCGGGAAGCAAGGGAAGAGCCCGGCTCATTAAAAGCGATATGTCCGTCGCTGCCCATACCGCCCAGAAAAAGTTCTATTCCGCCTTCTGAGGCAATTGCTTCTTCGTAAAGGCTGCATTCTTTTTCAATGTCTGCTGCCATGCCGTTAAGGATATGTATGTGCCTGCGATCAATATCAATATGATTAAAAAAGTTTTCCATCATAAAATAATGATAACTTTGAGGATGGTCAGGCGCCAGCCCTACATATTCATCCATGTTAAAAGTGCGGACACTTTTAAAGGATAGTCTTCCTTCTTTGTGAATGTTTATTAATTCCCTGTAAGTTCCAAGCGGGCTGGAACCTGTAGGCAGCCCCAGCACAAATGGTTTTCCGGCTTGCTGTTTACTGTGTTTGGTTATTTTTTTTGCGATATATTCAGCGGTCCAGCGGCTCGCTCTCTCGTAATCTGGCTGAATAATTAAACGCATAGACTTTACGCCCTCACTTGGAAACTGAGATTTTTAGAATAGAGTTGGCTATCAGCAGCCAAACTGCCTGCTACCGCTTAAGTACGGAAACAACTCTTTCCAGAACCTTTTTTCTGTCCAGGGGTTTTACAATGTAGCTTTTGGCTCCCATTAAAAGGCATTTTTTTACAATGTCTTCTTTGCCTAAGGCACTGACCATTATTACATTGGCTTGTTTGTCAAATTCCAGAATTTTTTCCAATGCAGAAACGCCATCCATTACTGGCATAGTAATATCCAGGGTAACCAGGTCGATGTTCGGATGCAAAGCTTTGTACTTTTCTACTCCCTGTGCTCCATCAGCTGCAGTATCAGCCACTTCAAAACCTTCGGAAGAAAAAATCTGACCTAGCTGCTTTGCTATAAACATCGAGTCATCAACTACCAGAACACGGTAAGGTATCCCCTCCGGTTTTATCCCCTCAGCGGTTTTTTCATTGATATTAGGCATATCACTCTTTGCTATCATCCGGTACGCTCCTCTGTATAACAATATATGCTATAATTGAAAATAAGTCAAGTGCACAAATGCACGCTTTTTGGAGAAATCGATGAAAGTGCCTTTTTATCTGGCGCCTATGGCAGAAATCAGCCATAGGGTCCTAAGGGAGTTAATTGAGGGTTTTGGGGGGTGCGACGGCTATTTTTCCGAAATGATAAGCGCAGCCGCTTTTTTGGCAAACGGCCCCTTTGAAAAATGGTACACAGATACTGCCCCAAAGCCGGAAAAACTCGTTTTTCAGCTGGTTGGCTCCAATCCCCAGGTTATTTCTGATGCCGCAGCCCTTCTTGACAGGCAAAATTGCGCCGGAATCGATATAAATATGGGTTGCAGTGCCCCTTTAATCCGGAAAACCGGCGCGGGAGCCGCCTGGATGGCTTCGATTGACCGGGCAGGGGACTTAATTTCCCTAATTAGGCCAAATGTAAAACGCCGCCTTAGCGTTAAATTGCGGATTGGTTTCAAGGAGGATTTTGAGTATCTGGTACAGTTCTGCCGCCGTCTGGAAGATGCCGGAGCGGAACTTATAACGCTTCACCCCCGGACAGTTATGGAAAAGTTCAAACATCTTGCCCGCTGGGAATATGTCGGTCTTCTCAGGCAGGAGCTAAAAATAAAGGTTGCCGGCAACGGGGATGTTTCCGGCGCCGGGGAACTTGTCCGGCGGGCTGCCGGTCCCTGCGATGCTGTTATGGTTGGACGCGCCGCAGTACGGATGCCCTGGATTTTTGCACAGGCAAGAGGGCTGCACGCTGAGGGCAGCGAAAAGGTTGAGGAGACAGGGCTTAGGTTTTTGGAGCTTTTAGCCCGGTATCAGCCGCCTGAATTTTACATTTCCCGCGCACGCCGTTTTTTTGGTTTTTTCTGCGATAATTTAAAATGGGGTACATACCTGAAGAACAAGCTGAATAGAGAAGACACGCTTGCCGGAATAGAAAAAGTGTGGCGCAACTACTTCACAGAAAACCCACAGTAAAAAAGCTTGCTCTTTGGCAAATTTATCGTTATGTTGATAGTATACATGGAATTTATAAAAATATTAACACCTTATTTTATCTCAATTTTTGGTGCAGTAGTCGCCATTGGAATCGCTGTGGCTGGGAAAAAGTAACAGCGTTATGTTTTTTTGGTGATTAAATCTTTTTGTTTTCGTCTTTCCTTTTCTCCTTTGGCAACATACACGGGCTGCATGGTGCGCGGATCAAGTCCGGTGCGGTACATTACCGTGGACATGGTTGCGGGGGTGGGGTAAAAGTCCTGGGTTTGCTCAGGTACAAATCCGGTTTTTTTTAAGTATTTTGAAAGTTCCTGCGCTTCCCTGAAACTTGCGCCCGGATGAGAAGATATAAAATACGGTAAAAGATATTGTTTTAGTCCCAGCTGTTTATTTATTGCCGCGTAGTCTTTTCTGAATTGTTCGTAACAGAAATGGGCGCATTTACCCATAACGTCAAGTACAGCAGCGGAAATATGTTCAGGGGCAACTTTTAACTGGCCGCTTACATGATGTTTGCACAGGGTTTGTAAAAATTCATTTCCGTGTTTTCTATGAAATAGAATAAAATCAAAACGGATGCCGGATCGGATAAAAACTTTTTTAATCCCTTGAATTTCCCTTAGGGCTTTTAATGTTTGCAGATATTGTCCGTGATCTGCTTTTAATTTTGGGCAGGCTGTTGGATACAAACATTCGCGTTCTGCGCAAAATCCGCCTTTTTTCTGCAGTTCGCATGCGGGGCGGAAAAAGTTGGCGCTCGGACCGCCGACATCGTGAATGTAGCCTTTAAAATCCTCATGGTTAACAAGAGTTCGCGCTTCCCGCAGCAGGCTTTCTTTGCTGCGTCCTGTAACCGCGCGTCCCTGATGATTTGTTATTGCGCAGAATGAGCAGCCGCCAAAACAGCCGCGGCTTGAAACCAGCGAAAAGGAAACTTCTTTTAGTGCGGGAATTCCGTTTTTATACATTGGGTGCGCCTTCCGCGTAAATGGCAGTTCGTATAATTTATCCAGTTCTTCGGTACTGAGGGGCAGGGCAGGGGGATTTTGAATTACCCAGCGATCTCCGTCGTTTTCTTCGGCTAATGTTTTTGCGCTTAAAGGATCGGCATTTTGTTTTTGTATCATAAAGTGTTCGGCATAGGCGCGCAGCGAAGAGGGATCGTTCTCTTTTACAGTTTGATATGCGGGCAGCAAAATCGGGGAGCCCGCGTTTTCTTTTCCATGAACACGCACGCATGTTCCTCTTTCGTCACGAATGCTGCCGATGCTTTCGCCTGCTTTCAGCCGGCGTGTTATGTTTAAAAGCGGTTTTTCTCCCATTCCGTAAACAAGAATATCCGCCTTGGAATCAAGAAGTATCGATCTGCGTATTGTATCCGACCAGTAATCGTAATGCGCAAACCGGCGCAGGCTTGCTTCAATTCCGCCGATTATCACTGCTGTGTCTTTATAAGCCTGTCTTATTCCCTGTACATAAACGAGTATTGCCCGATCCGGGCGATAGCCGCTTTTGCCATCGGGTGAATACGCATCATCGCTGCGTATCCGTTTAGATGCAGTGTAATGCGCGACCATTGAGTCCATGTTGCCGGCTCCTGCCAAAAAGGCAAGGCGCGGGCGGCCAAGAACAGTGTATGATGAGGGATTTTTCCAATCAGGCTGTGCTATTATACCGACACGAAAACCTTCCGCCTCCAGCATTCGGCATAAAAGCGCCGCCGCAAAGGAAGGGTGGTCAACATAGGCATCGCCGGAAACAAAGATGAAGTCGCATTCTTCCCAGCCGCGCTCATCCATGTCACGGCGGCATACTGGTAACAAGTTACCTTGCAGCATTCTGCCTGGTTTATACGCGGACAACTTCTTTTACTTGGGGGATTTCCTTTTTAAGATAGTTTTCTATTCCCATTTTGAGTGTCATTTGAGACATGGGACAATGGCTGCAGGCTCCGGTTAGTCTTACAGAAACAACCCCTTCCTCGTTCATAGAGACAAATTCAACATCTCCGCCGTCAGCCTGCAAAGACGGCCTGACATTTTCCAATGCTGCTTTTACTTGCAATGCTAGTTCTTCCATGTTACATACTCCTACGGAGAGAGAGGGATTTGAGTTAACCGGCACCCCTCTCCTCTTTTAATTTTTTACGGAGAGAGAGGGATTTGGGGTTCCAGTCGCAAACATCCTGTTTGCTCCTTCCACCCCCGCCTACGCGCTGCCCGGCGCGTCCTGCGCCGGAATTCACTTTAGCAAGGCTTACGCCTTGGTTTAGTTACGGCAGCGCTCCGGTTCAAATCCCTCAATCCACAGCTAATTATAATTAACTGTAAATTTTTAAGACTTCTCCTCTTTAAATTTTAACGGAGAGAGAGGGATTTGAACCCTCGGTACCCTCTCGGGCACATACGCTTTCCAAGCGTACACCTTCGACCTCTCGGACATCTCTCCATTTACGGTAACTCTATATGAAAAGAGGAATCTTTGCAAGACTTTAAGAGCATTTCTATTTTTTTGGCGTTTATTACAGCCTGGCTTTTGGCGTGATTGTTAAAGAAAAGCTGGACGATTTTTGTGTTTTGCAATAACAGTATTATGGGGGAGATGAATGATTGCAGTTCATCGTCACTGTAGAGGTAATCATAACGTGTTATATTATCGCCTTTGTACCAGTTTTGGGCGTTGCGACCGTGAAAGCGTATGTAGGCGATTTCGCTTGTTGTTATATAGTCCGGTTTTTGCTTTGGAGTGTCGGTTATGCACCAGCCTGTTTGCCTCTGCCTTAGTTCCGAAAAAACCTGTTTTTTCTGCCATTTGGCATTTCGCATTTCTATCACTACCGGCATATCATTAAATTCTTTTAAGAGTAAATCTAAATATATACGCTGATCTTTTTCGTAATGAAAACTTTCCGGGAACTGCAGCAATACGCACAGCAATAAATTATCGTTTTGCAGCGGTTCCAGCGCCTTTTTAAATTCATTTGACAGAGACTGATATTGGCTTTTATCCGCGGTGTGGGTTAATCCGTTAAATGCCTTTATGCTGAATTTAATTTTGCCGTTTGTGCGGTTTATCATGTTTTTCATTTGTTCGCAGGTTGGCATTTTGTAATATGTACCGTTTAATTCCAGAGAATTAAATTGTCCGGCATAATACGAAAGGAAATCGGCGCGTTTTATATTTTGCGGGTAAAATGTGCTTTTCCATTCGGGGTAATCATATCCGCTCGTGCCTATGTAAAGTTCTGCCATATCAATATATTAAGGGAATTTCATTTATGTTTGTAGTATAGCGCGGGGAAAGAAATTCCCTTTTAACTTCCCAGGGCGCGCAGGAATTGGAAATAGAACAGGCAAGTTTGATTGTGCCTCGTCCGTAACGGTTATTGATTGTGTCAAATGTCTGCATTAGCGTTGAATTGGATTTTCCCGGATAAGTATTAAATAAATTAAGCTGAGGATTGTTTTCGTTTTCCAGTCCTGTTAAGCCTATCATTACTTTGCGGTATTTATACCCCGGACGATACAGTCGTTTTAATAATTCATTTGCGACGGCAGTTATACCCGGTAAATAGCTGCTCGGATCCGGCAGTTCTGCGGATAATTGATTAAAATATTGATCGCCTTGCGCAAAGGCATTGGTCATTAAATAAACGGAAACAAACCGGCATGATAATTGCCCGGCTCTTATGCGCTGTACCGCTTCCTGTGTGTATTCTGCCAATGCGTTAATAATATCGTTTAGTTCAAATACAGGACTTTGAAAACTGCGGGAAACCATTACTGCCTGACGGGCTTTGGGCTCAACCTTGTCTATGGCTGTTATGCCGTTTAGTTCCTGTACGGTTCTCATTCCCGTTACGGTAAGATGTTTTTGCGCTTTGTGCAGAGGATAGTTTTTAAGATCCAAAGCGGTGATTATTCCGTGCTTTTTGAGAAATGCGGTTTTTGACCAGCCTATGCCCCATATATCACCTGCGGGATAATTTGCCAATTCTTCATCGTGGTTTAGTTCCTGCCAGTTGCAGACACCTGGTATAGTTCCTATACATGTTTTTTTCGCAAGTTTGTTGCACATTTTTGCAAGAGTCTTGTTGGGCGCAATACCGATTGATACCGGTAAACCTGTCTCTTTTTTAACTGTCTCTTTTATCTCGTATCCAATTTCAGAGTAATTTGTATTCCAGTCAGGGAAATATAAAAAGCTTTCATCAATTGAATAAAATTCTACATCGGGGGCAAAACGGTTATAGATTAAATTCATTCTCGCAGACATATCGGCATAGAGAGTATAATTGGAAGAAAAAACTTTTACGCCCTGTTTTTCCATTTTATCTTTTATCTTAAAAAATACATCTCCGCGTTTGTAACCCAGCGCTTTACATTCGCCGTTAAGCGCTACAACTATTCCGTCATTGTTGCTTAATACCGCTATGGGGCTGCGGTACAGGTCAGGACGGAATACCCTTTCGCAGGAGGCGTAAAATGAATTGCCGTCAATATGAAAAACCATTTTTTTCACCGTAAGTTTTTATTGAGGCGGTTACCGTGCCTATGATTTCGGTATCATCCGGTATCGGGTTAATGGTTTCTTTGCCATTGGAAAAAGCTGTTTTTCCGTTGTCCTCTGTCATTAGTCGGCAGAAAAATTGTCCGTCATGGCGGATCAATACAAAGCTGCCGGGAACCGGGTTTTTGGAACGGTCTATTAATAAAAGAGTGCCGCGTGATAACCCCAGCCTCTCCATATCGTCTGTTTCAAGCCGCCCAAAATAGATTGCCGGCGGATTTTGTATAAGTAAACGGTTCAGGTCGATGCCTTGTTCTTCATAACCTTGCGTCGGGCTTGCGAAGCCTGTGGCTTTTTTCTCCATGTTTGTATGCTATACTATTGTGTAGTGTTTGTCAATAGTGTTGGAAGCAATGGCTATCTGTACAGGCGCGGCGGGGACTGCGAGCATGGAAAACATTTGCAAAGAGTCTGCTCCGGAGCCTTCTTCGAAGTCTCCTGCGCAGGGAACGGCAAAAATTGTTTTCCTTGCCCGCAGTCCCCGCCGCGCCTGTACACTTATACTTGTTTACAACAAAATTGAGATATATAGGGGAAAGATCGCTATTGACAATTTTTTTTGTTTTTGGGAATATGGTGGTATTAAGCGGCTGTCGTATAATGGCTATTACCCCAGCCTTCCAAGCTGGAGACGTGGGTTCGATTCCCATCAGCCGCTGATTTTGTATAGGAACAAAATCAGCGGGCTGCCTTCGGTCAGCCGCTTTGGCTTTGTGATTGAAGTAAAATTAGTGGGCTGCCTTCGGTCAGCCGCTTCCTTGGATGGGAACAAAATCAGCGGGCTGCCTTCGGTCAGCCGCTTCCTTTGATGGGAACAAAATCAGCGGGCTGCCTTTGGGCAGCCGCTCTTGCTTTATGATTGAAGTAAAATTAGTGGGCTGCCTTTGGGCAGCCGCTTCCTTGGATGGGAACAAAAAAAGCGGGCTGCCTTCGGTCAGCCGCTTCCTTGTATAGGAACAAAATCAGCGGGCTGCCTTTGGGCAGCCGGTTTCTTTTGGGTTGCTGTTTTTTTTGGTGTTTAATAAAACTTATAGCCTGGCATATATAGGGCTCCCATTAGGGCAATTTCTCCAGGGGTGACCCATAAGGCGCCTAAGTCATTTATTTGTGTTCCAACATTCCACCAGGTTGTTGCCCCTTCCGGTGTGTTAATTTTTCTAACGGATGCAACTGTTCCGGAAACTGAAAATATTTTTGCCCAAGGGTAATTTGTGTGGTGTTCTGCGCCTGAGGAAGCAGTCCAAATACAGTTTTCTATTTCATATTCAATATAGGCATCTTTAATTAAAAAAGGAGAAACAGGAGTAGGGCAATAAGTCATTATTTTAATTGTTGTAGCACTGATATTTATTTCTACAATACCATTGTGTATACCAGTCCATTTTCCGTAGAAGGAAGATTTATCTACGTTGTCAGAGTTGGGAATAGTAAATGCTTTTATTGGTCCTACTTCGTCTTCTAAATATCCGGTATAACCTACGCAGAAAATACGATATTTGATTTTACTTCCAATATCATCTGTTGAAAGTTCAAATCTTTTTTTGCCAAAATCACCATCCCAAATTATATAATCAGAATCTTTTAATAAAACACCGTCTCTAAACCATTGAACGTACTGAACAGGGCTGTTTTCAATCTCTGAGCTATTAACTACAGGGTAAAGATAGTAGTTTTCTTCCAGGGGGCCGTTGCAGAGTAGGGTTACGCTGCCTTTGATTGAGTGATCGGGGGCAGAATCTTCACATGAAAAAAAAAGCCAGAACCAGGCAAAATAGTATCAAAGATAAAAGTTTGCTTATTTGCATTTTTATACTCCTTAATATTGTCAATATTACACCTTTTTAGCCGATTTTTCAATATAAAAATAATGCAGAAAGCCTGTGGTCCCCTTATTGACATTATTTCTGTAATGTTGTAAAAATGGGGTATTGGGGCGCATAGCTCAGCTGGTTAGAGCGCTTGTTTTACACGCAAGATGTCCGCGGTTCGAATCCGTGTGTGCCCAAAACGAGGAGAAAGATGTACAATGTGGTAATAGCGTATCTTCTCTGGTTGGTTTCTGGTTTTGGGGCTTTGGGGTTTCATCGGTTTTATCTTGGGAAAATTCCTACAGGATTGGTGTGGATGTTTTCGGGCGGTCTTTTTGGGATTGGCTCAATTTATGATTTTTTTACCTTGCCTGGTCAGGTTAGACAGGCGAATATAGAAAGAGCGCTTTTAAACGGTACTTTAAGACCCTCTAATGAGTGGCGTAATGTTAATGATGGTCAGGCGCGTATTGTTACTCAAAAAGAAAATACTGAGCAGGCTATGTTAAAGGTAGCCAAGGCAAACGCAGGGATTATTACCGCAAGCGAATTGGCGCTTGAAGCAAAAATTTCCATAGAAGAGGCGAAAAAGGCGCTTGATGCCATGGTTTCCAAAGGTCATGCCGAATTGCGTGTTCGCCAGTCGGGATCGCTTGTTTATGCTATACCGGACATTATGGACAGCAATGAGCCGTTGGTGGATTAGTTTTTGACATTTACCCAAAAACCTGTATAATATCTATATGAAAAAGAAAACATTTAAATTCTCGATTTTTTCGGCGCTGTTTATAACGGCGGTTGTTTTAATTATGTTCCCTGTTTGTGAAGAGCCGCCGGAAGACTTTATAGATAATTCAATAAAATGGACATTTCAGGAGCAAATTCCCGGTTGGAAGCCGTTTGTCGATGAACAGGGGTTTAGGGATGATTATCCGGCAAGTGCTAATGGTACATTAAATCCTAATGGTACAACTATGAGGCTTGATGCGGAATATCATGACGGTATGACTTTACTGCCTGCAAGCGCTAGCAGGACTATACGCTGGTATCCTGAAGAACCAGCTCCTCCTGACAGCGGTTTTTCTGACGGTTTTATTATGTCTAACGGAGCGACACCTCTGACACCATTAGGATATTTTTTGGAAATAAAAGATGTTCAAGGTCCGTTTGTTTTTAGCATAAACTATACCCACAGAACAACGGACGAATCCCCTGCGTGGCCGGTTGTTTTTATTAATAAAACCAAGGTACACGATGGTCCTGAAACTCAAGGGTTAACGCCGGTATATACTGACTATGAATATACGGGTGAAGATATTGTTGATATTCAAATGGCAAATTTGGGCAATGCGCTTAGAATTTATGATATAATTATTTCTCCTATAGGCAGCGACGGGCAGAATGACGCAGTAAGCAGTGTAGCTATCAATGTAAAAGATTTTTCCCTGGCAGTGAATGATATACGGCAGCTAACAGGTAATATTCTTCCAAGGACTGCAAAAAATAAAAATGTATTATGGACAAGCAATAACACAAATGCTGCAACAGTCAGCCAGAGCGGACTAGTTACGGCAGTTGCCGCCGGTACTGCAATTATTACTGCCGCTGCTCAGGACGGATCAGGAAAAAAAGACAGTGTTACAGTAACGGTAAAATCTCCGCTTGTTTCCATGACAACGCCTGTTGAAATTTTTGAAGCACTGAGGGGGATGAAGGTAACTACTAACGGCTGGGCAGACATGGCGTATAACGGAGCGGGTATTACTTATGCCAATCCTGCAAACTTTCTTTTAATTGATGATATTTCATATTCCAATGCGCAGAACAAACGTACTGCTTTTACCAATGCGCTTGCGCTTCATACCGATAAATTTATTATAATTAGCGGTGACATCGATCTTAGCGACGGTAAAATCAGCGATAGCGATAAATCTTATTTTGATCAATTTGGTCCCGCTCCCAATTATGAAAGGGAAAACAGAGATATTACTTTTAATATTGGAAGCAACACTACGATAATAGGAATCAACAATGCGCGTATTATGTTCGGCGGATTGATAATTCGCGGCGGCGCCAATAATATTATTATACGTAATGTTACTTTCTGGGATGCTCACGGTTCAACTGCGCAGAATACAGTATATTTTCCGGATTCAAAAGCAAGCGCTACGGCATTGCAGGTAGAAAATAATCCGGGCGGCAGTAATATTTGGGTAGATCACTGTAAATTTACCGATGGCACATGTATTGATCTTGCGCGCAATTATAACCATGACGGCGCTTTTGATATCAAATACGGGCGGTTTATAACTGTTTCCAATACAGAGTTTACCAATCACGACAAAGTCATGCTTGTAGGTTCCAATGATGATACTTCCGCAGTTCCCAACTATTTAAATCCGACAGAACGCCAAATTACTCTTCATAACAATTATTTTCATGGCGTAACTCAGCGTATGCCTAGAACACGCGGAACCCAGATGCACATATATAACAATTATTACTCTAATATCGGTGTACAGGAAAATAGCGGATCATTTATGGGACCCGGCGCAAATGCCCAGTTTATTGTAGAAAACAATTATTTTGAAGAAAAACCATTCGGCGGTAAAACCATTGAATATTTTTCATCTCCTGCCGATCTTTTATATCAGCCGAAAGTTTTCTATAACGGAAATAATATAGCAAACAATAATACAATATGGTGGGTTAGAGCATCTGCCGCAGCAAGACCCTGGGAACCGGGTTATACATACACTCTAAAAAACAATGCCGTCCTGCCATCAACGATTCCGGTAACAGCAGGTCCTACGTTGTTTAAGTAAGATTCTTACCACGAACCATACGAACCAACACGAACGGAAGAATCAAGGTTTTTTATTTTTAATCTCGTTCGTGTCCGTTCGTGTTTTGTCAACGAAGTTTCCAGGCGGTTCGTGGTAAAAAATCTTGGTCACTTAAGCACAACTTCAGTGCGTCCAAAGCCACCCAGTTCGTGGCGTGAGAAGTAATAGTCTGCTACCGCAGGATCGTTTTTTAAATAGTCATGTATTCCCTTTTGTAAAATACCGCTGCCTTTTCCGTGCACTACGGAGAAGTTTTTAAGGCCGCCAAGTGATGCCGCTTCGATTTGGCAGCGTAAAGCCTCAATTGCTTCTTCCAGCCGCATTCCTAAAAGTTTTAGTTCGTAAACCGCGCCTGTGCTGTTGTATTCCGCTGACCATGAAGCGGATGCCGCGTTTTTTGAGGGTGCGGCGGGCAGCAAATCGTTTTCTGAAAAACTTACCTTTAAAGAGCCGACTTTTACTATCCACGAATTTCCTGATGCGCTTTTTTTGTCTGCGCGTACAATGGTGCCGCGCTGTTTAGAGGAGCCTGCAAATACTTCCATGCCGCAGAAAAAATTAAAGGAGCTCCCGGATGCTTTTCCCTTTAATATACGTTCTTCTTTGGTTAGGGCTTCGCTTTCACTCTGTACGTTACGTGCAAGTTCATTGAGGAACTCTTTTACCTTTAATGTTTTTTCGCGGTCAACTTCGCCTTCTTTCAGTTCACGGACAAGGTTTTCAAGGGTTTTACGGCTTTCGCGCAGAAATTGCCGGAGTTCTCCCAAAGATTCGCGTTTTAATTCCGCTTCTTTTTGCCGTAATTGCAATTCTTTTAAATCGGTTTTTCGTTTTTCTTCTGTCAGCCTGTTTTGTTCGGCTGCGCTTTTTTTCTCCAGGCTGTTAAGTTCTCTTTGTTTTTGTTCAAGCCCCTTTATCATTTCGGAAACATCGGTTTTTTCGTCTTCTATGTATTTTTTTGCGGCGTTTACAATTGCCCTGTTAAGCCCGTTTGCTGCCGCAATGTCAAGCGCTCTGCTTTCGCCGGGTATTCCATTAATTATTTTATAAGTGGGAGACAGTGTCTGCGCGTCAAACTCTACCGATGCGTTTTCTACGCCCTGTTTAGTATAGCCGTAATTTTTTAAAATGCCGTGATGGGTAGTAATGATCATTCTGGAATTTTTATCAATTAGATAATCAAGTACTGCCATTGCTATTGCGCCGCCTTCCTGAGGGTCTGTGCCGGAACCCAGCTCATCAAGGAGGACGAGAGATTTTTCGCTTGCAGCAGAAGTGATAGCGCTTATTTTTGTGATGTGGGCTGAAAATGTTGAAAGAGACTGATTGATCGATTGTTCATCGCCTATGTCTGCGTATATTCCGTCGAAAACGGGAAGTATGCTTCCTTCTTCCGCCGGAACGGCAAGCGCGCTTTGATTCATCATGGCAAGAAGACCAAGCGTTTTTAATGCTACGGTTTTTCCTCCTGTGTTAGGTCCTGTAATAATCAATGTGCGTGTGCCGTTATTCATGGATATGTTAATGGGAACAGGTTTTTTCAGCATTGGATGCCGTGCCTGTAAAAGAGAGAGTTCTTCGTTTTTGCAGATAGAAAAATTTCCTTTTGTTTCTATGGAATATTTTGCCCTTGCTCTTAAACATTCAAATTCAATTATTGTAAGATGAAAAAACTTTAATTTTTCTGCGTACAGGGAAATTTTCTCTGTTAATTCGCGCAGTATCTTTTGTATTTCTGCGTCAAGATTACGCTTTTCTATCAGGATTTCATTGTTTTTATCGACAACATCAAGCGGTTCAACAAAAACGGTCTGCCCGCTGGAAGATACTTCGTGTACAATTCCGCGGATTCGTGTGCGGAAATTGGCTTTTACCGCAATGACGGTTCTTCCGTCCCTCTGCGAAGGCAGGGGGGACTGCAGCATTCGCTTGTAATCATCGTCCGACATATAGCGGGATACGGTATTTTTTAGTTCTTTTTCCAGACTGCTGATGCGTTTTCTGATTGCGCGTAATGCGGGAAGATCGCGGAGAACGCCTTCCCTGTCTATTACCTTAAAAATTTCCTGTGCTGCAGGATTACAGTCTTCAAAAGAGTTCAGCATGGAAAGCAGATTGTTTTTCCCCGCTGTGTCAGGTTCAATATCTTTAAGGGGTCCCCCCAGGATCCATTGTTTTAAAGCCAGAGCGCGTTCAATAAAAAGCCCTATGGCAAGAGTTTCATCAAGGTCCAGCACAGTGCCTTGTGTTTCCAGTTTTGGAAAAAGAAAACCAATAGACGGCAGCCAGAGAAGAGGCGCGATGTCTCCCCTTTCGGCTCTTGTTTTTAAAATCTGAAAAATTGCCATAACAGTTTCTTTTGCTTCAAGGACTGAATCATCATAAACAGGGCGGGAGTTTTTTATTATTTCTGCCGCTTCTTCGCTTATTGAGTAAGATGCCGCATTTTCCATAATTTTGGGATACTCAAGCAAATCTTCGGTTTTTTTCATTAAAATAGTTTTTTCAATCATCGTTGTTTTTTCCCAAAAGATCATCCATTATGCGCAAAAAACTTTCATAGCGGTCTTCGTGAATAACGCCGGCTGCCGTTGCTTCCATGATTTTACAGCCGGGCTCTGTTTTGTGTGAACAAGACATTCCAAAACTGCATTTGCCTGCAAGCGGCGCAAATTCGCGCATGTGCAGAATAACTTCCTGCGCGTCTATTCCGTCCGGAATAAAACGCCGTATTCCCGGAGTGTCAATTAATTTTGTGCTGTTATGTCCGTCCCAGGATAGTTCAAACATCATCGACAAGGTAGTGGTATGGCTTCCCCTGTTGTATTTTTCATTTAATACGCCTTCCCTTAAATCAAGTCCCGGCTGCAGGGCGTTTATGATGCTGGATTTTCCAACACCTGATTGACCTGTTAAAACGCAGGTTTTTCCGGTAATTAAACCGCGAAGTTCATCAAGTCCTTCACCCGTTTTTGCGGATATTTGCAGAATTTTATAGCCAATGCGTTTGTATTCCTCTATACGTTCATCAAAATCAATATCATCATATTCAAGATCGAGCTTGTTGCAGATAACAACAGCGTCAATTTCCGCAATGTCTGCCTGCAGGAGGATTCTGTCAAGGAAACGGGGTCTGAAAGGAGGGGAGTCGGGAGTGGTCACGCAAAGCACAAGATCAACATTTGCTGCCAATAACTGGCTGGCTGCTCCCTTTTGGTTATAGCGGCTGAAAAAGTTGCGTCTTTTTTCTACAGAGAGGATAAGGGCGCTTTCGTTTGCGCTTTTTTGCTCAACCATAACCAGGTCTCCGGGAGCAAGCGGGTTGTAAAAGTTTTCGCATCCTTTTAAAACTTTTCCTTTTATTCTGCATTCAATTTCTTCATCGCCCGAGCGGACTATCATGATATTGTGAGAAGCTCTTATTACAAGTCCTTTTATATTCATAATAGTTCTAATTTAAACCCAAGTTTTTGCGCGCGATCCTGCCAAAAAGAATCAGATGCTCCTGTTAATAGCAGCGTATGAGAAGGTAACGAGACGGCATCTGCCCTAAGATTGTTTTTGTCCAAAAGGAATTCAATTCGTTTTGTAATACCTGCAAGAGAATCAAAAACTTCGATATGGGGAGACGCTTCGTTTTTAAACTCATCAAGAAGAAATAAAAAATGTGTGCAGCCAAGCACCAGGCTGTCTGCGCCTTCTGCGCGGAAAAGATCGATATATTTTCTTGCCATTTCTTTTTTTTCATTTGCACCCGCTTTATCAAAATTATGCTCTATAAAATAAACAAGCTGCGGGGCGGCTATTCCGATAATTTCGCAGGAGGCATCTACAAGGTTCAGATTGCGAATTTCGCCAATAGTGCGTTCTGTTCCCAAAACGCCGATTTTTCTGCTGGTATTAGCCGCGGGTTTTAATGCCGGAACTGTTCCCACAAAAGGGATTTGCGCAAAACGCTCCCTAAGGGAAGAAAGGGCGGCTATTGTCGCGGTATTGCATGCCAAAACAATTATTTTAGGGTTAAACTTTTCTATTAGTTTTTCTGTAAGAGAAATTAAAATAGAAACCAGCTCTTCTTTTTCCCGCGGTCCGTAGGGGAAATTTTGGGTATCGGCAAGATAACAAACAGGTTCAAGGGGGTTTTTTCTGTGAAAATCAATACAGTAGGGGAGCCCGCCAATGCCTGAATCAATAAAAAGTATCGGTCTGTTGTTAGTCATATTATTTAAAAAGATTATTGAATGCGGCTTTTGCAGCGTCCGCTTTTTCCTTTTCAGAAGATTGTCCGCCCTTTTGTTTTACGTCCAGGGAAAACCAGTCGCAGAAATTGGCGCGTTCCTTGTCCGCCTGAGGTTCGGCGCTTGTTTCGCGGCAGTCACCCCGTGAGCCGGGAAGGAAAAAACGGCAGTTTTTGCATACCCGCAGATCCTTGCCGCAGCTTGCGCATACATGGGAGCGCCCGATTGGAGCTTCTTGGGTAATTGGAGAACCGCAATACCAGCACATATATCCATTTTAGCGGTATTAAGGCTGGTTGTAAAGATTAAAATATGATAAACTTTAACAACTATGTTTGCAAATAAACCATGCGTTGCAGGATGCGGAAGACCGGCTATAACAGGATATAATCTGTGTTTTATTCATCTGGCAGATCCGGAGCAGGAAAAATCCCGAATTTGCGATTTTATGGAAAAAAATGAAACAATAAAAGACCTGAATGTATCCGGAATGCGTTTTGAAAAAATTGACTTTTCCCGGCATAATATTTACGGCTGTAATTTTAAAGACGCTTCCTTTATAAATTGCAATTTTTCCGGCGTAAAAATAAGAATGAGTTTTTTTGATTTTGCGGAATTCTCTAAATGCGATTTTTCCAAATCAGATTTGCAGTTTTTATCCTTTGCAGGCGCCGGTTTTAATGCTTGCGATTTTTCATGGTCTGATATTGTTCATATCAATTTTATCGGCACTACAATTCTGGAAACAGCATTTGATAATTCAAATTTATACAACAGCCGGTTTATCAGCTCAGATATGACTAAAACCTCTTTTGTTAATTGTAATTTAAAGAGGGTTCATTTTGCGAATTCAAAACAAAAAAATGTTTTGTTTAAATCATCCAATACGGCGGAAGCTGTATTTGAAATGGAAGAAAGATGAAATTGTTTTTTCAATACTGTTCATACGGTTTCGGCAACTGCTACATTCTCGGCTCGGAAGAGCAGTCAAAAGCGGCGATTATTGTTGATCCCGGAAGCATGGAAAAAAATACTCTTGATACAATAGAAAACAACAATTTTGATTTAAAAGCAGTGCTTATTACCCATGATCATTTAAGCCATGTGCGCGGCTTGCGCACATTAAAGCGCATTTACAATGCGGAAGTTTATGCTGTTAATCAGACCATTATGGATATAAAAACAAACATGGTAAAAGACGGTGATTTTTTTAACATCGAAGAATTTTTAATTGAAGTAATATCAATACCGGGACATTCATCTGATTCTGTTGTATACAGAATCGGCAATTTGCTTTTAACAGGCGATGTATTGACAGCAGGTCTTGTCGGCAGCACTGCAAGCGCTTACGGCACAACTACGCAGATGAACAAACTGCGCAGCCGTCTTCTTTCACCTCCCGGCGATTTTTTTGTTCTTCCCGGGCACGGTCCTCCTTCTACGCTTGAAGCAGAAAGGCGCTTTAATGCAGATATCTTCCGTTACGAAGAAAACCGCACAAAGCGCCCTGTTTTTAAAGTGGATGTATAATTATCTTTTAAACCGCAGTGACTCCAATGTAGCTTCTGCCCTGATTATGCCGAACCAGAGTTCTGTTGCTGTTTTTTCACGTAACACTTTGTAGAAAGCAGCAATATCGCCTACGGTTTCGCCGTTAACAGAAACAAGCCTGTCGCCCTGACGCAGCCCGACAACATCAGCCGGGCTTCCCGAGACAACCTGCGCTACATAAAGCCCTCTTGCGTTATTTTCAAGGCGAAGTGTTTGCCTGAGCTGATCTGTAAGCGGAACAACTGTAACACCCGGCCAGAGTTTTCTGTTATCTGAAGCAACTTCATCGGTGCGCTCTTCTATACGAACCTGTATTTCGCGCGCCTGTTTGTCTCTAATTACGGTAAATGTCGCGTTTTCGCCGGCTTTTAAATCGCCGACAAGCATTTGCAGCTGCTGAATACCGCGGGATTCTCTGCCGTTAACATGAGTGATAAAATCGCCGGGTCTTATACCGCCGTTATCTGCAGGGGAACCGAGAAACACTTGGGCAGCAAGTGCCCCGCGCCTGTTCTCAAGGCCAAGAGCCGCAATTGATTCCCTGTTGGGTTCAATTAAAGAAACGCCGAGCCAGCCGTACTTTGTTGTTCCGGTTTCGATAAACTCATCTATCGATCTTTTAATATTGTTTACAGGAATTGCAAATCCCAATCCAACATTGCCGCCGCCTGATATGTTACTCGCAATCCATGTATTGATTCCGACAACTTCGCCTCTGATATTAACAAGAGGTCCGCCTGAGTTACCCTGATTGATGGGAGCATCGGTCTGAATAAAATCATTTATATTTCCGCCCGGTCCGCCTGTTCTGCCCACGGCGCTTACGATACCCATTGTAACAGAGAACGAAAATTGTTCTCCGAGCGGATTACCGATAGCAATTGCCCAGTCCCCGACAGCGACTGTTTCCGAATCGCCAAGAACAGCAAGCGGATAATAATCATCGGTTTTAAATGAAACAAGCGCTAAATCTTTACGTTCGTCTTTGCCGATCAATTCCGCAGGATATTCCTTGCCGTCCTTTGTTGCCACTCTTATTTCTGTTGTATCTTCTACAACATGATTATTGGTAATGGCATAATACGTCCCGTTGTTATGACGCACAATAACGCCCGAACCCAGCCCCTGGGATCGGAATTCCCTTTCCTGATCATCGCTCGGATTACGGTCACGCGGTCCAAAGAAAAACTCCCATGGGATACCGTTAAAATTAGGCACTTGCCGCCGTCTTACAGACACAGTTTTTATTTCGATAACGGAGGGCAGCATTTTTTCCGAGACTGCCCTAAAAACAGTCTGCAAATCTTCTGCCACCGCAAGCGCGCTTTCCGGGATAACAACCGGATTCTGCTGAGCCTGCGCTCTGACCCCCGGTTTATTCGGCGTAGAGCAGGAAAACGATAAAAAAGCCAATGAAAAGCCAAAAATGGCACCGATAAGAACCAAATTGAAGATGAACAAGTTCCTGGACGACAATTTCTGTACAATGTGCATAATAACTCCTGAGATTATAAATATTTCTTTATACTATAACAAATATACAAACGCTTTGATAGTTACATGAGACAATCTATTTTTTCTTTTGGGCAGGCAAAGGTATCCGTCCATTTCTCTTATTTTTAAATAATTGCATGATAGAAACGACCATTTTCCGGTCATCTTCGTCCAAAAGCTTAAAATTCTGCACAAGAGACCGAATTTCCGGCCCCAAAGGCGACTTCTCCGGATTTTCCTCCCCGGTAACAAGATATTCCACAGAAACCCCCAAAGCACGGGCAATTTTAACAGCCACGTCAGCGGTTGGCATCCGTTCCCTGACATTCAGGTAGTTATCCAGGGTATGCCTGCTAATCCCTGATAGGGAGGCTAGTTCTTTTACGAGCATATCCTGGTAAACCAATTCTGATTTCAGGTTTTCTTTGAATCCCATAATAAAACAACATACGCTGAATAGCATAATTCTAGGTTGACAATGTTCAGTTTAGCTGTATAATATATATTTATAACATGTGTTATAGCTTAATATTTTTGAAAATATGCATAATAGCATAAAAAGGAGTTTTTTATGAAAAACAAGGTTTTTTTGACTTTAACGGTTGTTTTTGTACTGTTTTTGTTCGCAGGATGCCCTGATAGCGGGGAAAATGGGGGTAATGGGGATGATACTGTATATCCGAGTAATCCTGTAATTTTTAACGCACGATATTCTGAAACTTATCAATTGATTATTAATATTTATGTACCAGTTGATGAAATTGTAGAATATATATTCTATTGTACTGCCCACGCTGAACTTGCCGTTTTTCAAACAAGCTAATAAGGTGGTTTAGGCACTGGCATTTTTAGCTTGCCAGTATTCCCGTCTTTTAATATATGCAGTATGCAATTTTTCTTTG
>WQXG01000049.1 GCA_009784975.1 Treponema sp.
GAAGTAAAGGTGATAAACATCAAAGAAGGCAAAAATGAAGATATCGTGAATCGTTGCCGTAAGCTTCAGGAGTACAGTATGTTTATTGCGAAAGCGCATGCTTTTTGGGAAGAGCTGGGTAATCTGAAAGAAGGTATCAAAACAGCTATTAAATATTGCCGGAAACATGATATACTTAGTGAGTTTCTGGAGAAACATTCTAAAGAGGTATTGGGTATGTTATACGCAGAATGGAATATGGAAGACGCGCTTGCTTATGCCCGCAAGGAAAGCTGGGAAGATAGCAGCAAGCATGAAAAACTCACAACAGCCAGCAAATCACTGGCAGAGGGTTTAACCCCTGAGGTTATTCAAAAAATAACCGGGCTTTCTTTGGAAGAAATAAGTAAATTGAAGTGTTAAAAACAATCCCACTTCGTGCAAACGCTCGCCTGCACGAAGTGGATTGTGGAAAAAATTAAAGGTAACCCCCGTCATATATTGTATTTGGGATATGATGAGGAAATGCTGGATTTTGATATTGATGGTTATATTAAAAGAAATTCATAGACTCAACCATCATATAAATTAAGAAGAAAAACCTCCCCCTCTCTTCCCTCCGCGTTCTCCTTCAAACCTTCGGTTTGCAGTCCGCGTCTCTGCGTGAGTCCTTGCTAATCCGCGTTCCCGCGAGAACCTCTTCAATCCCTTTCCCCATGGTTCGTGTCCGTTCGTGTGGATCGTGGTAAAACTTCTTTCTCCCTCCGTGCCTCTGCGTGAGTCTTCCCCAGAATCCCCCCACCCTTGACAAACCCCTATCCATCGCCTACTCTAAACTATGCCATCAGGTGTCTTCTCAATATTGCCCGAAAACTTTTTCTCGCTGTTATCAAATATAAACCGTCAGCATTATGCAGCGCTTTTAGTGTTATATTACCGGCTCTTTCAGGAAAATACGCACGGGATTGAACGGGAACTTGTTGTTCGTGAGTTTACAAGTTACCTTGCTTTACATCGCGGGAAACTTGAAGAAGAAATAGATATTGACACTCATGCTGATATGTATGAAAACAATGCCGGTACAGAGCAAACAGATCAGGGAATGCTGGAATTGGATTTTGTAAAAACCAATGTACCGGAAAACGAAATAAATGTTAAGCATATTTCCAAAGATGAACGCAGCTTTGCAAACTATTTTCTTCGGCGGCTTATCAATACAGGCTGGCTGAGTGAGGAAACACTTGCTGATTTTACGCGTGTTATCAATATTACTGCGTGGGGAAAACCTTTTCTTGAAGCGCTTGTCCGCATAGATGAAGGATTAAAAACCGAATACGAAAGTCATATCGTAAATGTGTATTCTTCACTTTGCGGAGAAACTGTAAAAGAAAACGGACATTTTATGGTACTTAAGGCGCATGAAGAAGCACGCGCTTTAATTGATTCGCTTAAAGTGCTGTCTCAAAGTATTAAAGGTTATTATGATAAATTAAATGCAGAGGCAATCCGGTCAAAAGCGTCTTTGGTGTTACATGAACATTATAATCTTTATGCGGGTGATGTGCTTGACCGCGCTTATAAACGGCTTAAAACATCTGATAATGTATCTCGGTATCGTCAAAGTATTTATAAACAAATAACAGAATTGCTCAGTAATGATGAATGGCTGAATGCAAGCGCCAGAAAATATATGCGTATTCTTCCCGAGCATCGCTCAGAGCATCGTTCGGGTAATAATCTTGATGAGTGCCGTCAGAAACTGCGGTTCATGCTGGAAGAAATTCGCGATGATTTAAAAACAGTTGATCCTCTGGAAGATGAAATAGACCGGCGTAATGCGGAATATTCTCGTTACAGTACGGAAATAATCAGAGGGTATATCGAACCGGATAGTACTGTCGCAGGGAAGCTGGGAATGATTATAAAAGCATTATACAGCGGTAATGATAAATTACAAAATAAAATAAAACATGGATTACACCGAATTCAATTTTTATCGCCGTCTTCTCTGTCATTGCGCCGTCCCCGCGAAGAAGGCGATTTTGCACCTATATTGCAAACAGGAGATTTGGAAGCAGCAGCAAAAGGAATAGATGAATTTCAGGAACGGATGAAAAAACGGTTGTCTATAAAAAGAATAACCTCATGGCTTGATAAACAAGGCGGTTCAAGACGTATTCTGTTTCCAAAAGAACTTATCAAAGATGAAAATTCATATATTCGTTTTGTTTATTCTTTATTATACGGAGATTCCAGAAACGATTTTGGTTATACTGTCGAAGATAAGGAAAAAGATGAGGTTAGTATCGCAGATATTGATATCGATGAACGTGCAGCCGGCATTCGCGCCGGAGGGTATATCGTTCCTGATGTGCGTCTAAGGAGGAAAGATGAACCGCGACCTTGATGCTTTGACCAAAATTCAGAAATTATCTTCCGATGAATTTGAACGTTTTAAGCTGGCTGTTCGTACGCTTACTTCTAAAACTTTTATAATACGCGGAATTGATAAAGAGCGCGAACTTTATGGTTTTACTATACGAAACATAGATCTGTTTGATGCCTGGTTTTCCTGTATGGATGCTTCACTTGTACGTGATGAAAATCTAGGTGTAATTGCATTTCGAGGCTCCGGAAAAAACCGTCTGTTTTTTTCCCGTGAAGAAATATGCGCAGTTCTTGTTCTGCGTCTTATATACGAAGACAAAAAACTGGAAGTTACCCTTACTGCTTTTCCAATTATAACAATCGTGGATTTTCAGCAAAAATATAACGCCATAACCGGTGATGAAATTAAAAAGACGGCTCTTATCAATGTATTAAGGCGGCTTTCTTCCTGTAAATTAATATCTGTAGATGCGCATGATTATTCTGATCCCGAAGGGATAATAAAACTATATCCGAGTATTCCATTGAGTATTGGACGGGATGTTTTAGATGAAGCAATCGTTTTACTGGCAAATAAGGAAACAATCGATGAAGAGGAAAATCTATGATAATCCTGGAGCGCGTCAGGCTTGTTAACTGGCACAATTTTATTGATAACGTAATAGAAATCGGAAATCGATGTCTGCTTGCAGGTGATAACGGCTCGGGAAAATCCACAATTATTGATGCTATTCAATATGTCATGGCGGCTAACCTGCGAATGGCAAAATTTAATTCCGCCGCAGATGAACGCAAGGGCGGCGGCCGTGATTTGATGGGGTATGTTCGCTGTAAACTTGGAGCGGATGCTTCAGAGTACCGGAGAGGAGACACTGTCGCGCATGTGATGCTTGAATTTTCAGGACCAGAATCAAATTTTGCCTGCGGTGTTTGCATAGAAGCATTAAAGGATAATCACTACAATGAGCATTTTTGGACAGGAACAGATGTTCAGATAAAAAACATTTCAGTTGTATCCGAAAATAATATACCATTGAAATTTCGTCAATTTAAAAATATTTATGATTCTTCCAAAGCGCAAAAATTTATCTTTTTTGAAAACAAACGGTTATATATACGCGAACTTACAAATAAACTTGGAGTTTATAAGCGTCAGCAGGAAATCAATCCTTATCTTGATGCGTTAACCCGCTCCATTGGATTTAAACCGCTTTCTTCCATAGATCAGTTTGTATGCGATTATATCCTGGAAGAAAATCCTGTAAAAATTGATGTTATGAAACAGAATCTGGAAAATTATAAAGAAGCGGACAGACAAGCAAAAGCAGCAATAGCCAAGATTGCTTCACTTAAAAAGATTAACGCCAAAGCTGCAGAATGGAAAAATTTTAACGGGCTAATAATAAAACAGGAATATCTTAAGCTAAAAATAGAACATGAAAATGAAAAGCATAAAAAAGAGAATAATTCCCGTTTGCTTGCTGAAACAGAAAATAAACTGGAGTTTATAAAAAGAGAAATAACGCTGCTTAACCAAAAACGCATAGATATTGAAGGTCAGCTGCGTGCGGTTGATATCAGTATTGCTTCCAATGACGCGCATCGTCTTTATGATGAAATTAGTCAGCGTATTACCCGGCTTGAACATGAATTGGCAGCAGAAGAAGAAAAAGCAGATCGTTATAATAGCCTGAAAAATCAATGCGAAACATTATTGTCACGTTGTATTTCCAATAACTTTGACGATGAAAACGAAACTATAGCAAATGATCTGAAAACTTGTCAGGAAAAAAAATATATTACGCATCAAAAGCTAGAGGTCGCAAAAATAGAGCTGCGCGAAATATATGCCGAGCTTGCTGATCTTGAACAGGGCAGGCTGCGCTACCCAAATGCTCCGTGCGAACTCCGTATTGCTCTTGAAAAAGAAGGAATTAGCGCGCACTTTCTTGCGGAAAAAGCGGAAATTACCAATCCGCAATGGGCAGATGCCGTAGAGGGCTGGCTTAACACAAGACGTTTTGCAGTGCTTGTAAATCCGGATGATTTTCAAAATGCCCTGGAAGTTTATAACAGGCTGCCGCGTTCTATTGGCGGCGCTTTCATTCCAAATATAGAAAAAATGCGCAAAGTATCAGCAAAAACCGGCTCTCTAGCAGAAGTTGTTAAAGCTGATGGTTATGCGCAAATTTACATAAACTACACTTTAGGTAAAGTAATGCGGGCAGATATTGCAAGTCTAAAAGAATATGATGCGGCAGTAACAAAAGAATGTATGACTTATACAAATCACACGGCTTCGCGTTTTAAGGAAGAAGTGTATAGCCGCCATTATTTGGGAAGAGCCGCATTGGAAGAACGAAGAAAATTTCTTATTGCGGAAAAAATTCGTCTGGAAGATGAAAATGCTGCTGCTGAGAAGGAAGAACGGATAGCTGCAGAACAGGAAGACTGCAATAGCCGTGTTATTCGTTTTCTGCCGGAAATGAAATTATTGTTTCCTTCCATCGGAAATATAGAATTTATCAGAAAAAATATCTCGCAGGCGCAAATTGATTTATCTTCAATTGATACTCAAACATTTAAAGAATTGGAAGAAAAACGAAAAGAGATTGAAGCAGAACTAACATTATTAAAAGAAGATTACGACAAAAGACTGACAGCAAAAGGTTCTCTTGATTCTAAAATTTCAGCTTTCCATGAAGAGTTGGAATATATAATACGCCAGCTGGAAGAAAAAGAAGAAAAAATAAAAATATTTGCAAACGATAATCCTGTTTTGATAGGTGATTGTGAAGATTACGCACAGGATAAACTTTCCAAATCCGCAATCGTGGAACTCAGCAGTACCTATGAAGCAACATTGAAAGGTTTTAAGACACGCACAGAATCCTTAAAAAAAGAATACATGGAGCTTGTTCGTAATTACGAACAGAACTTTCATCATTTTCTCGAAATTGATCCATCGGAGAATACAGAAGCGGAAGTTTTGCTGAAGCGTCTGGAAACATCAGAACTTCCGGAATATCAGGAAAAAATAGCAAAAGCCTATAGAGACGCTGAAAAAGAATTTAAAGAACATTTTATTTCCCGTCTTAACGAACATATAGAAGAAGCAAGACAAAGTTTTAATGAAATAAACGAAATCTTAAGAACTTTGCACTTTGGACACGATCAATACAGATTCCATCTTGAAGAGCTTAATGAACGAAAGGGACAGATAGAAGTAATTCGTCATGCTGCAAAAATTCCGGCAGCAAGCGGTGATGACACTGAATATGGCGATAGTTTGTTCGCTCAAATTGCCGATCCGGATGAAAAAGAAGCGATTAAAAATTTGTTTGATCGTATTTTAAACGCTCCGCTTGATTCCGAAGAATTACGTAATATCTGCGATTACCGGACATATTTCCATTACGATATAATCATTACACAAACAGATCATCTTGACGAAAAAAACATTCCTTTAAAACTTTCTCTTTCGCGTGTATTAAAGGAAAAATCGGGCGGCGAATCGCAAACGCCTTATTATGTCGCCATTGCTGCCAGCTTTTATCGTTTTTATAAAGCGCGTCCTGATAATACGATACGCCTTGTTATCTTTGATGAAGCATTCAACCGTATGGACGATGAGCGCATTGGAAAAATATTATCATTCTACAATAATCTTAACCTGCAGATAATTACATCAGTTCCTCCGGAAAAAATAGAAGCTATCGCTCCGTACATGGACAGAATTAATATTATCAGCCGTTTTGGCGGCGCGGTAAAAGTGCGTGATTGTCACATTGATGAATATGCGGAGGCATAATGTCAGATTGGAAAAAGAAAATAATTGATGAACTGATAAATCACTATTTTGATTCTTCTGTTCAGGAAGAAGAACGGGAATGTGTACGTGTCCGCTCTTTATTGTTTTTTCCTGATTTTGACTCAGCACATCCAGATGAAAAAGACGCTTACATTGAGGCTGCTTTGGAACTTGAGCAAAAACAAGTTGTACAGCTGCGTTGGGAAAAACGCGGCAAAGGTGAACGTATAAAAACAATTACTTGTGAAAATTTTGAATCCATTTTTGCAGAAGCCGGCATGCTGTATCCAAAAGAAGAAGCGATAAAAATCAGAGCAATGCTGGATGCAAAAGTTAATGAATTAAAAGTAAAAGGACTAACCAAAAACGTTATTCATCTTGTGGAATATTTATCTGATAATTTTTGTTCCCGCGAAATAGGACAAGGTATTAATCAAAAAATCATAGAGGATTTAATCCGTTATCTGGAGTTTGCGAATGATTCTGCTAAACCGCAAAAAATAACGATTCGCGCATTGTCTATTCTATTATACAATGATTCCAAACGGCTGGAGAACCTGATTTCTGTTTGTTCACCCTTTATCTCACGCGCACAAAAGGCTATTTCCGTTTCAGACTTTACTTTTCCGGACAGATCATATCCCGAGGTTATGATTTCAGGGAAAATTATTTTTGAATATAAAAAACCAGACACACCTTTGGTAAATGCTAAAGGACTAATGCTAAATCTTCCTTTGGAAAGTGTTCAGGTTATATCTGTTATTAAACCGATTAATGAAAAAAGCCAAAAAAAGGTATTAACTATTGAAAATAAAGAAACTTTTTATGCATTGGCAGGATCACAGGCAGAAAACGATAGCTATCTTCAATACGATTGCTTTCTTTTTACAAGCGGTTACCCGAACCGGGCTGTCGCCGCGCTGATAGAAATCCTGGCTGCTTCCGGTTTTTCATTTTATCATGCCGGCGATCTTGATCCGGATGGTATACTTATTTTGCAGAACATTCAGAATATTGCAAAGCAATCCGTTACTCCGATACGAATGGATGTTTCAACTTTTGATCAATACAGAAAATGGGCAAGACCTCTTATTAAATCAATGCTGGGTCAAATAAAAAAAATAAGGGAAGAAACAAGGAGTATTCCAGGACTGGAAGAATTACTGCAACGAATAGAAAAAACAGGTCTTGGCGTGGAACAGGAAATTGTGGATTACCGGCAATAACAGCGTTATTACCGGTAAGCAATTTTTTCCCTATTTAATCTTCTCTTTTACTTCCTGCGCTTTTTGGTCTTTGCATTTTTCGCACCTGAATTGCGGGTTTTTATCCTGTTTGCGATCGTAGCCAAGCCATTCTGCTATGCGGTAGCCTCTGCCGAGTTTGCCGCAGCTGTGACATACTACATCGTCGCGGATTTCCCATAATGGGTTTTTTGAAAGTGAACGGAAAATAAATCTGTCTACCCAAAAGAATATTAAACCGCCTATCAGGTTAGCTACGATGGTTGCCGCTATCGTTGGGAAGCTTGCCAGCAGAATTAAAACAATTGCTAAAATCGGCGTGCTTAACTGCCAGCGGATTAGATAAAATAAATATTTTTTTATCATTACAACCCGGACATTATGCCCAGCCGCGCAGTTTTACCGCGTTGGCAACACGATTGATGGCGATGATATAAGCGGCATCGCGCATGTATATATTCTTTTCCTTGGCAAGATCGTATACGGCGCGGAATGCTTTTGTCATGCTGTATTCCAGTTTTTCAAGCACTTCGGCTTTATCCCAGAAATAATTCATGTTGCATTGTACCTGTTCAAAATAACTGCATGTTACGCCGCCTGCATTGCACAGGAAATCCGGAAGCATTTCTATGCCTCTCTCCTTGATTAGTTTGTCGCAGTCGGGGGTTGTGGGGCCGTTGGCAGCCTCGCAAATTACTTTTACTTTTTTGGAAATATTGGGGAAAACTGCCGGTGTAATTTGATTTTCCAGAGCCGCGGGAATCAATATATCAACTTCCTGCTTTATCCAGTCGTCGCCGTGGAGGATCTCGTATCCCAGAGACTGCGCTTTGGTTTTATCGATGCTTCCGAAGGAATCTTTAATTTTTACAAGCTCGGCTATATTGCAGCCGCCGGATTTTTTAAATGTGTATGCTGTTTTATCAGCCTGATTCCAGCAGGATACGGCGATTACTTTGCCGCCGAGTTCCGTGTACATTTGCGCCGCGTATTCCGCTACGTTTCCGAATCCCTGAATACTTGCTGTTGTGGTCCCAATGGGAATATTCATGTAGCGCAGCAAATCTTTGAGTGTATAGATAACACCGAAACCGGTGGCTTCGGTTCTGCCGAGGGAGCCGCCCATTCCGACAGGTTTGCCGGTAATAACGCCGGGGTAGTGGCCGGCAACGATGGTTTCATATTCATCCATCATCCAGAGCATGCACTGGGCGTTGGAGCCCATGTCAGGAGCGGGAATGTCAATTTCATGCCCTATTTGATTCCATATTTTGCGGACATATCCGCGGCAAAGTTTTTCCAGTTCTGATTTGGAAAGAGTTTGAGGGTCGCATATAATGCCGCCCTTGCCTCCGCCTAACGGGATATCTACGACAGCGCATTTCCAGGTCATCCACATGGCAAGAGCGCGAACTGTGTCGGCAGTTTCATGGGGATGGAAACGGATGCCTCCCTTTCCGGGACCTCTTGCATTGTTGTGCCTGATGCGGAAAGCCTGAAAAACTTTGGTGGAACCATCGTCCATTTTTACCGGAATGGTAAAATGTATTTCTTTCATGGGTTGGCGTAAAAGCTCCCGCATTCCGCTTTCAAGTCCAAGATTTTCGGCAATGGCGTCGAATTGTATTTGGGCATTCTCAAAGGGATTATAGGTTGTAGCAGACATAATATACTCCTTAATATCGCTAAAAATTATAGCTCATTATAGGAAAATGGGAAATTGTTGTCAATGTGCAAACTTTTTTAAAATATTTTCATTTTCGAGCAAGCACCACGCATCTGTGCGCCATATATAGCTATGAAAATATTTATTTGCAAATCTATCAAACTTGCTGTGTTTGTGCTGGCTCTTGCCTGCTGCACAGAGCGTTTCCCCTCCAGATATGTTCTGGAATTGCCGCAAGTCCCCGAACCCTGGGTTTCCCTGCTCGGCGAACCCAATTGGCGTGTAGAATGGGTTACCCCGGACGGCAGGCGGCAGACGGCGGATTATACCCCCGGCATGGAAATCGAGATCCCGGTTACATGGGCGAACCCTGTGACCGCCTCGCCGTATTGGCACAATGTATTGGCGAATACCTTCAAGCCTTGCGGGGCGCTTTTCCCCTTCGATGCCATTGGGGGTAGTCTGCGCCTAAGCTGGGATGCGGGAATTGACTCGGTCTTTTACTGGGAACTTGTCTATGCAAACAATCAAAACAGAATACCTGCCAATTTTGACTGGCCCCGGTTTCGCGAACTGTTTCAGTCCGGTGTATTGAGTGAAGCAGTCCTTGAAGACCCCTGGCTTGTCAATTGGCGGACATTGGCAGAAAGAACCGCTGAGTCCAATTTTGACCGGCGCCGTATTGTCCCGGAAGCAGCCGAACTTAAATCTTTCCCCGTCCCTGCCGGTTTGTGGTACGGGACATCACCATTTGCAGCCCCGCTTTTCTTTGAAGCAGGGGAACAGCCGGTTTTCCCTGTCCGTCCAGGCATCAATGTTTGGATATCCGAAAAGGGAATTTTAAGGGTAAACGGCAATACATGGATGTTTATTGCCAATTAAGGAGGAATATGTATGGCAAAAATTACAGATAAACTGGATAATATAAACAGCACACTGGAAAAGATGCTGAAAGTTATGGAAAAACCGGAACATCCGGTGATAAGGTTCCTGATTGTAGCTGGAATGATTGCCAGTGTTCTTGCTATAATTAGTTCAATTGATATTGGCTTTAAATGGTTAAAGGGGGATTTTTGATGTTTGTCCTTGATGTTATAAGACTTATTTGCAGTGTAGCATTGTTAATTTTGGGTATATCAATGATCGTTATGGCACGGCAAATGAAAAGACGCAGCGAATAGCTATATATGAAACAAGCTGCATTTTTATCATTGATGTTTTTTCTCATCTTTCCTCTTTGGCCGCAGGAGCGTCCGCTGAACACCGGACTTAGCAATGATGAACAATACGCATTTATCGGTTTGATGGTTTCTGATGTTATCGAACGGTACGGACCGCCGCGAACAGTTGCTGCTGCAAGAGGGATCGAGCTTTGGCAGGACGATGTTATTTTTCAGTACACGGGTGTGGATTTTTATATTTTCAGGGACAGGGTGTGGCAGGTTCGGTTTTCTGCAACGCATGGTATCTCCAACGGAGATTCAAAAACGGCTGTTTTGCTGGCGCTTGGAAACAGGATGGGGGGTTCCCCGCAAGACAGGGATGATCATTTGCTGCTGCCGGTTTCCGGCAAGAACTGGCCATTAATGCTCAGGGTTAATTTTAACAGTTCAGGACAGACAAGCGCGATATTTTTATATCGTCTTGATTATTAAAGGATATTGAGGTTTACAGTGTCAAAAATATGTTTGTGTCTTACCGGAAAAACAATTAAACGTAATCAGGAAATTCTTAATAAATACCGGAAGTTTACAGATTTGGCAGAGCTGCGGGTAGATTGCCTAGAGCCGGATGAACGGTTGTATATTCGCCGTTTTCCTGAACTGGCAGGGATTCCTGTTATTTTAACAATCAGGCGGGATATCGATGGAGGATATTTTACAGGCGGTGAAGGCGCCAGAGTGAAATTGCTTGCGCGCGGTCTTGCTTACGCCAACGATGACAGCAGATACAACTTTGCCTATGTTGATATCGAAGAAGATTTTAATGTGCCCAGCCTTGAAGAAGCGGCGCGAACATTCGGTACAAGAATTATTCGTTCCTGCCATAATTTACAGGGTGTTACAGATGATATCCCCGCAAAAATAAAATCCATGCTGCATACCGGAGATGAAATTGTAAAAATGGCAATTTCCGTTAAATCTACAAAAGATGTTCTAAAAGTTTTACAGGCTTCCAAAGCCTGCAAATGCAAAGATAAAATATTTATCTGCATGGGGCATTATGGTATCTATTCAAGAATCCTTGCCGAAAGATTCGGTTCTTTTTTATCTTATTCCAGCGCGTTATCCGAAACTGAAATTCCGGGCGCTCCCGGCCAGATTGATGTTAAGGAATTGGCAGAATTGTACCGTTTCCGCAAGATTACAAAAAAAACCAAAGTATACGGCGTTGTTGGTTATCCTTTAAAAACGAGCATAAGCCCATGGTTCTTCAATACGATTTACGGACTGGAAAATACTGATTCTGTGTATGTGCCTTTTCCTACAAATTCCATTGGCGATTTTTTTGAACTTGCCAAAGAGCTGGATGTTCAGGGGCTTTCGATCACAGTGCCGTACAAGGAAGCTGTATTGTCATGGCTTACAAAACGTTCAGCTTCTGTACAATCCATCGGCGCATGCAATACCATATATCGTTACAGTGATACCGATATCGAACTGAAGGGGCGGAAGATTTCTTCCGGCTGGTTCGGCGAAAATACTGATTGTACCGGCTTTTCAGATTCATTGCTCGCTTTTATCGGCAAGAAAAATTTAAAATATTTAAAAGTCAGTATCATAGGAGCCGGCGGCGTTGCGCGGGCAGTTGCTGCGGAAATTTACCGTTTAGGCGGCAAAGCCGTTATACTGAACCGTACTGTGCATAAAGCAAAAAATATCGCATCACAGTATAAATTCCGCTGGGGAGGACTGGACAGTAACGGAATAGAACTCATGTCAAAATTCTGTGATATAATTGTACAAACCAGCTCTGTTGGAATGGAAGGTTATGATGATTCCGATCCGCTTGAACTTTATTCCTTTACAGGAAATGAAGCGGTAATGGATTTAATCTATACTCCGCCTGTAACTCCCTTTCTAAAAAGAGCGGCAGCAGCCGGATGCAAAACAATCAATGGTTATGATATGGTTATTCGTCAGGCTTGCCTTCAATACGGTTGTTTTAAGGGAAGCGAAATTCCCGCACAGTTTCTTTCATTGATAAATACTGCAGGAGATAAAATATGGAACAAGATTCGAACAGGTTAAAAGAAGCTGCCGGTATAACCGCAGTAGACGACATGGTAAAAAGCGGAATGAAACTCGGTCTTGGTACCGGGTCTACTGCCATTTACGCGGTGCGCAGGGTAGGTGAGCTTTTAACGCAGGGTGTATTACGGGACATTTGCGCATTTGCCACAAGTATTCAAACAGAAATAGAATGTGAAAAATTACGCATTCCTTTTTATACTCTTAATTCGCGTGAGCTCTCATCCGGACTTGATTTAACAATAGACGGCGCAGACGAAATAGATCCGGACAATTATCTGATAAAGGGCGGCGGCGGAGCACATTTAATCGAAAAAATAGCCGCTTATGCCTCCGTAAAATACGCCATTGTTGTAGATGAATCCAAATTGACAGATCATTTGGGGAGCGGATTTCCCATTCCGGTAGAAGTTCTTCCGGCAGCAAGGGCGCAGGTAATCAGGGTACTTGAAAAAATCGGTGCAACTGTTATACTTAGAGAGGCAATAAGAAAGGCCGGTCCTGTTATCACTGAGCATGGAAATATAATTCTGGACATCCGCTTCGAAACGGAACCTTATGGTTTTGGGAAACACATAGACCCTTCATTAATGGAAGCAGAATTGAATCTTATCCCCGGCGTTGTGGAAAACGGAATTTTCACACAAAAACCGCCTGTTGTTTATATTGCACGTTCCAATGGAACGATAGAAACTCGGCTGAGCCGGCATCTGTCGCCTTAGCCGGTAAAGGGGGATTTCCCCCAGGGAGAAGGCAATGAAAGAAAATGTAAAAGAAATAGCTGCCCGTGTACGGGTGCTAAGAGAAATCGAAGAATTATCCGCTGATGTTTTGGCGAAAGAACTGGGCTTTGATCCGGCAGAATATGTTTCGTGGGAAGAAGGACAAAAAGATTTTCCGGTAGGCGCATTGGTCGAGATTGCGTCGCGGTTCAGGGTAGACCTTGCGGAACTGCTTACGGGAGCCGCATCCAAATTAAAAACATTCTGCGTTACCCGCGCAAGCGAAGCTCCGGAAGTAAGCCGCCGTCCCATGTACGGTTACTGGAATCTTGCGTATAATTTTCACCGTAAAAAAGCAGAACCGTTTCTTGTAGAAGCATCTGCTGAAACTGAATCTAAACCAATAAACCTGAATACACACCCGGGACAGGAATTTAACTATGTATTGGAGGGGCGGCTGCTGATATCGATCAGCGGCCACGATATTGAGCTTTCTCAAGGCGACTGCATTTACTACGACTCCAGCGAGCCTCATGGTATGAAGGCACTGGGCGGTAAGGCAGCCCGCTTTTTGGCTATTGTGTTCTAAAAATATATAGGAGAGTTATTATGTCACTGCTTGACAAATATTTGCCAAGAAAAGAATTTGAATCCTACGAGGATTATTATAAAAATTATACCGTTAACATCCCCCAAAATTTTAATTTTGCTTATGATGTTATTGATGTGCTTGCACAGGAAAAACCAAACGCCCGCGCCCTGCAATGGTGCGATGAAATGGGCGCAGATGCAGCTTTTACTTTTGCCGAAATGAAAAATCTTTCCTGCAAAGCAGCCAATGTTCTGCGTGATGCCGGGATCCGCAAAGGCGATCCTGTCATGCTGATTTTAAAGCGCCGCTGGGAATACTGGCCGTTAATTCTGGCGCTGCATAAGTTAGGTGCAATTGCTATCCCCGCTACCCACCTCCTTACAACCAAGGATATTGTGTACAGGTGCAATGCCGCAGATATCAAGGCGATTATCTGCGTAGACGACGAGGAGCTTATGCACCGTATAGATGAAGCGGAAGCTATCATGGAAAGAAGCGGAGAATCTCACGGAGTGTCACATCTGCGCTATAAGGCATTTGTGCGTTCTGTGCACACTCCAAAGGATCGTGATCCTGCAAAAATGGCGAAAGAATGGTTTGCCGAAAAAACAAAAACTTTTCATGATACAGACCCTTTCACCGGCAGTATAACAGACGGAGCGGCAGGGATTTTTGGAGCATACGCGGGAGCGGAAACGGGTTTTCAGATGCCAAAGCCGATAATGTCATGGATTGATTTTAGCAGGCTTTTTGATAATGCGTCTGACAATTTTCAGAAACCTGATATCGTTAATGCCAATTCTGATATTATGCTTCTTTACTTTACATCCGGCACAACAGGAATGCCAAAAATGGTGCAGCATGATTTTGCCTATCCGTTCGGGCATATTGCAACTGCAAGATTCTGGCATCAGGTAATTCCGGAAGGTTTGCACCTGACTGTAGCGGATACCGGATGGGCAAAAGCAGCATGGGGCTGTATCTATGGTCAGTGGTTTTGCGAAGCGGGTATCTTTATCTACGATTACGACAGATTTGTGCCTGCTGCAATGCTGGAAATAATGAGCAGATACAAATTGACAAGTTTTTGCGCGCCGCCTACGATTTACCGTTTTTTTATAAAGGAAGATTTAACTCAATATGATTTTTCTTCCCTTAAACACTGCTGTGTAGCAGGCGAACCGTTAAATCCGGAAATCTTCGAACAGTTTCTTGCTCAAACAGGCGTGAAATTACGCGAATGTTACGGGCAAACAGAACTTACTGTCTCTCTTTGCACCTGGCCGTGGCTTGAACCAAAGCCGGGATCCATGGGTAAACCCGCGCCGGGTTATGATATTGATCTGGTACGCGAAGACGGAGCATCATGTGCAATGGGCGAAGAAGGTCAAATTGTGCTGCGCACAGGTAAAAGAAAACCTTATGGAATGTTCGGCGGTTATTACCGCGACGAAGAGCTTACCGCCAGTGTCTGGAATAATGATATTTATTATACCGGGGATGTTGCGTGGAAAGACGAAGACGGCTATTATTGGTTTGTAGGCCGCAACGATGATGTGATCAAAAGTTCCGGTTACCGCATCGGTCCTTTTGAAGTAGAAAGCGCCCTTCTGGAACATCCTGCTGTCCTTGAATGTGCTGTCACAGGAATTCCGGATGCAGATCGCGGCACTGTTGTAAAGGCAACAGTCGTGCTTTCAAAAAAGTTTGAAGCCTCAGAAGAACTAAAAGTTGAATTGCAGGAACATGTGAAAAAAACCACAGCTCCCTACAAATATCCGCGGATTGTGGAATTTGTAAAAGAGCTCCCCAAAACAATAAGCGGCAAAATCCGCCGGGTGCAGATACGGGAAGAGGACTCAAACTCTGTTTGAGCAACAAGTATATAAGGAGTAGCAAATGTTGGATTTTAAAGAACACTTAAAGGAAGTTGCGGGTAACGATTACATCGATGCCGATCTGTACAAACAGTTCAGTGTAAAACGCGGCTTGCGCAATGATGACGGTACAGGAGTGCTTGTCGGGCTTACCCGTGTTGGAGATGTACATGGTTACGATGTCAGCGACGGGAAAAAGGTTGCTGTTCCCGGCAAACTTTTTTACAGGGGAATCGATGTCGAAGAAATCGCCTTTGAAGCGTCAGCAAAAGACAAATTTTGTTTTGAAGAAACAATTTATCTTCTTTTGTTCGGAAAACAGCCGGATCAGAAACAGCTCGATAATTTTAACAGGATTATTGGCGAATGCAGGCCGCTTCCTAAAAATTTTGTGGAAGATGTAATTCTGCGGGCGCCGTCACGCGACATTATGAACAAGCTCGCTTCATCAATATTGGCTTTATATCCTTATGATGAAAACCCGGAAGATCAGTCTCCGGAAAATGTGCTTCGCCAATGCGTTGAGCTTATCGCGCGTTTTCCGAGCATTGCCGCGTATTCTTACATGTCCAAAAAACACAATTTTGACCGCGAAAGCCTTATTATCCATCAGGTTGATCCTTCATTATCTGCTGCGGAAACACTGCTTTCTCTTATTAGACCGGATCAAAAATATACAAAGTACGAAGCGCAGCTTTTGGATCTGGCTTTGGTGCTTCATGCAGAACACGGCGGCGGAAATAATTCTACGTTTACAGTGCATGTTGTTTCTTCGTCCGATACGGATACATTCTCTGCAATTGCTGCCGGCATAGGTTCTCTTAAAGGTTTTAAACACGGCGGCGCAAATTCAAAAGTTATAGAAATGATGGACGATATCAAGAGAAATGTTAAAAACTGGGAAAGCGAAGAAGAAGTCGCATCTTATCTGGAAAAAATTCTTAAAGGCCAGGCTTATGACGGTACAAAATTAATCTACGGGCAGGGACATGCTGTTTATACCATTACAGACCCAAGGGCAAGCTTGTTACGCGATAAGGCAAAAGCTCTTGCGGAAGAAAAAGGCATGATAAAAGAATTTAATCTTCACTGCTTAATTGAACAGCTTGTTCCGACAGTTTTTAAAAAGGTTAAAGGATCAGATAAAGATATCTGCACCAATGTTGATTTTTATTCGGGTTTTGTTTACAAAATGCTCGGTATCCCGGAAGATTTAAACACGCCTATTTTTGCGGTTAGCCGCATTGCAGGCTGGTGCGCTCATCGTCTGGAAGAAATTATTGCCGGCGGCAGAATTATCCGTCCCGCTTACAAGTGCGTACAGCCAAAGCTTAAATACACAAGTATCGATAAGCGCTAGATGGGACAACATGACAGTTGGGATTACTTAACCAATTTTCTCAAAGAGAATTTTAGTAATTATGAGGAAGAATTATCAAAGCCGCCTTACTGCATTAAAGTAAAGCGGCATCCAACCCGTCCCAACCTTGTCATGTTCAAATACAGCCAATTTGAATCTGATTTTACAAACCCGATAGTCCGCTGCTGCCGCGGTTCCGTGTACGACATTCGTCCTGACGGATCTGTGAAGCCTTACCTTATGCCGTTTTTTAAATTTATGAACTACGGTGAAAACGGCGCAGACCCTATCGACTGGAGCAGCGCTTTGTATGTGCGCGAAAAACTTGATGGTTCGTTATTAAAGCTTTTAAAAGAAACAGACGGCAGCGATCTTTGGACAACTAACGGAAGCTTTGATATATCTGTTGAAGTGCCTGAGCAATTTGTCGCGCAAAACGAAGAAGAGCTTCAGCCGCCCTATACCTTTGCAAGATTGCGCGATTTTGCCCTGCGCGGACACGAAGAAGAAATCAAACGCCTTCCGTACGGCTGGACATTTATGTTTGAGCTTACATCTCCGTATAACAGAATCGTTGTTCCTTACAAAGAAACCAGGCTGTATCTTCTGGGATGCTGCGATCCGCTGGGAATTGAACGTACGCCTGAATGGGTTACGGAAAATTTAGGCTTAAGTTTTGAAACTCCAAAAATATATCAGCTTGACAGCATTGATGCGGTTATCGAATATTGCAATGGCGTTAATTCAAACGACCGTGAGGGAGTTGTTATTCAGGATGCAAACTTTAACCGCGTTAAAATTAAAACCGAACATTACCGCAGCCTGCATCTGCTAAAAGGCGAAGATAACTTTTCCGATTCACGTATATTCGAAGCGATAAGACAGGGCAGTATTGATGACGCAATTGCCGCATGGCCGGAAATCCGGCAGAAGACGGAAGAAATTAAAGCTGAATGGATTGGTTTTAGAAACGCGGTTTTCTCTCTTTGCAGGGAGGGAGCGGCTTATTTTATTGAATGTAAGGAAAAATATCCCGATCCAAAAGAAGCAAAAAAACATTATGCGATGTTTGTAATGACGCAATATAAATCTTTTTCTTCGTTTCTGTTTGAAACAGTTAAAGATGGTTCAAACGATGAAAATATGGAAAAACTATACAGCAAGATTTGTTACAAGGAATTAAAAAGTCTTTGTATTCCGGAAATACAAAAAACAAAATTTTGGGCAGGGTAGGATGCCGTCTGGAAAATATATTTATATATATACCGATGGAGGCCCTGAAAAATGGGCTTTTGTGGCAGTAAAGGATAATAAAATTATTCATGAGGAATCCGGTGTTTTTGGATTATGCGCTTCCACCAGCAATGATGATACAGAGTCAGAAGGCATTTTCCGCGCAATTCAATATGCGAAAGAAAATCCCGGTAATTATATACTTACAACAGATTCTCAGGCAATAATTGCAAAAGTAAACGGCAATGTTGCGAATGCTACAGGAAATCCCAATATACGCGGAATACAAACATTATTAAAAGAATTTAAAGATTCGCAGCTTCCTGTAAGCTTTTCCATTAAATGGGAAAAACGCCTCTCCAACGAATTTATGAAAAGAGCGGATGGTTTATGTAAATAAATTTACGTAAATAAATTAATAAATTCAACGTTATTTGTTTTTGTATCCAAAACCGTAAGATAATTATGATTTTGAGTATCGCAAAAAACAAATATTTGTTTGTATTTTCTTATAATTTTGGGCTGAACATTTTCTGTATGACCTGTTACCTGATTATAACCTATTACGCGGTTATTGATCAGCGCTTCAGGACGGATCCAAAGCGGACCTTCGTTGGAATTATTTCCATAACCATCTGGACCAACCCACCTGAAAAAGTTGGGTCTTTTTTTAAAAAGCGTGTTTATTTCATTAACATCTGTTAATCCGCAGCACTGCATCCATTTTGCAGAGACTCCGCCGTGAGAAAAAATCCAGTTATCATAGACATAAACTGCATTGTACAGGGATTTATTGTTCATATAAAATTCTTTTATATCAATTGCATGTTCATGCTGATACCCGCTGCATTTTTCATCCAGATAATAGCTCGTTGCATGATTCGACCAGCAAAGATCAACCTTTTGCGGATTGCTGTTTTTAAAAGAAATTATTTCCAGGGCATTATCCATTTGAAAAGGCCAAACATTTGTCCAATGATCAAATTCGTCTCCCAAAAAGATGATTTTGTCAAAATCATCTTTTTGATTGATTATCTTTCTCCAAAAGACAGATTGATGAATATCGCAAATAACTGCTACTTTCAATATTATTCGTCTGCTTCCTGTACCTTGAACTCTGCGCGCGCCTTGATTACATCGTCTGCTATGCGCCCCGAGATCGGCGAGTAGTGGCTGAAATCCACATTAAAAGAACCGGTTCCGGATGTGATGGATCTAAGATCTATCGAGTAACGAAGCAGTTCTGCCATGGGGACTTCTGCGCGTACTTCCGCAATGCCGCCTGTCGAATCCTGACCGACTATTTTTCCGCGTTTTCCAGAAAGATCGCTCATTACATCGCCAAGATATTTTTCTTCGATAAAAATTGTCAGTTTCATAATTGGTTCAAGAAGTGTGGGGTTTGCCTTTTTCATCGATTCACGGAATGCGCCGCGCGCGGCGATTCTGAACGACAGTTCATTGGAATCAACTTCATGATGTTTGCCGTCTACAACTTTTACTTCTACGTCTACAACAGGATAGCTTGCCATTGAACCATGTATCATTCCTTCCGCAATGCCTTTTTCTACGCCCGGAATATAATTTTTTGGAATTGAGCCGCCAAAAATGGCATTGATAAACTGATACCCTTCGCCGCGCGCAAGAGGCGCGATTTCCAGCAGTACCTTGCCGTATTGTCCGTGTCCGCCCGATTGTTTTTTGTGCGTATATTCAGCCGCAGCTTTTTTGGTTATGGTTTCGCGATAGGCAATTCTGGGGATACGGGTTTCTACTTCGATTTTTTGATTTGTTTTAATTTTGTCCAGAATAATGTTGATCTGAAGCTCTCCCATGCCGGAGATAACCGCTTCCTTTGTTTCGCCGTTGTATTGGAAACGGAAAGTTTTATCTTCTTCTGCCGCACGTACAAGGAATTCGCCGAGTTTATCTTCGTCTTTTTTGGCAATCGCATTTACTGCCACCCTGTGAACCGGTTCCGGCAGGCGCAGAGGTGCAAAAACAGGACCGTCTGCCGCAGCCAATGTATCGTTGGTCTTTAAGGAAGCTGCCTTTGTGATAATTCCAATATCGCCTGCGCAAAGTTCCCTTACTTCTTCAAGTTTCTTGCCCTGACAGGTATAAAGTTTACCAATGCGTTCTTTTTTGCTTTCCGAAACATTGATTGTTTCCGAATCGGCGCTGAGTTTTCCGGTGATAATTTTTAACCATGAAAGTTTGCCGGAGAATTGATCATAATTTGTTCTTATAACAAGCGCCGACATTGGTTTGTCAGGATCGATAGCAACCGGTGTTTCGCTGCCTTCTGCATTGATCGTTGCGTCTTTTGCCGTGCGGGGATTGGGCGCCGCATCAACAATAAAATCAATCAACGGAATAATACCGGTATTATTAATCGGAGCGCCTGCGAATGCCGGAACATATTTATTTTCTGCAAGAGCTTTTACAAGTCCGATTTTCATTTCGTCTATGGTAAGCGATCCGTTCTCGATATATTTTTCCATCAGGCTGTCATCGCCTTCTGCGGCTGCTTCAATCAATTTTTCGCGCGCTGCCGCTACTGCATCTTTAAACTCGGCGGGGATAGCATCTTCTTTTTCCGGCGCATCGCCCTGGGAGATGTATGCTTTTTCGTGGAGCACATCTACTACGCCTTTAAAGCCGCCGCCTTTGCCAATCGGCATTGTAATTACAACAGGCTCAACTTTGAATTTTTCCTTAATATCAGCAAGGGTACGGTTAAAATCCGCCTGATCATTATCCAGTTTTGTTATAAAAATACCCCTGGGTTTTCCGGAAGTATCCAGATTCCGCCACAGTTTGACAGTTTCAATCTGAACGCCGGATTTTCCATCTACCATTAAGAGCGCAAATTCCGCCGCGCGGAAACTTAGAATAACTGCGCCTGTAAAGTCGGATGAACCGGGAGTATCAAAAAAGTTGATTTTTGTTCCGTTTTTTTCGATATGGCCCATAGCGGCATGTATCGATATTTTCCGCTCTATTTCTTCCGGGCTGTAATCGCTGGTAGTTTTACCGGAATCAAGGGTTTCTGCCCTCTGAATTACTCCTCCGGCAAACAGCAAATGCTCAAAAAGGGTGGTTTTCCCGGTCTGTCCATGACCGGCAATGGCGATATTTCTGATTTTTTCAGTTGGGTGGCTCACAAGGGGCTCCTTTAGATAGAGATTTTCTTTATTTTGCCTTTTATGGAGGGGATTGTCAACCCAGAAATGTATGCCTAAAGATTATGCTTGGGGTCCTGTCAGCGGCCAAAAAGCGCCGCGCGCTTCGCACGCGGCGTTTTGACCCGCCTGGGCGCGCGCTCGGGATAAATCCCTCGCGAAACCTTTATCTCATTGACTTTTCTTGTGCGCCACGCAATGCTGCTTTTATTTATCCACACGCTTCGCGTGCAACCTTGTGCGCCCCTCAAGTATGTTTCTGGGCATACATTTCTGAAACCGGTGGGTGGACAACCTTACAATTAGGGTGCCGCTGGTGCGGTATCCCATTTTTTGGTAGCTGCTACCGTTTTTTATCAAAAATAAAAATTATTTTCACTTTTTTTCATTTTCGGTCAAGCACCCTGCATCTGCGCGCCATTAATAGCTATAACTTTTTTCAAAGTTAAATCTATTCTTTGGAGGTTTACATGACTGTAAATCGAAAATTTAAAAGCAGCGTGTTCACAACGCTCTTTGAAAACCCAGACCTTCTGCGGGAATTGTACTGCGCTCTGGAGGGTGTTTCCCTGCCCCCAGACACCCCGGTTTCCATCAA
>WQXG01000050.1 GCA_009784975.1 Treponema sp.
AAGAATAGTCCGCAGATCTTCGCGAAAATCCGCGGACTAAAGATTTTCTTACTCTGTAATCTAAGGGATAATCTATTGCTTGTTTTCCAATTGCGCGCGAAGCCTTGCAATTTCTGCGTCTTTGTCGGCAAGTACGCTCGTCCATTTTTCACGTTCTCTCTCTTCGTACTTGGCACCTAATCCTGATTTTTCTATATCTGAACGATTTAGGTTTTTTCTAAGGTTTTTCAGCCATACATTTTCTTCCGCCGAAAGTTTACGGCTGTCAATTATTTGTATCGGCAGGATATCACCTTTTACAGTATAAACCCCAGCGCTGGTTTTTGCAACTGTATAGCCGCGCACATTTTCCAGATGTTTTATTAATTCCCTGGGATAGCGGCTTTCTACAAAAGTAATTGTAAGGTCTGTGATAGCGATTTCATTTAGGGTTATGTATATACATGCATATCCATAGACCTTATAAAAATCACTGACAGACACATAGTCATCAGGACTTTTGTATTCCAGTATATTCCATGTTCTAAAAATTGCCCCGATGTTTTTTCGATTTTCACCTCCTTTAATTTTTTAATTACTACGCAGTCGATACGCAGCGGCTCTGTGGTTAATTGAAGTTCGGGGTGGAACTCCAATACGTCCTTGTAAGCTTCCAGCTCCAGTTGCAGCGCTTCCACGCAGGCTGCCCCGCCTTCCCGGTTCTTTGTAATTGTAAAAAATGTGATTATAAGTACAACAGGCACTATAAAAAAAAGGGTGGTCTTGTAGCATCGGGAGACCAAAGGGGAGATGAAAGCCTTCCTAGGATTTTTACTAATTAAAATCTTTTTTTCCGTGCGTCAAGCTTCTTTGAGGCAGTGGCACCCCTCTTCATTTTAGGAGTCAGTAAAAAGCGGTTGACATCTCATGTTTATTTGCCGTATACTTGTTTTATGATTGAATATATAGTTTTATTAACTTGGGATGATGAAGCCTCTGTATGGGTTGCAGAAAATGACGATATTCCAATCGCGCTTGAATCAGACTCTCTTGATACACTTATTGAACGTGTTAGAATAGCGGTACCAGAAATACTGGAACTTAATGAAAATATTAAAAAAGTTTCTCTTCATTTTAAAATGGAGCGGCAAACCTTGGTGGCATAATTGTGGCAGAATATGAAGTAAAAGTCCGCGAAAAACTTAGAGAATACAAGTGTTCTTTTAAACGCCACGGTAAAGGTGATCATGATATTTGGTATAGTCCCATTACAAATAGAGTGTTTCCTGTAGATGGTGTAATCAAATCCAGGCACTTGGCAAATGTAATAATGAGACAAGCAGGAATAAAACACCATTTTTAAAAAAGGCGTAGTTGCCTGCCTTTAGAACGGAACCAATATCAGCGGTGTCGGCGGTGACTGTTACTTTTAGGGATATTATTGACCGCAAACCGAAAGTTTGAAGGAGGGAACTTTGCCGTATAGTGCCTGTAACTTTTTTTCAATTATAACCAAGCCCCGCCTTCCCGAATTCTTTGTAATTGGTAATAGGCAGCTGCTACCAGTTTTCTGGCATCTTTATTGTAAAACAGTTTTTAAAGATGCTTTAACAGATGGGTTTTCTGTATTAATATATTTAAGTGAATTTGAGTACTCCGTTTTAATACCTGAAATAAATTCATCTGCCCACGATGGAGCCAATACCTTTACCTCATCAAAATCAAGAACAATATCGTCATTCTCTCCTACTTCCTTGAAAACGTACGCTTTTGCCATGAGAAAAGCTTCTCTTCCCGCAGGCCTCGACATAAGAATGTCACCAAAGTATTTAATCTGCACTACCATAATTAATTTCCCCTGCTAAAATCGAGAATTGCTAAACAACCATTTAATAATATGTCTTTTTTTAATAACTTAATCCCATTTTCATCTATTGTGAGAGATTACATTTTCTAAAATAACATCACTTATCATGAATCTATAATATAATATTTTTTTTATTTTCGCAATAGGGCGCGGTGCCTGGGTAGACGCACACAAACCGCAAACCGAAGGTTTGAAGAAGAGCACAAAGACACAGAGGGAAGAGAGGGAAGAATTTTTACCACGAACCAAACGAACGAACACGAACGGGGGAAGAAGAATTTTTAAGACTCTCGCGGGGGCGCTGACCGCAAACCAAAAGTTTGAAGGATGAACCTTTACCGTATGGTACCTATAACTTTTTTTTCAATTATAACCAAGCAACGGGAAGGCGGGGCAGCCTGCGGGCGCAGAAAAACATCTTCCGAAGTTCTTCGCTGAAGAGACCGAGCGCAGCGAGAGGCTCGTAAGCGAATTCTTGAGGAGTTTTTCTGCGCCCGCAGGCTGCCCCGCCTTCCCGAATTCTTTGTAATTGTAAAAGCGGTTTCAGGGATATGATAATAATTGTTAATAGTCTAAAATACTCATTATGAACACCATTATAAATATCAAAAACCGTATTCTCTTTCAAAACGCCGCCTGTATCATTGTAAACAAATTGAAAGGGGAGGCTGTCGAGGGCGCCAGGGACGGGGTTGCCGATCTTCGGCTTGGTCTAAAGGGTTTGTTTGATACGGAAACTGTAGAAGCGGTACACCGTCTTGACGTTCCGGTAACAGGGTGCGCCCTTTTCGCGCTTAATCAAAACGCCCTTGTGTTTTTAAATTCAGCCTTTGCCGGTAAAAATAAAAACAGTGTAGAAAAACACTATTGGGCTGTCGTGGAAAAGCCTCCCTTTGATCTGCCCGAAAGCGGGGAAGCTGTCCACTGGATAGAAACAAACCCTCGTAAAAATAAGTCATTTGCTTATAATGAATCAGCGCCCGGCAGAAAGAAAGCCTCTCTTCGCTACAGGGTGGCGGGACAGGGGCGCAATTATCTTTTTTTAGAAGTTCAGCTGCTTTCAGGAAGGCATCATCAAATAAGGGCGCAGTTTTCCGCAATGGGGCTATACATAAAAGGCGATTTAAAATACGGGGCGAAACGGAGCGAAAAAGGCGGCGGGATACGACTTCACGCGCGCGGTCTGTGTTTCCCCGACCCTTTAAACCCTGGCGAAAAGGTTTGTGTAACCGCCGACGTGCCGGACGCTGACGCGCTGTGGGGAGGTTTTTTCACTATAGCATCCGGTGACAGACCGGTATAGTATAAAAATATTATCAAAATAAAAGAGAGGGGATTATGTTTAATGTTAGCAAATGGTTTAGCGGAAAAACAAAGTTAATTTCTGTTTTAGTGATAGGAATAATAATTCTATTAATTATTCCGTTTCCGGCAGTAGTATTGGATATTTTTATCGGGTTAAATTTACTGTCTGTCTTATTATTGTTATTCGTTGTTTTGTTCACAAAAAAGATAACGGATTTTTCATCGTTTCCGGCAGTTTTGCTGATTTCTACCGTTGTTACCCTGGCTATTAATATTGCCGTTACTAGAATGGTCTTAACAATAGGGCCGCACTATGACGGAAAGATAATCAACGCATTGTCAAATATTATTGCCGGTTCACATGAAACTGGACGGCTAATGGTAGGGTATATTATTTTTATTGTTATTTTTTCATTTATGCTTTTTATAACCGTAAAAGGCGGGACGCGTGTTTCCGAGGCTGCTGTACGGTTTACGCTTGACAGTATGCAAGTAAAATTGATGGCTGTCGATACGGAATTCAGCGCGGGTGTTTTAAGCGAAGAACAAGCCCTGGCTAAAAAACAAAAAATTCAAAAAGAAGCGGATTTTTACGGTTCGTTGGATGGCGCGGCAAAATTTATTTCAGATAATGCAAAAATAGCCTCATTTATACTATATATTATAATTATAGCGGGGGTTATAGTAGATTATTTTTTCCGGGAAACGGCATTATTAGATGCGGTTAAAACTTATATGTATCTGTCCGTCGGGTGCGGCATCGTGTTTTTACTTCCATCGTTTATTATTTCTTTAACGATCGGCATTATTATTTCCCGCTTGGTTTTAAAGGATTAGCCGAGGAAGAAGAGGGGAGAATTTTTTACCACGAACCGCCTGGAAACTTCGTTGGCAAAATACGAACGGACACGAACGGAAGAAGGGGGGAGAGTTGGGAATTTATATGTCCCTTTAAATTCCCGATTTTAGCCAGAAAAAATCCCGCAGTCAGCGAAGATTATTTATATAGTATTATAGCATTATTTTAATAAAAAAAGTCAAGTTACCTCTAAAAATTGTTGATTTTAATGAACATAACAACAATTTTCTGCCCTCGCCAAGCGTATGGTTTACCTCATAAAATCAGCAGAAAATTGGGAATTTAAAGGGACGTTTAAATTCCCGATTTGCTAAAAAAAAGGGGAGAGATAACAATGACAAAAGAACAAAGAACAAAGAGCAAAGAAGAAAGAACAAAGAATAAGGAACAATTAACAAAAAGCCGACCTTTTCACTGCTCACTGCTCATTGCTCATTGTTTTTTATTAACTGTTCTCTGTTCATTGTTCATTGCTTGCGATATTGATCCTGATTTTATGCAAAGGATTGATGATGAGATTGCGTGGAGAAATGCGGACAAGCTCACAGTCCGTCTTGATTATCATTCAAATTGGGGTAGCTCAAATCCGCAAAGAGGAAATATAACACCGGGTATGGATATCCGTAAAGGTTATGCTTTTTCTGTGGAGTTTTCTCCGGCTCCCGCCTACAGTCTTTTTGGATGGGAAGCCTACGCTTACACAGAAGCGGAATTGCCTGCAGGATGGCGTGATAATCTGTCTTTACTTGATCCGGACAGAAAATTAAAAGCAGAGGATGAAGATGAAGATGAGGATGGTGATATTGTTTTCCCCAGCGACATAAACCCCAACGGCGGAATATTTACATTTACAATCAAAAAACCTGTCCCTGTTACCCTTATTCCTATTTGCAGAACACAGCCGAGAGTTTTATGGACAGAACCTTCAAATGATTTGGCGAACGCATATTCAAGAGCGACAAATATCACAATTTATTTTAACGCACAAATGGACGAAGAAACGGTTGTTTTTGGCAATGACTTAATCTCTATAAAAGACGATAAAGGAGACACAATAGAAAGTCATTTTGTTGATCCGGTTTATACCGAACTTGGCGGTTTTTACTACGCCACAATCGCTTCAAGGGGAACTATCGACTGGGAAACAGTCGTTGTGGTAAGTATCGGAGAAGAACTTAAAAACGCCGGCGGTATCAGAATGGCAAATAACACCATGAGTTTTTCTTACAAGATAGTTTCGGCTACACAAGCCGTAGGCAGCATTACTGAATGGAAAGCTGAATATAAAGAAAACCCAAATGGTACAACAACAATAGATGTAACATACACCCATGCTGGCGGCTCTCGCATGGAAGCGGTTTATCGTGAAGGAAGGGGAACGGAGTTTCCGCTTCCTTCTGACGGCAGAATACCTGTAAACAGAATAAATACTAACGGTGTAAAAAACGGACAGGCAATAAGCGGCATAACAGAATACACAATAACCATTACATTGTATGCGGGGCAATTTCCCGAAGATAGAGTAACTTTTCGAATGTGGAACTTTCCCGGATTAATCACGAGCAAAGCTAACCCCGCAATGGAAATTATAGACGCTAACAGCGATAAAGTTACCAATAATGACGCCAGGACAATAGGGCTTTCTAAAGTCCCCGCTAACTGCGACGGACAATATGTACTTGTAAACAGTTTTTCTGTTACAGATCATGAGCCTATCGTAAAATTTCAGGGGAAGTTTTTCGGCAACGGACATACAGTAACAGTGAACAGTGTACAGTTATCAGTCAACAGTGAAAATATTGGTCTTTTTGGCGTTGTGTCGGGTAACACTGTTGTACGTGATCTAACTGTGAATTATCAAACTATCGCTGGCGACGCAGTTCAAATAAACCCAACAGTTGCTGCGCATTTCGGCGGTATAGCAGGTAGTACGCAGGGAAACGCGCAATTAATCAATGTGATAACAACAGGCTCTGTCGTATACAATGTTAGCGGTGATACTCACGCTAATGTAGGCGGTCTTGTCGGGTTAATGGTAGATAGTTCCAGCGTATACAACTCTTACAGCGGTTTAGGCTTGACGGTAAATAAAACTCATGTTGGTGAATCAACAGTTTCTCTGCATATCGGCGGTCTTGTCGGAAGTATGGGCGATCGAATTAACGGAAGCCCGGTGAGTGTAAGAGAATCAAGCGCGGCAGGAAATATCACGGTGGGCAGTGAAACCTATCCGGTGAATGTTGCAAATGCTGATACTTGCATAGTTGGTTTTGGACTTTGTGTTGGCGGAATTGCCGGTTTTATTCAAGGTGAAGGTGATTTTGGTAATTTTATAGAAGAAAAAAGCGCGGTTTTACATAATTCAGAATACAAACAGGGTATAATCACTATATGGAATGGGACTAGTTTCACATTGATTGGCGGAGCTGTAGGTTATAGTTTTAATGCGGACATAAAAGAATGTACAGCACAACAAGGAAGTTTAAATATTAATAAAACTGGTTTTAGCGGCTGGATTTGTATTGGTGGATTTATCGGAGCCTCCTATGACTCAACAATAGAATATTGTAATAATACAGGTTCTATAATTTTTCATTCTGACATTGATGAGTTTCTTGGTGTCGGTATCGGAGGATTTATTGGCTATATGCAAAGAACTAATATATTTTATTGCTATGCTACCGGCAAAGTAAGCGTTCTGATAAAAAATGGAATGATTGATGCAGGTGGGTTTATAGGAGAGCTTGGAGGAACTATCTCATATTGTTTTGCGGCTGGGATTGTAAATGCTGTGTCAACAGGAGATGCAGTTATTTATGCGGGTGGTTTTGCGGGACGCATATATTATGGAAACGTTAATAACTGTTATGCTACAGGAGATGTATTTGCCGATATGACACAATCAGACGATTATATTTTTAGTGCAGGAGGTTTTAGTGGATTTATTCAGAACATGGGCGAAATAGAACATTGTTTTAGTGCAGGCAATGTAATCGCGCAAAGAAAAAATCATACAGAAAATTTATTTTCTGTTGGAGGTCTTGTAGGATTTATTGATATGTACGGTCCGGGCAATATATCCAACACTGCCGCACTTGGTTCAAGCCTTACGGCGACCGGCAGTAATGATACTATTCGTAACGTAGGGCGTATCTTCGGCGGAACCAGAATAAATACTGGTGGAACGCTAACTCTCGCAAATAACCATGCTTTTAACGGTATGCGGATTTTCCAAAGCGACACTTACGGCGATGCTAGACCGGCGGAAATTACCGCTCCTCCTGTTATTACAGGTTTACCTGTCTTGCAGGGAAGCCTTAACGCCCCGGTGATGAGCGGTACACCATCCTTGACCGGTGAAGTAGATGCGGCTGTGATTACCGGTCTAACAGCCGGCAATTTTTCATCCTTAACAGTGGGAAGAAATCCCGGCACAGCAGGCGGTTCACCAACATGGAGCGGAAGCAATATTACCGGAATAGATTTAAGCGGACTTACCAGCACCAGCCATCATCTGCGGTTTTTCTTTACCCTAAGAGATTCTGCAGGCAGTACGGCTAATTACAGTTTTGAAATAAAACCTAAAAGAAATAATACTAAAAGTGTTCCAGTAATAATTTATGAAGCCGATGGTGAAACAATAAAAGAAGTAGTAATAGAAGAAATTGAAGATCCTCTTACTATCGATGATTTTGCTGTTAGCAGTTTATCACTTTTAAATACGAACATAGTCCCTGTTTCAATCAGCGGTTTAATCATGAAAGATGCAAACGGTTTAAATCCGGCAAATACATCAATGGCTGTAACATACAACGGAAACGGCAGTGCAGGTAATCCAATCTGGAACGGAAACAGTATAAACGGATTTAATTTAAGCAGTTTGACTGCTGTTACACACTGGCTGAGATTTGATTTTACTTTACGTGATCATATTGGAAACAATGCGGTTTATCGTATTCAGGTAAATCCAAGCATAGAAAACCCAACCTCGGTTTCACATTTTGATACTGCCATTACTCTGCAAAGCAGCAGTTCGTCAATTACAAGTAACGCTTTAGGTCAGCACGGCGCAGATGTTAATCTTGGCACAACCCGTTTGCGGTCTTTCTGGACAGGAAGTGCCCCAAGCGGATTGGGTTTTTCGCCAACGGATTGGGATTTTACGCTTGTTGGTATACGTGGCTACCCCCGCTTGCGTGATGACAGAGGCGGAGTGTTGGGGGGACAGTGAGTGGGGAAGAATATTTTCACCACGAACCGCCTGGAAACTTCGTTGGCAAAACACGAACGGACACGAACGGGGGAAGAAAAATTGCTAAGACTCTCGCGGGGGCGCTGACCGCAAACCGAAAGTTTGAAGGAGGTAACTTTGCCGTATAGTGCCTGTTACTGTCTCCACTTTTTCAATTATACCAAGCAACGGGAAGGCGGGGCAGACTGCGGGCGTAGAAAAACATCTTCCGAAGTTCTCCGGCGAGCGTAGCGAGAGGCTCATAGCCAGGCTCCTGCATCCTAAGGATGCTTGGGGTTTTTCTGCGCACGCAGGCTGCCCCGCCTTCCCGATTCTTTGTAATTGTAAGAAAAGCGTAACAGAAACCGCTTTTTAAAACATTAGCTCCGTGCCTTTGTGTCTTTGTGCCTTTGTGTGAGTCCTTGACAAACCAACATAAACCATGATAATATTACCGAAATCGGAGGTTTTAAATGAAAAAAATCGCATTAATTTTAATTTTGGTTTGCTTTGCATTCGGCAGCGTATTCGCCAATGACACTTTTTTTGTAAGCGCAAGGGGCAGCGACAGTAACAGCGGATTAACTGAGGCGCAGCCGTTTAAAACATTGAGCCATGCCATAACAGCCATAATGACAAGCGGAGTAAGAAAAATCGTAATTATCGGAATGCTGGATTTAAACAGCGAGGGTTCCAATTTTCCGGAAACGGTTTTTAGATTGGGCGATCCTGTTAACTCGATTGGTTCGGGGGAAGTGCTAATTACCGGTAAAGCAAGCGCGTCTGCTGCGGAAAGAGCGTTTCTTTCGGCAAGAGGTTCAAATAAAGCGGTAATATGGGTACGTCAAAATCTTAAGGTACGGTTTGAAAATATTGATATTATAGGCGCGGAAGGGCAAAGAAGAAACGGAGGGTTAAATGTATCGGAAGGCGCGCAGGTGATTTTGGGGCAAGGCGCTGTGGTACGTGATAATTTTCTTTTTGGGGTTTTTGTAGATCAAAACGGAACTTTTATTCTTGACGGCGGCGATGTGCGGGATAATTATAATACAGGTGTTTATTTGAATACCGGCAGTGTTTTTACAATGGAAAACGGTTCAATCAGGCATAATAGGGCAGCGAATAACGGCGGCGGTGTTTTTGTCAGCAGTGACAGCAGCTTTAATTTGACAGGCGGTACAATTACCAATAACAATTCAGGTCAGGCAGGAGGCGGTGTGTTAATCAGGGCAAATGCAAGATTTAACCAGTCCGGCGGAACCATAAACGAAAATACGGCTGGGAGAGGTTCAAATCCCAACATCTTCAGAGAAGGTTAAAATTAACACCCAATTTTGCGGCGATATCTTTTAGTTCTTCGTAAGTTTTTTTGTTAACGGGGATATCGCCGTTAATTCTTTGTTCCATTGTTTGCGCTTCTTTTTCTCCGTGTGTGTAGATACGGGACTGCCCTTCGGCTTTTTTGCTGTCGCGCAGTTCCTGCAAAAATTTAGACATATTGTCTTTTATTGTTTTTTTATCTCCAAAGATACCGTAATCAAGTGCCATAAAATAATGACAGATACCGGTATGATCTTTTTTTCTGTTAACATGATTTGATGTAAGCCCGCATGAAATTACAGCGGTAAAAAGATCGACTATTACGCCAAGCCCGTAACCTTTATGCCCGCCGTTGAGTACGCCAAGACCGCCGAGCGGAGCGATGCCGCCTCCTGTTTTTGCGATGATACTTTCTATTATCGCGGCGGCATCTGTAGAGGCTTTGCCGTTTTCATCAATTGCCCATTGTTCGGGCAGAGGTTTGTTGTTTTTTCTGAAAACTTCAAGCGTGCCGCGGGGAACAACAGTTGTGGAAGCATCGTAGGAAAAAATAAAAGGAGAGGAAGGCATTGCAAGCGCCATAGCATTGGTTCCTGTCATTGCCTGAGAGCCGAATGTCGGTACGCAGATGGCTTCTGTGTTTGTCATGCTGATACCGATTAAATCTTCCTGAGCAGCCAATTCCGTATAATACCTTGCGATGCCGTAATGATTGGAATTGCGTACCGTTACCATCCCGCATCCCGCTGCTTTTGCTTTTTTGACAGCAAGTTTCATCGCTTCTGTGCCGGAAAGCTGCCCCATTGACTTGTTCGCTTCAATTACGGCAGAAATCAATGTTTCATGGACAATTTGCGTTTTTGCAGAAGCGTCAACCTGGGAAGATGTTATTTCATCGTGATAGCGTCCAAGGCGCATAATACCGTGAGATTCAATTCCGTAAAGGTCTGCTTTTAAAAGCACATCGCTTATGGTTTTGCTTTCATCCGCAGAGAACCCATAAGCTTTAAACAACTCTTCGCAAAAGATGCGCGCTTTAGAAACGGGAATCTGAAGGTATTGTGACATCTATCCAATAGCCTTTTTTAGTTCTTCTGTCTTGTCTGTTTTTTCCCATGGGAATTCTGCGCGTCCAAAATGACCGTAAGCCGCTGTTTTAAGATAAATAGGACGGCGGAGATCGAGTGTTTTAATAATTCCTGCGGGACTTAAATCAAAAACTTTTAAGACGGCTTTTTCGATTCGTTTTTCGTCGATTTTGGAAGTACCGAATGTATCAACCATGACAGAAACAGGGAAGGGTACTCCGATAGCGTAAGCGAGCTGGATTTCGCAGCGGTCTGCCAGTTTTGCGGCTACAATGTTTTTTGCGACATAGCGGGCAGCATAAGCCGCGGAACGATCAACTTTGGTTGGATCCTTGCCGGAGAACGCGCCGCCGCCGTGGCGTCCCATGCCGCCGTAAGTATCCACTATAAGTTTACGTCCTGTTAATCCTGTGTCTCCGAACGGACCGCCGATTACAAAACGGCCGGTGGGGTTAATGTAATATTTTGTTTTTTTATCCAAAAGCCCTGTGGGTTCAAGTACAGGTCTGACAATTTTTTCGATTATGGTGGATTCGATTTCTTTGTAACTTACGTCCGGAGCATGCTGATGAGCGACTACTACAGCATCGATTCGCACAGGTTTATATCCTTCGTATTCTATTGTTACCTGGCTTTTTGAATCCGGGCGGAGCCATTTAATTGAATTGTTTTTGCGCAGTTTCGCCGCGTTTATCAGTATTTTATGGGCAAGCATAATGGGCATGGGCATGAGTTCTTTTGTTTCATTGCATGCATAGCCGAACATCATTCCCTGATCCCCCGCTCCCTGCTGTCCTTTAAACTTTTTAAGGCCTGTGCCGGAAACACCCTGTGAAATATCGGGAGACTGACTATGAATCATGTCAAGAACAGCCATGGAATTATAGTCAAGACCGTAAGAAGGGTCTGTATAACCGATTTCCTGCGCTATTTTTCTTACAAGATGATGAAAGTCAACAAAGGTTTTGGTGGTAATTTCTCCGCCGATTAAAACAAGCGATGTGGACGCAAATGTTTCGCAGGCAACACGGCTTGAAGGATCGTCTTTTATACATGCGTCAAGAATGGCGTCAGAAATCTGATCGCAGAGTTTATCCGGGTGTCCTTCCCCAACTGATTCCGATGTAAAGAAATACCGATTATTTTTTTTCATATTATCTCCCTTAATATGTAAGTATAAAAAAAAACCGGCTTTTAAACAAGCCGGTTTTACATCAATTTGCTTTATTAAAGGCTGTTAGCCAAATCTCTCATGCCTTTTGCTGTTTCTTTGCGTCCGCGTCCGTTTTCTACTCTGGATAAATCAAGAATAACGCCCTTAACGGCTTTTTTACCGTCGGGGTTGTTTAAATTTACCTGAAGGTTAGGAACAGTTAATTGCATACCGGGCTGAATTTTGTCCGGATCAAGAATTACGTTCTTGGAAGCAAGCATAATTACGGGGTAATAGTACCCGTTAGGATAAACCTGCCTAGAAATGCCCGCAAGCGTATCGCCGCTTCTTACGGTATACGTTGTGGAACCGGCAAGGATAAGCCCTGTGTGCCTGTCGTAGATTTTACCAAATGAAGAATCATCGGTAGATGCGCAGGAAGCCAGTAAAACAACGGTGATTAAAAGCGCAAACAATACAATTTTTTTCATAAATCATCTCCTATTAAAATATTATGTTAATAGTATGTTTATTTTTTATCATTTTGTCAACTTTATTTTGGCGTTTTATAACAAATATTAAAAAAAATTGTTTACCATATTGATTATTGGCATTATAATAGAGCTATCCGGTAGAATTAGGAGGCTGACAATGTTAATCAATAAAAGGCTCTTGGGGACTGTCGTTCCTGTTGGAGCGCTGCGTACCAAAAAAGGGATAGGAGTGGGGGAATTCGCAGACCTTTGCGATTTTGCCGTACTTTGTAAAAAAATGAGGGTGGGGCTCATCCAGATTTTGCCTGTAAATGACACCGGTTTTGAAAGCTCCCCGTATTCCAGCCTGACCGCTTTTGGGCTTCATCCGCTGTATTTAAGCATAGAAGAACTGGAAGAATTCAACGCTTCCGACAATTCCGTTAAAAAACAGATAAAATCGGCAAGGGAGAAATTCGAGCATTACAAGCGTTTTTCCCATTATGAGGTTTTAAAGGCAAAGCTCGATATTTGCCGCAATATATATAATTCGAATAAAGAGGCAATTGCGAAAAAGAGCAGTCTTTTGTCCTGGATTGAACAAAATCAATGGGTAAAGGAATATGCCGTATACCGCAGGCTTAAGGAATTAAATGAGGGTAAATCCTGGAAGGAATGGAAGGAATACAGCATTGTAAACGTTAAGGAAATAGAAAGTCTCTGGGATGATAAAAAGCTGCGCGAAGAACATTTTTTCTGGGTATGGCTGCAGCAGGCTCTGGATGATCAATTTTCCAGGGCATCCAAAAAAATCGAAGAAGCCGGCATAGTTCTTGAAGGTGATCTGCCAATCCTTATGAATGAGGATAGCTGTGATGTTTGGGCTCATCCGGAAATTTTTATCCAGGGGCTGTCAGCCGGAGCGCCGCCTGATATGTATTCGCCTGACGGTCAAAATTGGGGTTTCCCGATTTACAATTGGGAAGCGCAGGAAAAAGACAACTTTGCCTGGTGGAGACAACGTCTTGCGGTTGCCGGAAAATATTATCATGCGTACCGTATCGATCATGTATTGGGCTTCTTCCGTATTTGGGCAAGTTCTCACCATGATTATTCTTCCGCGCTGGGACGCTTTGTTCCGTACACGCCTGTAACTTACTCAGACTTAAAAAAACTGGGGTTTGATAAAAGCAGAATCCGCTGGGTAACCCAGCCGCATATTCCCACAGGGGAACTTTGGGATGCGTTAAAAAGAAACTGGGGCAACCTGTTTTCTGAAAAAGAAATCGCGGCTGCGGCTGACAAAATTTTCTCTGCCGCTTTGGATCGCGTAAACAAGGAAGAATTGTGGCTTTTTAAACAGAATATCAGGGGAGAAAAAGATATTGACGGCTTGGGATTGCATCCGTCCATTAGAAATTATCTTTTGGCAAAATGGAAAGACAGGGTTTTTATTGAATACGAAAAAGGATTTTTTTTCCCAATCTGGTATCATAAAAACACAAAGGCATATATGAGTTTTTCTGAAGAAGAAAAAAAAGCGCTGGAAGAACTTCTGGAAAAACGCAGAATAAAATCAGAAAAAACATGGTCTGCGCTTGGAAATAAACTTCTTTCCGTATTGGTTGAATCTTCTTCAATGCTGCCCTGCGCCGAAGATTTGGGCGCGGTTCCCGAATGTGTGCCCAAAGTGCTCGCGAAATTAAAGATACTTGGTTTACGCGTAACACGCTGGTTCCGTGCCTGGGACAAGGAAGATAAGCCATATATTTCTTTTGATGAATATCCGCAATTAAGCGTATGCACTGCCGCCGTCCATGACAGTTCTACTGTTCGGGAATGGTGGGAGAAAGAAGCGGATCAGGCGCAATTTTCCGGATTTATCGGCGTTCCTTCGCTTCCAAAAATATACAATCCCGGAACGGCAAAAATTATTCTTTCAAAAACAGCAAGCGCCCGTTCTCGTTTTAGGGTTTTCCAGATTCAGGATATTTTGCATCTTTCAAATAACTGGTATTCAGAAAATCCCGCAGACGAGAGGATTAATGTGCCCGGTACAACAAATGATTTTAACTGGACTTATCGTCTTCCAGCAAGGATAGATAAAATCGCAAAAGACAGGGAATTGATCATTGCTGTAAGGGAATTAAGCAGGATAAAACCTGTAAAGAAAAAACTGCCCAATGAATAATACAAACGGAGTTATTATGTTAAAAAAAATAGTTTGTATCCTCTTGCCTTTTATTGTTTTATCATGCGCTGCTACTTCTGTAAAAAACGATAATGAAAGACCTCCCCTCTGGATGGAATCTGCGGATGCAATGTTTAACAGGATGTTTTTTGTTACAGCGACAGGTTCCGCTTCAAGCCGTGAAATGGCAGAAAAAAACGCTCTTGAAAACCTTGCTTCTTTTTTCGGGCAATCAATACATTCAGAAAGAAATGAAGTTACCATATACAGAGAAGCTGTTGTAAACGGCATTCTTGACAGCTGGTCGGATTCTGTAGAACTGAACAATGTTATTAAAACATCTATCGTTATGGATAATTTGGCGGCAGTAGAGATAAAGGATGTATATTATGATTCAAGAAGAACCTATCATGCTATTGCCGTTATGGAAAAAGCAAGAGCCATAAGAATTTACAGGGAGCTGATACAGGCAAATTTTAACATTATAAATAATCTTGTTACAATGCCGGACAATGAAAAGAACTCGCTCTCCGGCGTAATGCGTTACAGGTTTGCGGCAGTGACGGCGGACATCAATGTTTCATACAGGGATATAATAATACTTCTGGACGGAAATATTACAGAAACAATAACAGGCGGGGATTTTTACCGCCTGCAGGCGCTTGAAATAATAAAAACGATACCGATAGGTTTAAGGGTAACCAATGACAGAAACGGAAGAATCTACGGCGCTTTTGCAAGATGTTTTACAAATACCGGGTTTAGGGTTGTAGCCGCGCAGTCAGGTTTACGCTATGTTTTGGATGTAAATGTAAACATATCACCTGTTGATCTTCCGAATAATCCTAATATCATGGCGAGAATAGAAATAGATGCCGCTTTAAAGGATAATAATCTGGATTTATTGTTATACAATTTCAGCAGCAGGGAAGGGCATACCAGCCGAGCGGAGGCGGAAAACAGATGTGTAGCTGCGGCAGAGCAGGGCATAACCCGGGAATATGCTGTAGTTTTATCGGATTATCTGTCCAGCTTAAATCCAAGAAAATAGGTGGTTTTCAAAAAGTTTAATTTTTGTTAAGATTATCGCAGGGGGGGGCGATGTCAGATCAATATATTTACAGGAATGATGAATACATCAAAATTCTGCCTATTTGGGCGCAGGAACTTGCCAACAAATACGGTTCCAAAACGGCAAATCTTTACATTCTGCACGGCAATATAAGGGATTTTCTTCCTCATGAAGTAAAAGAAGGCGAATTTATCTTTAAAAGGATGCAGGATTATATCTCGGAAATTTTATTCGGAAATCAGGATATTATAGCCTACTATGACTGTTCCAGCGGCGTTACATTCTGCGAACATCAAATGGAAGATGATTATCTTGCTGCTGTCAAAAAATTTGCTAAAGCTGCGGATACTGACGAAAACGATTTTGTTTCAAACGCGCCGGAAAAATGTTTTCCGTACATAGAAAAATATTTTCTTTCCAGAATAACAGAAGATAAAAGAGTATTGCGCAAGGTTTTTATTATAGATTTTGCAGAGCACATTGTTCCTGCGGGAGATTTAATCCGGCTTTCTGATGTTAACAGTTACTGCATGGTAACATTTAACCGCTGGGCAACGGATCCCAAATTTATTAAAGGCGATATTTCCATTATTTTATTAACTGAAAATCTTGCAGATATTTCTTCAAGGCTGACAGGCTCTCCTTCGACCGTTAAAATTAACGTCCCGTTTCCAGATAAAAAGGTGAGGGAAAGCTATTTGCAAAGCAGGGAAAGAAAAGGAAAACTGCTTCTTGACCGCGGTCTTACATGCGAAAGGCTTGCTTCTATTACATCGGGTTTAAACCTGATGAATCTTAACAGGCTGACTGCGGAAAGTTATGAAGATAACAGGCCCTTATCTTTAGAGCTAATGCGAAAGAAAAAAAAGGAAATTATCGAAAACGAAGCAGGCGGTCTTTTGGAATTTATGGAAACCTCGTTTAATCTTTCAAATGTATCGGGCCATGACTTTGTAAAAAAACGGTTTAAAAACGCCGCAAAGGCAATTAAAATGGGAAGGCGTGATGTTCTGCCGATGGGCTACCTGATTGCAGGTCCTGTTGGAACAGGGAAAAGTTTTATGGTAAGCGCTTTCGCGGGAGAGATAGGCATCCCTATGGTAAAATTCCGCAACTTCCGCACAAAGTGGCAGGGCGAAACAGAATCCAATCTGGAAAAAGTTTTAAACATACTTGTTGCAATGTCTCCTGTCGCTGTAATGATCGATGAAGCAGATGCTTTTTTGGGCAACCGCGCCCAGGAAGGAGATTCCGGCACAAGCAACCGCGTATTTGCGCAAATAGCAAGTTTTATGGGCAACACGGAATACCGCGGAAAAATTATCTGGTTTTTAATTACCTGCCGTCCCGATTTAATCCCCATCGACCTTAAACGTCAGGGGCGCGCGGAAGAACATCTTGCTCTTTTTTACCCGGAGTCAAACAAAGACAAGGAAGACCTCTTTAAAACTTTAGTCCGCAAACTGGATTTGGACATCCGAAATTTTTCAATTTCCGACCTTTTCAAAAAATACAATTATGAATATTCAGGCGCGGATCTGGAAGCTGTTCTTGTCCGCGCTAAACTGCTTGCCGCGATGGATAACCGCGTCTACGTTAAACGCGAAGATATGGAAGAAGCAATGGGCGATTTTGTACCCGCAGCGTATCCTTACGAAGTGGAACTTCAAAACCTTGTCGCCGTCCTTGAATGTACTTCCAAAGAAATGATCCCTACAAGGTTTCAGAAAATGCCGCGCAGCAAAATAATAAGCAGTATTCAGGAATTAAAATCGCTGGGTAACAGGTGAGTCATGCATGCATGCATGCTTGCATGCTTGCGGCTCCCATTCCAAAGAGGGCAAAATCGTATTTAACGGGATCAGTTTTATCAAACTCCCGTAATTTCTCTGTAAGCGCTATTACCGCTTTTTTATCATTGGATTTGCGCTGTAAAAGACCAAGTTTGCGCGCTGTGCGCGCGACATGGACATCAAGCGGGATGTAGAGGGCGTCAGGTTTAATACTTTTCCAGATACCCAAATCTACGGGTTTTTCGCGCACAAGCCAGCGAAGCGCAAGATTTAGTCTTTTGCACGCAGAAGATTCAGGGTTAGCGATATGTATGGAATAGCTGCCCTTGTTTGCTTTTGCCATCTCATTGCGAAAGAGTTCTATTCCTTCCCAAATATCCCGAGTGCCGGAAAAAAGATTTTCTATGGTTTCGTATTTTTTATAACAATGTTTAAAGCCGCGGCAAAAATATTTTAAATCGTTTTCAAAAAACGTGCGGTGCAGGTTATTGTTTTTTAGTTTTTTATAATCGCCAGACATAACAAAGTCAAAAGGACTTGGCTTCATAAGCGTAAACATCTTTTCGCAAGAACGCAAAATTAAATCACGCCGCCCCCACGCGATTGTCGCGGAAAGAAAAGCGGCAATTTCAATGTCCTGTAGTTTTTTGTAACGCTTTGGAAACTGCAAAGGATCAAGCGCGATAAAATCCGCAGTGCAAACTTTCTTATACCAATGCTCAAGTTCCTTTTTAAGGTTAAATCCTGGAGTAATTGGGGGCTTCCTGTGTTATTGTTACATCGTGCGGATGGCTTTCGCGAAGCCCTGCCGCGGTTATTTTTATAAACTTGCGGTAACAGTTAAGCTCTTTTATATTGCGGCAGCCGCAGTATCCCATACCTTTGCGAAGCCCCGCGACAAGCTGATTTAGGTAGGTGCGAAGTTCGCCCTTGTAGGGGACGCGGCCTTCGATACCTTCCGGTACCGGCTCTTCGTCTTTTCCTATCTGATAACGGTCACCGGCTCCGTCTGCAATTGCGCCCATGCTGCCCATTCCGCGGTATGTTTTATAAATTCTTCCGTCAAAGATAATTTCGTTTCCCGGGGATTCTTTTAATCCCGCGAAAAGGTTGCCTATCATTACAACACTTGCTCCGGCTCCAATTGCCTTTGTAATATCACCGGAAAACTTGATGCCGCCGTCCGCTATTACAGGGATTTTTGATTTTGCGGCTTCTTCCGCGCAATCCAAAACCGCGGTAAACTGCGGAACACCGATACCCGCAACAACCCTTGTTGTGCAAATCGACCCCGGCCCGATACCCGCTTTAACGGCATCAACTCCCGCATCGATTAATCTTCTGGTTCCTTCTTTGGTTGCCACATTTCCGCCTATTACGGGAATATTGTAATCTTTTTTTATTTGCCTCACCGCATCCATGACATTTTTTGAATCGCCGTGCGCGGTATCAAGAACAACAAAATCAACTTTTGCTTTTTTTAACAAGGGAAGCCGCACAGTATAATCCTGGGGAGAAATTGCTGCCCCTACAATAAGTCTTCCGGATTTATCAATTGCCGCATTCGGAAAGTTTTCGTTTTTTTCCATATCGGTTACGGTGATTAATCCTTTTAATCTTCCGTCATTGTCTATTACAGGAAGTTTCTCTATCCTGAATTCGCGGAATTTTTCCCGCGCTTTTTCTACAGTCGGCTCTCCCTTTAAAACCACCAGTTCGCTTGACATGACATCTGTTACAGGAAGGGAGTCGTCTTTGCAGAAACGCAGGTCGCGGTTAGTGATTATTCCAATCACAATACCCTTGCTGTCCACAATCGGAAAGCCGGAAACGCCGAAAGTATCAACAAGTAATCTTACATCTTTTACATGAGCATCCTGAGGAACAGTAATGGGAGCTTCGATTATCCAGTTTAAAAAACGCTTTACGCTTGTAACCTGCCTTGCCTGCTCCTGAGGGGTTAAATTACGGTGAATTACCCCGGTTCCGCCTTCCAGCGCGATAGCGATAGCAAGTTTTTCTTCTGTTACGGTATCCATCGCGGCAGAAATAACCGGCAAATTCAGCTTAATTCCGTTACATAAAACAGTTTTAACATCACATTCTTTTGGCAGGATTTCCGAGTAACCCGGCAGCAAAAGCACATCATCATAAGACAAACCATCAGTATACATTCTTTTATACTGGCATCTAGTGAGGGGGGGAGTCAAGGGGGGGAATATATGCTATGCAAACGCTATAACAATTGACAAAATCGGTGTTTTCGACTAAAATGGAGTTGTACTCCAGAATAGTCGAAAACATAAAATGGAGGTTAAAAATGTATATACCCAGGCGCAGTTATTTGCCTGGCAAATGAACGCCTCCCTCTGGCAGACAACGTTTGGGTTATTCCGGCACATTTAATTTGAAGTACGGATGAAGAAGAGGGAAGAATTTACCGAACTTTATCAAATTTATTGACATTTTAACTGGAAATAATGTATATTTACCATAGAGTTAGTTTATGTTAGAAGCAGAACATCAATTTTATATGGATAATAGGGAATCCCTTCGCGCCCAATATCTCGGGAAACGTCTGCTTATCGTTAAAGACAAAATATTAGGGGTTTATGATTCTGATTTGGAAGCACTTGCAGAAGCAAAAAAAACAATGAAGATGGGCGCTTTTTGCATAAAATATATTCCTGTTGATCCAGATGAAGAATACATAAGGCTGCGAACACTAAATGACTGACATTAAAGAACATCTTGCTTATGATCTTGAATTTACCCATATTGTCAAGGAAATAGAAACACCCGTTACAATATATTCATCGTCAGAATCTACGGAAGGAAAATGCATAAAAATTAATGCTATTTGGGATACTGGCGCTACCCATTCTGTAATTTCAACGGAGTTATCTAAACAATTAGAAGCCGAACCAATAGATAAATGTTTGTTTAGCGATGTATATAAAAAGAATAAAACATCTGATGTTATAATGGCTACTCTAATTCTTCCTAATGGCAGTATAATGTACGGCAAGCGGTTTTCAATATGTGATATTCCTGGAACAGATGTTCTTATTGGTATGGATATAATATCAATGGGTGATTTTGTCATTACAAATGCGAAAGGAAAGACAATGTTTTCTTTTGTAATTCCAACGTTAGATAATAAAATATCATTTTCTAATATGGTAAATAATAAATGAAAATGGTAGCAGCTACCAGTCCGCCCTAACGCTCTTTTCATTCAACCACGAACCAAACGAACACTCACGAACTTGCCGTTTGATATCGAACAACCGGTTCGTGAAGGCGCTGCAAAGCGCTTGTTCGTGTTTTGCCAACGAAGTTTCTAGGCCGTTCGTGGTAAAAATTCTTCTTCCTCTCTGTACAGACACGTCGGTCTGCGGGTCTGCGTGCGTGGAAAACATTTGCCGGAATCTGCTACAGAGCCTTCTGCGAAGTCTCTTCCGCAGGGAGC
>WQXG01000051.1 GCA_009784975.1 Treponema sp.
AAAAAGTCAAGATGCCTCTATAAAATGTTTATTTTAATGAACATAACAACTATTTTCTGCCAGCGCCGAGGATACGTTTTACCTCAAAAAATCAGCAGATAATTGGGAATTTAAAGGGACATATAAATTCCCAACCCCTCCCCCCTTCTTCCGTTCGTGTCCGTTCGTGTCCGTCCGTGTGGTTCGTGGTAAAAATTCTTCCCTCTTCTTCCTCTCCGCGTCCTCCGCGTCCTCCGCGCCTCTGCGAGAGTCTTGGCAATCTTCCCCCTCTTCCCTCTTCCTCCGCGTCCTCCGCGCCTCCTTCAAACCTTCGGTTTGCGGTCCGCGTGAGTCCTTGCCAATCTTCCCCCCGCGCATCCGCGAGAGTCCTTGCCAACCCGCGCCTCCGAGTGTATACTACAAGCATACCACATGACTGAAAAAGATTTTTGCCCGGGATGCAATATTCCTTACAACGAAAAAGAAGTAATAAATGCTTTATACACCTGCCCCGAATGCGGTTTGCATTATAAAATACATCCGCAAAAAAGGATCGATTATCTTGCAGACAGCGGCAGTTTTACAGAAATTTCAGGAGATCTTAATTCTCTGAATCCTGCGGGTTTTTCCGGCTATGAAGAAAAACTATCAATAGCAAAAGACAAAACAAACATGAATGAAGCAATAATTACAGGAACCTGCACAATAGAAGGAAAACCGGTAATTCTGGGAATTATGACATTTGATTTTATGGGCGGATCTATGGGATCTGTCGTTGGAGAAAAAGTAAGCCGCGTATTTTTAAAAGGCGCCATGGAGAAAAAACCGGTAATTATTTATACAACATCCGGCGGAGCGAGAATGCAGGAAGGAATTATTTCTCTTTTTCAGATGGCAAAAACAGCAAGCGCGGCAGCCGCTCTTTCCAAAGAAGGTATCCCCTACTTTGTAGTGCTTTGCGATCCTACCACAGGCGGCGTAACCGCTTCCTTTGCAATGCTTGCCAATATTATTATGGCTGAACCTGACGCTTTAATCGGGTTTGCAGGTCCGCGTGTTATCGAAGGAACAATAAAACAAAAACTTCCCAAAGGATTCCAGCGTGCGGAATTTCAGATGGAAAAAGGCTTTGTAGATATAATTGTCCCCCGCAAAGACCAAAAGAAAGTAATTTCTGCCCTTATCGATTTGCACAGGAGAAAAACATGAGCTGCGATACTGCATGGAAAAAAGTTGAACTTGCCCGTCATCCGCAAAGACCCTATGCAATGGATTACATCACCCGCATCTTTGACAATTTTATTGAACTCCATGGAGACAGGGTTTACGGAGACGATCCTGCAATTGTAGGCGGATTGGCTTTTCTGGATTCAAGACCTGTTACGATTATTTCCAATCAAAAAGGCCGCACTTTTAAAGAAAATGTCCGGCGTAATTACGGCATGGCTAACCCGGAAGGATACCGCAAGGCGCTGCGGCTTGCCAAAGAAGCCGAAAAATTTAAAAGACCGGTTATTACCTTTATTGATACTTCCGGCGCGTATCCGGGAATGGGAGCGGAAGAACGCGGTATCGGCGAAGCAATTGCGCATAATTTACGCGATTTCTCCCAGCTTTTAATTCCTGTCATTTGCATCATTATCGGCGAAGGCGGATCCGGCGGAGCTTTGGGACTTGGTGTCGCCGATAAAATCTATATGCTGGAAAATGCCGTCTATTCTGTAATCAGCCCGGAAGGCTGCGCATCGATTCTTCTTAGGGATGCTTCCAAAGCAAAAGAAGCTGCCGCCATGCTGCGAATTACCTCAGAAGACCTGTTAAATTTCAAAGTAATTGACGGAGTAATTCCCGAACCTGCACAAGGAGCTCATACTGATCCGTGCCGGACTGCAAAAACAATCAGGGAAATACTGGTAAAAGAGCTGGAAAACCTTTGCGCTTTAGAGCCGGAAGATTTAGTGCATTGCCGCAATCAAAAATTCCGCAATATAGGATTTTGGGAAGGAGAAAGATTATGAAAGAACGGCAGGTTAACGGTCCTTATAACATCTATACAGAAACAGAAATAACCGTTGAATTTTATCATTGCGATCCCATGAATGTTGTATGGCACGGAAATTACATTGACTTTTTTGAAACAGGACGGCGCGCCCTTCTGGAAAAAATCGGCTATAATTACGATGATATGAGAGAATCCGGATATGCTTTTCCCATAATCGAGGTTTCTGCAAAATATATCGGGATACTTCAGTACAGAGACAAGGCGGTTGTTAAAGCCATACTGGATGAATATGAAAACCGTTTAAGAATTAAATTTGAAATTCGTAATCTAAAAACAGGGCTTATAACAACAAAAGGTCAATCTACCCAAATGGCTTTAGATGTAAATAAAAAAGAATCCTGTTTTGTCTGCCCCCAAATTCTGATTGACAAAATAGAAAATATTATTAAAGCAAATAAACAATAAGCTTACGCTTTTATTTCTATTATGTTTTTACAGATAAAAGGAGATTGAGAAAACCATCGTACTTCTGGCGGTTTAAAATTTCCTCCTTCTGCAACTGCGCAAAGAATGTACTGTTCATTGCCGTAAGACAAATCATAAAGACTAAAAAAAAGCGGTAAATGTAAATTCTCGCTGCTGCAAAAACCAAAAGAACCATCATCTTTAATAAAGGATGGAACAGAAGCCATATCAAATACCGACATCCCGCGGAGTTTTATATAACATTCTTTTAATGTCCATATTTTAAAAAAACTTGCTTTTTCATCTGAACCGGATATATAGTTAATTTCAGAAGCAGAAAAGTATGTTTTTGCTATTTCCCCGGCATTTTCCCTGTAACGAACCTGTTCAATATCACAGCCGGTACGCGCTCCCCTTGTAAACGAAACCGCCGTTAAAGCGCCTGTGCTGTATTCGCGCGGTCTTTTACAATGTGAAATATTAAAGTCGGCATCACAACATGGAAAATAAGGCCGTCCGTTTGCATCTTCTCTTATTTCTGCCCCGGGGTTAAAAACGGACAAAATTCGCCTTGCTTCCGCGCTTGCTGCCTTTTTATTTGACAAAATTGATAAACCTATATAATATGACATAACACCCATTTTAGAGGATTTTATGAACCTTATGCTAGACAGGCAGGAACTATTATCCATCATTCCTCACAAAGGAAAAATGTTTCTTCTTGACAGGATCAATAACTATAACCCGCAAGAATGTACAATTGAAGCTGAATATAAAATAACGCAGGATTGCATCTTTTATGATTCAGAAATATCAGGTGTTCCTGCCTGGGTTGGATTTGAATTTATAGCGCAGTCTATCGCAGCTTTTGCCGGCATAAGAGACATGCAAATCTTGCGGGAAAAAGGCCAGCCGCCTAAAATCGGATTTATTTTATCAGTGTCTGCGCTAACTATAGAGATTCCATTTTATAAAGAAGGAAGCATACTAACAATTAAGACAAAAGAAATTCAGAATATGGCTCCTGTTTATAATTTTTACGGAGAAATTTTACTGGACGGCAAAATAGTTCTTTGCGGAAAACTAACAGTTATGGAAGCAGATAATGATCAGATTAACAAAATAAATAATAAGGAAGAAATCAATTGAGCGAAAAAAGAGTTCTTATAACAGGCGCAAGCAGAGGCATAGGCCGCGCAATCGCGCTTGCCGGAGCCGAAGCAGGTTACAGCATTACAGCGCATTACAACAAAGGTAAAGAAGAGGCTGAAACCCTTAAAAGGGAAATCCTTGATAAAGGAGGCAAAATCGAATTAATTCAGTTTGATGTGAGCGACAGAAATGAATGCCGCGAAAAACTGGAAAATTTGACCGAAGCAAACGGCGCTTTTTGGGGAATTATCTGCAATGCCGGCATTTGCAAAGACAATGCCTTTCCCGCGTTAACAGGCGATGATTGGGATTCGGTTCTTCGCACCGATCTTGACAGTTTTTACAATGTGCTCCATCCGCTTATAATGCCTTTATGCCGTAAAAAACGCGGCAGGATCATCACTCTTTCATCAATGTCGGGGATTATGGGAAATCGCGGACAAGTAAATTACAGCGCGGCAAAAGCCGGGATAATCGGCGCGACCAAAGCTCTTGCTGCGGAACTTGCAAGCCGTTCCATAACAGTAAATTGCATAGCGCCCGGGCTCATAGAAACTGACATGATAGCGGATTTACCTATGGATATAGCTCTGCCATTAATACCAATGGGCAGAATCGGCAAACCGGAAGAAGTGGCAGCTTTAGCGGTATTCCTTCTTTCTGAATCGGCATCATATATCACACGGCAGGTAATTTCAGTTAACGGCGGCTTATTATAGCAAATGATTATTGAACATTTAAAACATTAATTGAAATAAAACCCCTTTACATAATGTATACTTTGGAGTACACTTCATTATGGAGGATATATAATGAAAAAATTAGTGTTTTTTGTACTATTTGTTGGATTGATCATTTCCGGTGTTTTTGCGCAGGATGCTTTATTATCTTACGATGTTAACCTTCCCAGCGTATATGATTCGGAAATATTTGTAGACGAAGCCGTTAGAGCAACAATATATTATTTTAGAAGGTACACTCCCAGAGTTGTATCAAATGACGGAGATAATGCAATTGTTCAGGTACAATACGGCAGACATCCTGTAACAGTGACTATTACTACCGGTAACAGAAATAATATAGCTATTGAATCTTCGGCAAGATCAAGTCAAATAATTAAATGGCTGTCTAATCTGGATAAAAACATCCGTCACAGCATTGCCAAACATTACTTATAAATAACCTATGGATAAAAAGATAGCATACCTTTTTCCGGGTCAGGGAGCGCAGTATTCCGGCATGGCGATGGATTTACTCGTATCTGATAAAGTAAAATTGCTTTTTGATACAGCATCAGAAATATTTAAAACCGATGTAAAAAAACTTCTTTTATCCGATTCTGATACTTTAAAGCGTACAGATGTTTCTCAGCCGGCTATTACAACCGCTAATCTTGCCGCAGCCGTCTATCTTGAAGAACAAGGTTACAGCCCTGCCCTTTGCGCGGGTTTCAGCCTTGGTGAATATGCCGCGCTTGCTTGCGCAAATGTAATAGATATCCCTGATTGTTTCCGCCTGGTTAAATCCAGAGGGGAAGCAATGCAAAAAACAATTGACAGCCTGCAAAAAAAAGAAGGCAATTCGCAAGGCAATGTGCCAGGAATGCTTGTCGTTGTAGGTCTTTCCCCGCAGCATGCGGAAGAACTAATTAAGCAATGGGACGATATTAGTGATCTTTACGCGGCTAACATTAATTCGCCTAAACAGATAGTTGTCAGCGGAACAGCTCGCGCGCTGGAACAGGCGGCAATTCGTTTTAAAGAGGCAGGCGCTAAAAGGGCAATAGGTTTACCGGTAGCAGGTCCTTTCCACTCCCCTCTTATGGCAAGCGCTGTTGAGGAATTTATCCCGGTGCTGGAAACCATTAGTTTCCGAGACCCGACAGTTACTGTCCTGTCCAATGTCACAGGGAAGGAAATCACCAGCGCGCAGGAAGCCAAAAAACTCGCTGCCCTTCAAATTACGTCCCCTGTCCGCTGGGTTGATGAAGAAACTGCTATCGCATCCTTTGGCATAGATGTTTGTTTTGAAGTCGGTCCCGGCAATGTGCTGCAGGGGCTCTGGCAGAATATGTCAACCAATATACCTGTCTTTGCCGCGGGAACAACAGCAGACATAGCATCAATAAAAAATGAGAAAACAAATTGATGGAAAACGCGCAAAACCGTTCCGATGACAGCCGTAATCCCTACTATTTCTGGCGTCCAAGACTGAATAGCCTGTTTATGGAAGCCGTGAAATACCCGGTAGTTGTGATCTGTGCCGGCGCCGGTTACGGAAAAACGAGCGCGGTGCATGATTTTCTGAATAGTTACGAAACATCAAAATCATGGATTCAACTGTCAGAGCGTGACAATATAAGATCGCGTCTTTGGGAAAACTACATTAATAACATGACAAAGGAAAACAAACCGCTTGCAAAAGCAATCGGCGAACTTGGTTTTCCGGATACAAAAGACAAGAAAAATCAATATCTTTACTTATGGCATAAATATATTGAAACAAAACGCAGGGTTATAGTCCTGGATGATTTTCATTTAATAGAAGACCCTTCCATTATCCGCTTCTTTAATGAATGTGTTATTTTTAAATTGCCGCCGGGAACCTCACTTTTTTTGATTTCCCGCTGTACACCAAGCGTAAATATTACAGCCCTTGAAACCAAAAATCAGGTATTTAAAATCAACGAGGACTCCTTGCGTTTTACAGAAAGCGAACTTTCCCAATATTTCCGCATTTTGCATCAAAGTTTCCCGCGCAGCCAAAATATCCCGCCCGGACCTGAGAGCCTTCGTGAAATTATGAAAGATACCGGCGGCTGGGCTTTTGCGATTAACATTATCGCAAGGTCGTATCAAAAAGCGCCGGGCTACGGCGGCTATCTGCGCAATGCAATGAAGACGAATATTTTTCAATTAATGGAAGCGCAGGATTGGGATGAATTATCAAAACGCTTACAGTCATTTTTAATCCAGCTTTCACTTATAGATCATTTAGCCATTGAACTTATCGCGCTTTTGGCAATGGGTGATGAAGAGCTTATAGCCGAACTGGAAAAACAAAATGCTTATGTACGCCGTGATAATTATATCAATGCGTATCTTATTCATCCTTTGTATCTGGAATTTTTGGCATCTAAACAGGGAACACTTTCAGAAGAACAAAAACAAAAAACATATAATATTGCCGGGGACTGGTGCAAAAAAAACGGTTATTTTCTGGATGCGCTTGCCTACTTTGAAATTAATAAAGATTATAATTCAATAGCATCTGTATTTCCAGATTTACCGGTACAGATACCGCCGGATATCGCAAAATATACCGCAGCCATTCTGGAACGGGCGCCGGCGAAAGTATTTGAAACTACAGGTTATCTTGCCGCTATACATTTACGCAGTTATGTATCTCAGGGACAAATAAAAAAAGCAATTGAACTGGCGGAATTCTATGAAGCAAAATACCTTGAATTACCGGAACACTCAGAGATAAAAAACACATTGGCTGGTATTTATTATAGCTGGGCAAGAATGCGATTCGCAAAGGGTTTAACAGATGACATTTACGACTTTGATAAATATTTTGAAAAACTCAGCAAATGTTTTCCAACGCCGGTTGATCCCGGAAATTATATCAGCCCAAGTCCCGGCGCATGGATTTGCATTGTAGGATCAGAAAGAAAAGGCGCGCCGGAAGAATTCATAGCGGCATTAAAGCGGACAGTTGCGCATCTGTCAAATTGTTTTATAGATTTTGATACAGGGCACGCCGATTTAGCGCTGGGAGAACTAAAATATTATCAGGGAGATATATCCTCTGCGGAAAATCTTTTCGCAAGCGCGTTAAAACGGACACCGGAGAAAGGACAGACAGAATTTGTTCACAGAGCTTTATTCTATACTCTGCGAATTGCTGTATTGCAGGGGAATTATTCAAAAGCCCGGCAGATCTTAAATAAATTAAAAACCCTAAGGGACGAAAATGATTATTCCAACCGTTTTACCAACTACGATATATCGCTTTCGTGGTATTTTTATATACTGGAAATGCCGGAAAATATGCCTGATTGGCTTCAGGATGATTTTTCTCCGTACCATCATGCCACTTTTAAGGAAAATTTTGCCAATCAGATTAAAGCCCGGTTCTGCTATAAATCAAGAAATTACACTCCGCTTTTATCATACATACAGGAAATGAAACAAAGAGAGTCTTTTCTGTTCCAGCGGGTAGAAATGCTGGCAATAGAAGCTTGTGTGCATTACAGAAAGAAAAATAAAGATAAATCCTTTGCCGCTTTGCTTGAAGCCTATAAAGCATCCGAATCCAATAACCTTATAATGCCCTTTATTGAACTCGGCAAAGATATGCGCACCCTTACCGCCGCAGCGCTTAAAGAATTTAGAGACAGCATTCCAGTAACCTGGCTGGAAAATATCAATCAAAAAGCATCTTCTTATGCCAAAAGTCAGACAAATATCATAATTGAATACAATCAGCAAGCCATAGAAAAAAAAGGTATTTTCAACCTGTCTCCCAGAGAGAAAGAAATTCTAAACGATCTTTCCAATGGTCTTTCCCGCACAGAAATCGCCTCCAGCCATAACCTTTCTATCAATACAGTAAAAACAACAATAAACATGATTTATACCAAAACAGGGGCTAAAAACCTGCCAAATCTTATTCGTATCGCAATGGAACAAAAGCTAATTTAACATCCAAAAGGGTGATTTTTGCGATTACTTTTTTTTCTTTTTAGGTGATTTTATTACTCTCAATGTGTAAGACAATACTAACATTGAAAAGTATTAACCCATTATCAAGTTCAGAATTCTCATGTTTACCGGCTGAACAAGGACAGTGTCCATTGTTATTGACAGCAGAAGAAACAAGCGAAAAATTGAAGACAGAGTACAACAGAAAAATTGCCGAACACTCAAGCCGCGCAAAAAGCGAATTTTTGGCACGCATGACCCATGAAATGCTTACTCCCATGAACGCTATAATTGGTTTTACGGAACTGGCAAAAATGTCCCATGAAGTTGATCAAATAAAGTCATGGATTGATAAAATAATCGATTCATCTACTCATTTACATTCTATGCTTCTAAATATGCTTGATGTATCAGACGGAAGCAGCGCATTTATGCTGGTTGAATCGCAGTTCTCTATTAATTCCATGATCAAAAAAGTTCTAAAAAAAACAAATCACGATTTAAAAAAGAAGGGGCAAAAGCTTTCTCTTTCCATATCACAATCAATACCGGATACTCTTATAGGCGACGAAAAACGTATAGCTCAGGTAATTATCCATTTGCTGACAAATGCAATCAAATTTTCACCCGTTCAGAGTAAAGTAAGTTTAAGTTTAGATATCCTAAATGAAGAAAACGAAACAATAACGCTTAAAACCGAGGTCATTGATAACGGAATTGGAATATCAAAGGATCAGCAAAAAATCCTGTTTTCCCTATTCGAACAGGTTGACGGCAGCAAAACAAGAAAATACGGAGGCATCGGAATAGGCCTGCCTTTATCAAAATGTATCGCTCAAATGATGGACGGAGATATCCGCTTTGAATCCGAACCCGCAAAAGGCTCAATATTTATTTTTACCTGCAAGGTAAAAAAAGCGCAGCAGTTTAAAACAACGGATTCTTAAGTCCATATTCATTATGTACAATTAATTGGTTTTTTATCTTTTCAAGTATTTTGGTAGTTCTGTATAAATATTGATATCTTTGTTTCGTTTCCTCATTAATAAAATATTCGTCTTCATGCCAGTGTCCGCTCCACCAGTATTTAAATTGAATATTATTATGTATCTTATCATTTAATATTGCAACTTCATCAATAAATCTTTCATTAAATTTGAATAATTCATTATTTATAAACCTGGGACCGGTATGAGACAAAACACAATCAAATGAATTATCGGTTTCCAATAATTTGAATAATTCTTTCTTTTCCCGCTCTTCCCAATATTCTTCCTTCCACCATGTTACATCAGGTATCCGGCAGTCTTTATCTATTGAAAAAGCCCCGCCCAATACCAAAAACTTTATTCCGTCAATAATATAAACTTTTCCGCGTTTTAAATATGCAATAAAAATATATTCATTTATCATGTAAACAGTTTCTCCAATGCCTGCATCAATTTCCTGTTTTTTCTTAATTCCGTATATTGGTTCATTGTTTCCTAAAACACAAAACACGGGAAAATGCCGCTTTGCAAATTTTTCATAATTAAAAACATCATTTTTTTGATTATTAAGCCGCATAAAACTATAACAAGATTATCCACTGCCCTTCAGATTGAGTGTTTCCAGTTGCTAATCCCCGAATTTGCAAGTCAGAATAAAAAAGAAACCAATTCCGCCCGAAAACTGCTTGGCTTAATGAAAAATCTTAAAAAAACTATTAATACCGATATAGACGTGTTATTTACAGATTTCCTGAAAGTTTGAGTACCACTTGACAAGTGTATCGTGGCAAGAGCGCCAAGTCACAACGTTTTACAATTTTTTATAGGCATTATCAAATCTACGGTGAACGCAGCGGCAGAATAATTGCAATTTCTTAACTTTGCCACCTCGGAGAATTGAACTCCAGACACGCAGATTTTCAGTCTGCTGCTCTACCAACTGAGCTAAGGTGGCTTTTGAACAGTACCGCATTAAGCCTAAAGCGTTACATAAACCATTGTTTATTAACCTCATTTTTATCATAAATAAAAAAATATTGCAAGTATCCTATGAAACTTTTTATGCTTTTTCCAGCCCTCCGGAGCAATGTTTTTTGTTAGTTTTTTGTTAGTTTTTCTTGACAAATTATTGTCATTATGGTATACTTTTGTATAGGTTTTTTGTAATATATAGGTATAAAACCAGAAATTTATAAGGGAATTGAAAGAAAGGGGCAAAGTATATGATTAAAAAAACATCTAAAAAGAGAAATCCTGATAATTTTAACAATATTTTAAAAATAAATGAAAAAATAGAAGTATTTTGCGGAACATTGGAAGATGCAAAAATAATTGATAATGAATATTGTCTTTTTGTACTTGGTAAGGAAAAATTTGAAACAATAACTTACTTAAGGGAGTGTTTTTATGGCAATGAAGCAACTACCGGAAGAGTTCAAAGATTTTATAAAGCTTCTTAACAAGCATAAAGTAAAATATCTTTTGCTGGGAGGATGGGCTGTAGGGTATTATAGTAATCCAAGAGCAACAAAAGATATTGATTTTATTGTTTCTGTTGATGATAAAAATTTAAAAAAATTAATAAATGTTTTCGATGATTTTAAAGCATCTCATGTAAATATAGATATTTTAAAAGAACATAAGGGATATATATTTATAGGTAATTCTCCCATGAAAATTGAGGTAATAAGTAATGCTGATGGTATAGATATAAATGACTGTTATAAAAGAAAAAATACAGTAGAAATTGATGGTGTTAATATTGATATTATATCTAAAGATGATTTAATTAAAAATAAAAAATCTACAGATAGATTGTTAGATCATTCTGATGCAGAAGTATTGGAGAATATTAAAATTAATCCTTTAATAAATACAAAAAACATGCTGAAATTAAAATTGATAATTGCAAATATAGCAGGTGCTTATGGTTCAGAATTGAAACAGGAAAGCTTAGATATGGAAAACAGAAAAAAAGATAAATTTTATTATAATGATTTAAATATTTTAAATAAAACAATTGAATTATATAATAAAGCCCTGGATTCCAAAGAAGAGAAAGATGTTTTTTTACTTCATGAATCATTTAATAAAAATCCTGTTTCAAAGATTGTATATGATAATTTTAAATATAAACAATTAAGAAATAAAATATACAATGAAATTGAATATAGATTTAATTTGCTGCTAAAAAACGAATATTCATATTTGCCGGAATAAAAAAAAGAACAATGGGGAGCATAATACTGAAAATCATGGCATTTTTGCCATTTCAAGGGCTTATTTTTACTGGTTTTTTCCGCCAAAAAAAGCAAAAAATCTTTTTTCACTGCATTTACTAAAATTGTTAAAATCGCTATAATTCTACTATGGCAAAAATCAGCATGAAAACCCCGATTGTCGAGATAGACGGGGACGAGATGACCCGCGTTTTGTGGGATGTAATAAAGCAAAAACTGCTTATTCCGTTTATAGACCTTAAAATTGAGTATTACGACCTTGGGCTCAAAAGCCGCGATGATACCAATGACGAGATAACCGTCAAGTCGGCAGAAGCGATTAAAAAGCTGGGTGTTGGGGTAAAATGCGCGACAATTACCGCAAATTCAGAGCGAAAAAAGGAATACGACTTAAAATACCTGCTGCCCAGCCCCAATGCTACAATCAGGGCAATTCTGGATGGGACAGTTTTCCGCAAACCCATCTCCGTTAACCGGATTAAGCCTTCTGTGAATACCTGGAAAGCGCCGATTGTCATTGGCCGTCATGCTTACGGAGATGTTTACAAAGCGGCAGAAATGGAAATAAACGCGCCCGGCAAGGTGGAGCTGGTTTATACAAAAAAAGACGGGACAGAGAGCCGCATAAAAGTCGCGGATTTCGCGGGAAGCGGTATCGTGCAGGGAATGCACAATATGGACGACTCTATCAGAAGTTTTGCCCGCGCCTGTTTTCTTTATGCCATCGGCGAAAAACTGCCGGTCTGGTTTGCCACAAAAGATACTATTTCCAAAATATACGACGGTCGTTTTAAGACTATTTTTAATGAAATATACGAAACCGAATTTAAAGAAAAGTGCGCGGCAGCGGGCATCGATTATTTTTACACATTGATAGATGATGCTGTGGCGCGTGTTGTAAAGAGCGAGGGCGGTTTTTTATGGGCATGCAAAAATTACGACGGCGATGTTCAAAGCGACATGATCGCAAGCGCCGCGGGAAGCCTTGCAATGATGACCAGCGTTCTTGTTTCTCCATCAGGTGTCTTTGAATACGAAGCGGCTCACGGGACGGTGCAGCAGCATTACTACCGCTGGCAAAAAGGAGAAAAAACAAGCACCAATCCCGCAGCGCTCATTTTTGCGTGGACTGGAGCGCTTGCAAAACGCGGCGAATTGGACGGCACGCCGGATTTGGCGGATTTTGCAAAACGGCTGGAAGTCTCTGTATTGGATACAATCGAAGAAGGAATAATGACAGGAGATTTGGCAAAACTTTCAGATCCTCCGCCAGCCAAGATTCTCAATTCCTGGGATTTTATAGAAAAAATAGCTGCAAGGTTATAAGGCGCAAACCGCCAAGGAGCACCAATGAAAGATAAAACTTTACAAACCGCAAAACTGATTTTGGAAGACGGCAGTGAATTTGAAGGCTGGGCTTTTGGAAAGAATAAATCCGCCGCGGGAGAGGTTGTTTTTAATACCGGGATGGCGGGGCTTGTTCAGGCAATAACAGATCCTGCCTGTAAGGGACAGATTTTCGTATGTACCTGGCCGATTGCCGGTAACTGTGGCGTGCCTGTTAACAAGAACGGCGCGCCTTTTTTTGACGAACATGGAATTCCCGTATATCTTGAATCAGAAAAAATACAGGCGGCAGGTCTTATCGTATCGGATCTTTGCGAAGAACCCAGCCATTATTCCTGTAAAATTTCGTTATCATCATGGCTGGAAAAAGGAAAAATTCCCGGCATCTACGGCATTGATACACGCTCGCTTGCAATCCGCCTTCGTGAACGCGGAACAATGCGCGGAAAAATCCTTATCGATAAAAAAGGAAAAACCGATGTTTCCATAAATAAAATAAATCAGTCCAATCATGCGGGAGTTTCACTTAACGAAATTAAAACCTATTCAAAAAACGCAGGTTTAAAAATAGCGCTTGTTGACTGCGGCGTAAAAGCAAATACAATAAGGTGCCTTATAAGCCGCGGCGTAGAGATTATCAGAATCCCGTGCAATCTGGATTTTAGCGGCATTGATTACGATGGGCTTTTAATCTCAAACGGACCGGGCGACCCCAAAGAATACAAAAAACTAATCGAAAATGTACGTACCGCTTTATCTTCGTCTAAACCTATCTTTGGCATAGGGCTTGGAAACCTTATTATCGCGCTTGCGGCAGGAGCAGACACTTACAAGCTTCCCTTTGGCCACAGGGGGCAGAACCAGCCGAGCATCGAGGAAGGCACAAACCGCTGTTATATCACCACACAAAACCACAGTTACGCGGTGCGCTCAAATACCCTGCTTCAGGGCTGGAAACAATGGTTTACAAATGCAAACGACGGCACAATCGAAGGAATAATCTGCGAAAACAAACCCTTTAGCGCTGTACAATTTTATCCTGAAGGATGCCCGGGTTCGCGCGACTGTGAATATCTCTTTGATATTTTTATCAACCAGGTAAAGGAAGCAAAAAAATGACAAACAATACATCTCACAAAACTCAACTCCCAAGCAAAGTTCTTATACTTGGTTCGGGCGGATTAAAAATCGGACAGGCAGGAGAATTTGATTATTCGGGTTCTCAGGCAATTAAAGCGCTGCGCGAAGAAGGCATTAAAACAATTTTGATTAACCCGAATATCGCCACGATTCAGACAAGCGAAGGTATGGCTGACTCAACTTATTTTCTTCCTGTAACACCCGAATATGTGCGCAAAGTTATCGAAAAAGAAAAACCCGATGCTCTGCTGCTCTCCTTCGGCGGACAGACAGCCCTTAACTGCGGCGTAGCGCTGGAAAGAGAAGGCACTCTGGCAAAAAACAACGTAAAGGTGCTGGGCACCCCGGTAAAAACAATAGAAGACACGGAAGACCGCCAGTTATTCGTTAAACGTCTTGACGAAATAGGAGCATTAACTCCCCGCAGCTTTGCCGTAACCGAAACCGCCGCAGCCTTAAAAGCCGCGCAAGAAATAGGCTACCCCGTAATGACTCGCGTAGCGTTTACACTTGGAGGAGCCGGTTCCGGCATCTGCAAAAATGAAGCTGAACTTACAAAAAAATGCACGATGGTTTTTGCCAGAAAAAACGAAACAGGCTCTGCTCCCCAGATACTTGTGGAAGAATGGCTTGGCGGCTGGAAAGAAATCGAATTTGAAATTGTAAGAGATTCCGGAGACAACTGCATAACGGTTGCCAGCATGGAAAACTTCGATCCTTTGGGAATACACACGGGTGAAAGCATCGTTGTCTCTCCCGCGCAGACACTCTCTGATTCAGAACTGGGTAAACTAAGAAGAGTCGGCATCGACGTTATACGCCATCTTGGCATCATAGGCGAATGTAATATCCAGTTTGCCCTCGATCCGTTTTCAGAAGATTACCGCATAATCGAAGTAAACGCGCGTCTTTCGCGCAGCTCGGCGCTTGCTTCAAAAGCGACAGGTTACCCTCTTGCGTTTATTGCCGCAAAAATCGCGCTAGGTTACTCCATGCTGGAAATAGAAAACCGCATCACCCGCGCTACAAAATCATTCTTTGAACCGGCGCTGGATTATATCGTAGTAAAAGTGCCGCGCTGGGATCTTACCAAATTCAAAAATGTAGATTTACGCATCGGCTCGGAAATGAAATCCGTAGGGGAAGTAATGTCCATTGCAAGAACATTCGAAGAAGCGATACAAAAAGCCCTTCGCATGACAGGCATTGGAGCATGCGGTCTTTCCGGAGACGACTCTCTTTGCGGAGCCAGTTTCTCAAAACCCGGAAGCCTCGACGCTAAAATCCGCGAAGCGCTTGTAAAACCGACAGACAGGCGCATTTATGTTATTTACCGCGCCCTGTGCGAAGGCTGGTCTGTAGACAAAATTCACAAGCTAACAAAAATAGACAAATGGTTTTTAAGCAAATTGTCAAACATTCAAAAAACAGAACAACAGCTAAGAAACCTGGCAGTAAAAACAAAAAAAACCAATTCCTCTTTCCCAATACCCAATCCTCTGCTCGCCCGCGCAAAACAGCTTGGGTTCTCCGACGCGCGCATCGGCTCTTGCACAGGATTATCCGAAATGGAAGTACGCGCTTTCCGCAAGGAACATCGGATTTTACCCGCTATCAAACAAATTGACACACTTGCCGCGGAATACCAGGCAAAAAATAATTACCTCTACATGACCTACGGAAACACCTGCTCCCCGACAGCGGCAGTTCAGGTGGATGATGTAAGTTCTTCGGGACGCGGGGTAATGGTGCTTGGTTCCGGCGTTTACAGAATAGGAAGCAGCGTAGAGTTTGACTGGTGCTGCGTAAACGCTGTTCAAACAGTGAGAAATTCAGGGCGCCACTCTATCATGGTAAACTGCAATCCTGAAACAGTTTCCACAGATTACGATATGTGCGACAGGCTTTACTTTGAAGAGTTAACCCTTGAACGTGTGCTTGATATTTATGAACGCGAAAATCCCAACGGGATCATTGTATCCATGGGAGGGCAAATCCCGAATAACCTTGCGACAAAACTTCATGACTGCGGCGTTCACATTTACGGAACTACACCGCAATCCATAGATATGGCGGAAGACCGCAATAAATTTTCTGCCCTGCTGGATAAACTCGGTATCGGGCAGCCGGAATGGAAAGAACTTACAAACCACGCGTCTGCAAAAGAATTTGCAAAATCTGCCGGATACCCCGTGCTCATACGCCCAAGTTATGTGCTTTCCGGAGCCGCCATGAATGTCGCGTGGGACGATTCTAGCCTTGAAAAATTCCTAAATCTTGCCACCGATGTTTCTCCCGAACACCCTGTTGTTATTTCCAAGTTTGTAGAAAACTCAAGGGAAATAGAAATAGACGCTGTTGCCAAAAACGGAGATATTTTATTTCATGCAATCACAGAGCACATTGAAAATGCCGGTGTACATTCAGGCGACGCTACTGTTGTTCTTCCCGCACAGCGCCTGTATGTTGAAACCCTGCGCAAAATAAAGGAAATAAGCGAAAAGATTGCCAAAGCGCTTGATATTACAGGTCCTTTTAATATCCAGTTCCTCGCGCAAAGAGGTCATGTGCGTGTAATCGAATGTAATCTGCGCTCTAGCCGCAGTTTCCCGTTCTGCTCAAAAGTTAGCCGCGTAAACATGATCGAGATGGCAGTTAAAGCCATGCTGGATGAACATGTAGAAAAGTCGATGGTCTCCGCCCTTGAATTAAATTGCGTTGGGGTAAAAGCCGCGCAGTTCAGTTTTTCACGTCTTCACGGAGCAGACCCTGTCAGCGGAGTTGAGATGGCAAGTACGGGAGAGGTTGGCTGCATAGGCTCCAGCATTTCAGACGCGCTTTTAAAAGCGCTGCTTTCTGTCGGCTACAAAATCCCAAAAGCAAACGCAAGAATACTTCTTTCTACAGGTCCGATTATAGATAAACTTGACTTCCTTGATTCAGCGCGCAAACTTGTTAAAATGGGGCATACGCTTTTCGCGTCCCGCGGAACCGCAAAGTTCCTTTTGGACAATCAGGTTCCGGCGACAGCTCTTGCCTGGCCACTGGAAAAGAAAACCCCGAATATAGCGGATTTAATCAAAGAGCGCAAAATTGACATGATAATCAATATCCCAAAAAACAACGCGGCTCTGGAATTAAAGAACGATTATACGATACGCCGCATGGCTGTAGATTTTGATATTCCGCTGTTTACCAACATTAAGGTTGCGAAGGAATTCATCGACGCGCTGGAAACTTTGCACAACGGAGCGGAACTGGAAATTAAAGCCTGGGAAGAATATTAGAATTTGTTAAAAATAATTTTATTTGCTCTCTGTGTGCTCAGGTCGGGCTGCGGGTCTGCATGGTGCAAAAACTTTTTCTAAGAGCCTGCTACAGAGCCCTGCAGCCCCGCAGCCCGACCTGAGCACACAACGGTATATCAATTTTACATGTTCAAAAATAAAGTAGGAATCTTTCTTTTTAAATTTTAGTTATAGTGGTAATATTTTTAGCTATTTAAATGTTAAACAAATGTATAAATTGCGCAGGCGGGGCGGGCTGTGGGGCTGCGGGCAAGGAAAACAATTTTTGCAGCTCTCTGCGGAAGAGACTTACATCCTTGCATCCGAAGGATGCAGGATGTTGGCTCTGTAGCAGATTCCGGCAAATGTTTTCCATGCACGCTGACCCGCAGACCGCCCCGCCTGCGCAGAGAGCAATTTGTTTAACACTCTACTGTCTTGACCAGATTGGTCCTCTTTTCACATAAGTTCCGGCTGCTCTGTTTTGTCCTATGTAGAAGTTTCTTAAGTTTTCTTCAAAGCCGTTTAAGTTTCTGTCGTTTACGTTTGCAGGGAAGGTTACTCTTTCCAGAGTATCCGGGAAAGAAGGAATGTGCGCTGTTAAAAGCACATGATCTCCGCCGATACGCGGACAAGGCTGTCCGTTAAGCGTAATCAACTGCGCCAACGACGGAGGAATTACAACCGCTGTCATCGGGTTATTGGTGAAAGCATCATCATAAACTGTTTCTATCCCCTGAGGAAGCGTCATTGACTGTATCTGATTACCGTGGAACGCATAACGCCTTATATGTCTTATGCTATTGGGCAAAGTTACAACTGCTAATCTGTTGTCCCTGAATGCGCTTTCGCCGATTGTATTAACCTGAGTGCCGAGTGAAAGGGTTGTTAAACCGCAGTTTCTAAAAGCTCTTGTTCCTATCTCTGTTACGGTATTCGGTATGGTTATCGCGTTTAATCTGGTGTTACCTTCAAATGCGCCGGGTGCCGCTACTTCCATCCGTCCTTCGGGATTTACGCCTCTGATAAATCTAAGACGTATTCCAAAAGTTACTCTTTCCAGCCTGTTATTTGCAAACGCGCCGGCGCCTATTTCTGTTACCCATTCAGGGATAACGACGCTTGTCAGCCCCATATCCTGAAAAGAATTCGGACCTATAATCGTAACATTTTGATTATATAACCTTGAAGGAATACCTACATTAAGAATACCGTAATAAACAGAGTGTTCGGTTCCGGCAATTCTTACAGTTTTCTTTCCTGCTGCTTTATATTTTACAATAGTAATGGTTGCATCGCGGTTTTGTAAAACATCAAAATCTTCATCGCGCAATGGACGGTTAAATGATGTCATTAATTCCTGAATTTCACGGGCTTCCGCGATAAGGCGCTGGGTTTCTGTAGTTTCAGCCGCAGTTAACCCGCCCAAAGAAAGCGCGCTGTCATACAGGGCTATTGCTTCAGGATAACGTCCGTTAATAAATAATTCATTCGCGTTTTTAACTGCCTGCTGAGACTGCTCGGTGCGTTCCCGGGTCTGCTGCGCTTCTGCATCAGCCTTAGCCTGGGCTTCAGCCTGCTCTGCTGCAGCCTTAGCCTGAGCTTCAGCTTGCGCTGTCCGTTCATTATACTCAACCATCGCCCTTTGCGCGTCATTTCTGGCAGTCTGTATATTACGGGTATTATATCCCGGAGGCGCATATTGGATAGCCAAATTAAACAGAGCAATAGCTTCCGGAAACTTGTTTTCTTTAACAAGATCCTGAGCATTGGCAAAAGCCTGCCCCATCCTCTTTTCCTGCGCTTCTCTTAACAGGGTTTGAGCCTGCCTGTTATTCCGTTCCAGCCTGAGTGCAGCCTCAAATGACGCCACCGCTCCCGCAAAGTTCTCCGAAGCCATGTGTTCCTGCCCCTGGGTTATATGCCCTCTGGCAGTCTCTCTGGCCTGCGCCGCCGCTGTCCCAAAAACAAGACAAATCATTAAAATTGTCACTATAATACGTTTAGCCATTGAATAACTCCTCATAATGGTATCTCTTTATAGAATTCTCTTATATTAATGGTGAATTTGTCAAGTAGAAATTGCAAATTCACTTATAAAATAAACTCCGAACCGGGATATTGGTTACTTAAAAATGTATATTTAAATACCTCTCCGTACAGGCATGGCGGGCTGCGGGTCTGCGTGCAGAGAAAACATTTGCCGGAATCTGCTACAGAGCCTTCTGCGAAGTCTCTTTCGCAGGGAGCTGCAAAAATTGTTTTCCCTGCCCGCAGCCCCGCAGCCCGCCATGCCTGTACGACGCAGACTGTGACTTAACAATTTTAAAATGTGGTAGCTGTTGCTTCCCAAAACCAGTAGCAGCTGCCTTTTCCGCCTGATTTTTCCATTTTTCCTCCCGTTCGTGTGTGTTCGTTTGGTTCGTGGTAAAAATTCTTAAAAATTTTCAAAATATTTTCATTTTCGGTCAAGCACCACGCATCTGTGTGCCATATATATGTATGAAAAATATATCTTTCAGGTCGGCAAAGTTCGACCCTCTAAACAACTTCCTTTTTTACAAAATTTTTGGTGAAAAAGGCGACGAAG